>NZ_JAMYTU010000001.1:0-385812 GCF_040322615.1 Mesorhizobium sp. M0119
GCGCCAACCAGAAGTGTTTTGTGACGACGCGCCAAATCTCCCCCCTTGAGGGGGAGTTGTCGCCGCTGGCGACTGAGGGGGTCGCCGATCCACGCGAGACGACCCCCTCTGGCCTGCCGGCCATCTCCCCCTCAAGGGGGGAGATCAGCCAATCGCCTCTCTCCAACCGCTTCATCCTGACCGCCAATATCGAGGCCAAGGATGGCGGCAAGGAGATCGCCCACGGCAACGGCAAGGTGGTGCGCGCGCGCCTGTCCGACGCACTCTATTTCTGGAAAACCGACCAGGGCGACCTGCCGGATCTTGACCAGCTGCAGGCATCGGCGGAAAAGTTCGGACTCGACCTGAGCAAGCCACTCGACCAGCGCATGGCCCGCCTCGACCACCTCGGCGTCACCTTCCACGCCAAGCTCGGCACGCAAGGCGAGCGGGTGGAGCGGATTGCCAGGTTGGCCGAAGAACTGGCACCAATCGTGGCGCAGTCGATCTCCCCCCTTGAGGGGGAGATGGCCGGTAGGCCAGTGGGGGTCGCCTCGGCTGCCGCGACGCGACCTGACGTTTCGAAGCAAGAGGAAGTTGGCGCTCCACGCGAGACGACCTCCTCTGTCGCCTTCGGCGACATCTCCCCCTCAAGGGGGGAGATTCCCGCGCTCGCACGCCGCGCTGCCGTGCTCGCCAAGGCCGACCTCACCACCGAAGTGGTTGGCGAATTCCCGGAACTGCAAGGCGCCATGGGCCGCAAATACGCGCTGCTGCAGGGCGAGCATCCTTCCGTCGCCGCCGCGATCGAGGAACACTACAAGCCGCAGGGACCGTCAGATCGTGTTCCCACCGATCCGGTTTCGATCGCAGTAGCGCTCGCCGACAAGCTGGATACGCTGGTTGGATTCTGGGCGATTGATGAAAAGCCGACGGGATCGAAAGATCCGTATGCGCTGCGGAGAGCTGCGCTGGGTATGGTGCGACTGGTGTTGGAGAATGGGTTAACTCTCCGCCTTTTCGATCTGATCGACACTGCGGCACAAAGCTACGCCGAACACGAGACAATGCTTGCACGCGAAATTGCGCGACGCGATTTGTCCCCTAGCGAACTTCGTGAATGGCTTGAGCACAAAGGCGAAATTTGGCCGCGCGTTATGAACTCTGAAACGGGAATTACGGTGCAAATAGCGGGGATATTAGTACCTTTCCCCTTTTCAACATTCTCGCGATCGCTGTGCCAACAGCTATTTGAAACCGGTGCATTCGAAAATGAGAAGCCTAGCCGCGACGCAGATCGCGACCTCCTGTCCTTCTTCCACGACCGCCTGAAGGTCTATCTCCGCGATCAAGGCGCTCGCCACGATCTCATCGATGCCGTTCTGGCGAGTGGCGGAAGCGCGCCAATCTCCCCCCTTGAGGGGGAGATGTCGGCGCAGCCGACAGAGGGGGGCGCTGTCCCGCCGACCTCTCGGCGCGAGGCACCCCCCTCTGCCCTGCCGGGCATCTCCCCCTCAAGGGGGGAGATTGGCCAATCACAAAACGACGATCTCTTGCAAATCGTACGCCGCGTCGAAGCGCTCGGCTCATTCCTTGATACCGAGGACGGCAGGAACCTGCTTGCCGGTACCAAGCGCGCGGCCAACATTCTCACCGCCGAGGAAAAGAAGAAAACGACGATCGCCGACCATGTTGAGCCGGCTCTGTTCCGGGAGAACGCAGAAAAAATACTGTTTGCCGCGGTGAATCAGGCCGAGAGGCAAGCCGGCGAAGCAATTCAAAACGAAGACTTTTCCGCCGCCATGCTGGCGCTTAGCGTGTTGCGCGAGCCGGTTGATTCATTCTTTGAGAAAGTCCTCGTAAACGATGAGGACCAGGCGGTGCGCGCCAATCGCCTGGCATTGCTCGCCCGCATCCGCGCGGCGACCGACCGGGTCGCGGACTTCTCGAAGATAGCCGGCTGACATCCGCGAAAAAATCATCGCTTACCGGCCATTCGAGCCGGCTTACAGTCATATGCCGATGATCTCAGCGTGGCAAAAGAGACGTGTTTCCAACCCACGGAGGCTTCCCATGAATGCCGCTCACGACATCGAAGTGACAGAAGAGACCGAGACGCCTGAACCCACCTCCGAAACGACGCTCGACGAGGCCGCTGCCGCCGCCATCGAGGCTGCCGATCTGTCGGATGACGAGGACGGCGACGATGAAGACACCGACAAGGAAGCTACTGAAGACGATAAGTCGGCTACCCTCTCGGACGACGACGACGATGAAGACGAAGAGGAAGACGACGAGGACAGCGTGAAGGCCGAAAGCGCCGCCGGCGAAAAAGACGCTGACGACGACGAATCGGACGACGCCGACGATACGGACGAAGAAGAAGCGGCCTGAGACTTCACGCCGCTTCAGTCAGTAAACCAGGGCGGCGCTTTCGCGCGGCCCTGGTTTCCGGCGCTGCTCAGGCGCTATTTCGGCTGGTCGGGAGTTGCTAGCGGCGCTGGCTGCGGCGCTGCGGGCTCGGGGGTTTTGCTGGCGACCTTTGGGTCGGCTTTGCTATCCGCGGCGGGCGCGGCAGCGGTGGCCGGCGCGGCTTTGGGTGCGGGCGTTGCAAAGGCATCGCCGACGATACCGCCGCGAATGATCATCGGGCTTCCGGTGAAGCCATGACTCGGCTGGCTCGGGATTGCCGCGACCTTTTCATCGGTGACGTTTTCATTGACGTCAGGCAGCTTCTCGCCGAGCGCGACGATCGACGGTGTTTTCGCCCGCTCGAGCGCGCTGGCACTTACCACCGACGGCGTCGCCGTCGTCTGCCCGAGAATAACGAGCGACGAGGCCTGTGCCGTGCCGGCCATAAACGCCAGACCAAGCGCTCCAAGGATACGCATCGAAAGCATGACAATTCCCCTTGCCCAACAAGACGGCACCCTAGCCGAGGGCAATTGATGCCGGCTTGCGGGGAAACATAGCATTTTAACGATTTGCGATTCGCCAACGCCGGGCTTGCTCGCCCGGCGTCACCGTATTAGGCAGCCGCATCCGTGAGGTGACGACAGTGGCTGAAATTCGTGCCGTCGGCGAGGCGATGGAAAGGGCGTTGGCGCTGCTCGAGAGCGGCGATGTCGTCGCCATCCCGACCGAGACCGTCTATGGGCTGGCCGGCGACGCGACCAATGGCGTTGCCGTGGCTCGTATCTTCGAAGCCAAGGGCCGACCTCGCTTCAACCCGCTGATCGCCCATATAGCCGATCCGGCGATGGCCGAGCGTATCGCGCTGTTTGATCCGCTATCGAAAAAATTGGCGCAGGTATTCTGGCCCGGGCCGCTGACCTTGGTGCTGCCGCAACGGCCCGGCAACGGCATTCATCCGCTGGTCACCGCCGGCCTGGACACCATCGCGCTGCGCATGCCGAAAGGCTTTGGCGGCGAGCTGATCGCCAGGTTCGGCCGCGCGCTTGCGGCGCCCAGCGCCAATTCCTCGGGCAGGATCAGCGCCACGACGGCCGAAGCCGTGGCCGCCGACCTCGGTCCCAGGATCAAGCTTGTGGTCGATGGCGGCGCGACGCCGGTCGGGCTGGAATCGACCATCCTCAAGGTCGAAGCCGGAAAGCTGCGGCTGCTGCGGCCGGGCGGCATTGCCGCCGAAGAGATCGAAGCGGTCGCCGGGGTGAAGTTGCTGCGCGGCGCCACGCGCATCGAGGCCCCCGGCATGCTCGCCGCGCACTATGCACCAGGTGCGGCGGTGCGGCTCAATGCTGCGGAGGTCGCACCGGGCGAAGCCTTGCTGGCCTTCGGCCGCAGCCGTGCCGAAGGCTGGCGCGATGCAGCCGCGCTGCGCAATTTGTCGGAGAGCGGCGACCTGCGCGAGGCAGCAAGCAATCTCTTCGCTCATCTGCAGGATCTCGATCGCAGCGGCGCCAAAACCATCGCCGTCGAGCCGATCCCGTTCGAAGGGCTGGGCGAGGCGATCAACGACCGGCTTTCGCGCGCCGCCGCGCCGCGTGACAAGATCGCCCCTCGTGACAAGATGGATTGGGCACCATAGTTTCCACCCATGAACGACATTTCCCCCGACCTCGACCCCGCCGTCGTCGCGCGCTTTGCGGCAATCGTCGGTGACAAATATGCGCTGCGCGATCAGCAGGACATCGCGCCTTACCTCGCTGAGCGGCGCGGACTTTGGCACGGCAGGACGGCTCTGGTGCTGAGGCCGGGGACCGTCGAGGAGGTCAGCAGCATCATGCGGCTGGCGAGCGAAACGGGCACGCCGATTGTGCCGCAAAGCGGCAACACCGGGCTGGTCGGCGCCCAGGTGCCGGACGCGTCCGGCCGCGAGATCGTGCTGTCGCTGTCGCGGCTAAACCGCATCCGCGAGATCGACACACTGTCCAACACGGTGACGGTCGAAACCGGCGTCATCCTGCAGACGCTGCAGGAAGCGGCCGATGCCGCCGACCGGCTGTTTCCGCTGTCGCTTGCCGCGCAAGGCTCCTGCCAGATCGGCGGCAATCTCTCTTCCAACGCCGGCGGCACCGGCGTGCTTGCTTACGGCAATGCGCGCGAGCTGTGCCTCGGCGTCGAAGTGGTGCTGCCGACCGGCGAAGTGTTCGACGATCTGCGCAAGCTGAAAAAGGACAATACCGGCTATGATCTGAAGCACCTGTTCGTCGGCGCGGAAGGCACGCTCGGCATCATCACCGCCGCCGTGCTCAAGCTTTTCCCCAAGCCCAAGGGGCGCGAGGTGGCGTTTGCAGGCCTGTCATCGCCGGAGGCGGCACTGTCGCTGTTCAGTCTGGCGATGGACCGTGCCGGGGCAGCGCTCACCGCCTTCGAGCTGATCGGCCAGAGGCCCTACGACTTCACGCTACGCCACGCACAAGGCGTAGTGCGGCCGCTGGCCGGCGATTGGCCGTGGTATGTGCTGATGCAGATCTCGTCGGGCCGCTCGGCCGACGATGCACGGGCGCTGATCGAGGAGGTGCTGGAGGCAGGCCTCGAGCAAGGGATCGTCAGCGATGCGGTGATCGCGTCAAGCATCGCCCAGGGCGATGCGTTCTGGAATTTCCGCGAAGTGCTGCCCGAGGCGCAGAAACCCGAAGGTGCCTCGATCAAGCACGACATCTCGGTGCCGGTGGCGTCGATCCCGCCATTCATCGAAAAGGCCGCCGGCGCCGTGCAATCGGTCAGTCCCGGCGCACGCGTCGTCTGCTTCGGCCACATGGGCGACGGCAATCTGCACTACAACATCTCCCGGCCGGTCGACGGCGACGACGAGGTGTTTCTCGGCCTTTACCACGTCATGAACAAGGCCGTGCACGACGTCGTGCGCTCGTTTCATGGCTCGATCTCCGCCGAGCACGGCATCGGCCAGTTGAAGCGAGACGAATTGATCGCGACGGCGCCGCCGACGGCGATCGAGCTGATGCGCAGGGTGAAGGCCGCCTTCGACCCGGCCGGCATCATGAATCCCGGTAAGGTTATCTGATCCTTTCGCCGGCCTGCGCCGGTTCGCATTCCGATAACCATCCGCCCCGGATCAGCAAAATTTAACCGACTTTCTTAAGCGCGAGGATAAGAAGCTCGCGCTAATGTTTCTCCACAACGAGGCTGGGAAAACCGGCCCGGAGAACCGGAAACACCGGCTCTCAGGAGAAACAGGAAAGGCACGATATGAACACTGGACTGAAGCCAGTCTGGGCCGGGCGCAATATGCGTCTCGACCCATTCCGCCTGCCGCAGGTGGTGAGCTACGCCACGCGCGACGACTATGGCGACGTCACCTTCACCATCGACCAGCGCGGCGCGGTTATCCGCCGCACGCTGGAGATGAGCGGCGTGCCGGCGATCATCGCTCTGCCCGCCAACGCGTTTCGCGGCGTCGCCGCCCGCGCAATGGAGGATCCGGATGGCAATGTCACAGTGACGCTCGAGCTTCTGCACAACGACCCGATGCTGTCGGTGCCGCTGCTGGTCGCCGACGATCTCGACGACGTCGCCGCCGACTGGCGCGCCTGGGCCGACGCCTACCGCCTGCCGATGCTGCTGATCGAGGCCGACGGCATTGCCCGCACGCTGGAAGAATCGCTCGGCGCCGCCATCAAGGCGCTGCCGGCGCAGGACCGCCGCAAGGGCCGCGTCTCGACCATGCGCCGCCCGTGCTTCCTCGCCCGCCGCCGCGCCGGCGACCTCGGCCTCAGGCTGGTCATCGGCGGCGAGGAGCTCATTTCGCGGGAGTAGGTTGAAATCTGCTTGCAAGGTTGGCGCTGCCCCTCATCCGGCTGCCGCCACCTTCTCCCCGTAAGTGACGGGGAGAAGGGACACTGGCCGCAATTTCGGCGCCCTTTCTGCAACGTGGAAATTGGCGAAATCCTTTGTGAAGGCCCCTTCTCCCCGTCACTATACGGGGAGAAGTGCCCGGCAGGGCGATGAGGGGCAGCGCGAAGCATCGAAAAAAGGCGGCTTCTACTGACTGCCCCCACAATGACTTCCGCTAAACCAGCGGCTTCAGCGCCACCCAAGCCGCGCCGCCGATCAGGCCGAGGAAGATCAGCCAGCCGACCTGGTTGTTCGATCTGAACAGCCTTAGGCACTGGTCCGGATCGTCGATGTCGAGCACCCCGATCTGCCGTGCCATATGCGCGCCGGCGGCGATCAGCCCGGCCAGTGCAGGAACCGGTGCCTGCGCCGAAGCAACGGCGATGGCGAAGCAGACCAGCGCTCCGCCATAAAGCCCGGCCAGCCAGGCCTTGGTATTGTCGCCGAACAGGCGCGCCGTCGAGCGCACGCCGACGATGGCGTCGTCTTCCTTGTCCTGATGCGCATAGATCGTGTCGTAGCCGATCACCCACAGGATCGAGCCGATATAGAGCATGATTGCCGGTCCATCGAGATCGCCGAACTCGACCGCCCATCCCATCAGAGCTCCCCAGGAAAAGGCAAGGCCAAGAACGAGTTGCGGCCAATTGGTGTACCGCTTCATGAATGGGTAGACGGCGACGATGACCAGCGAGCCGATGCCGAGCGAGATGGCGAAGCTGTTGAACTGCAAAAGCACGGCAAGGCCGACCAGTGCCTGTACGACAACAAACATCCAGGCCTGCCGGCGCGTGACCTTGCCGGCCGGCAGCGGCCGCGAGCGCGTGCGTTCCACCTGGTTGTCGATGTCCTCGTCGACCAAATCATTGTAGGTGCAGCCGGCACCGCGCATGGCGAACGCACCGAGAAAAAACAGCAGCAGGTACCTCGGCGACGGCAGCAGCGAGAACAGCGGATCCGTCGGACGCGGATAGGCGCTCGCGGCAAGTGCAGCCGACCACCAGCATGGCCACAGCAGCAATTGCCAGCCGATCGGCCGGTCCCACCGGGCAAGCTGCGCATAAGGCCACAATCGCCGCGGCAGCGCGCGATAGACCCAGTGGCCGCTCGGCGCATCGGCGACGCGGCCCTGGGCCGCTTTCGACTGGACGGTTTCCATTTTGCTGGAGTGGCAGCAGCGGCGAATGCCGTCAAGCGTCAAGCAGGGCCGGACCCGCTCGCGGCGCGCAATCGCCGCTTCGGCAGCCAAATGCCTTGACCCGTCGCGCGCGGCGCAATAGCGCAGTCCTGGTCGTGGAATGGCAAGGAATCTGGGCATGCGTGTTTTGCTGATCGGCTCCGGCGGACGAGAACATGCGCTGGCCTGGAAGATCGCGGCGTCGCCGCTGCTGACCAAACTCTACGCGGCGCCCGGCAATCCGGGCATCGGCCGCGAAGCCGAGCTGGTGAGGCTCGATATTGCGGATCACGCAGCGGTGGTCCGGTTTTGCCGCGGGAAAGAAATAGATCTTGTCGTGGTCGGGCCGGAAGGGCCGCTGGTCGCCGGCATTGCCGACGACCTGCGCGCCCAAGGCATCCGCGTCTTCGGCCCGTCAAAGGCAGCGGCGCGGCTGGAAGGCTCGAAGGGTTTTACCAAAGACCTCTGCGCCAGATACGGCATCCCGACCGCCGCCTATGGCCGCTTCGGCGATCTGGCTTCGGCCAGGGCCTATGTCGAGAAGACGGGCGCGCCGATCGTCATCAAGGCCGACGGCCTCGCCGCCGGCAAGGGCGTCACCGTCGCCATGACGCTTGACCAGGCGCTGGCCGCGCTCGAGGCCTGTTTCGACGGCTCCTTCGGCCAGGCCGGGGCGGAAGTGGTGGTCGAGGAGTTTCTCGTCGGCGAAGAAGCAAGTTTCTTTTGTCTCTGCGACGGCACCACCGCGCTGCCCTTCGGCACCGCGCAGGACCATAAGCGCCTCAGTGACGGCGACACCGGCCCGAACACCGGCGGCATGGGCGCCTATTCGCCGGCCCCGGTGATGACGCCGGAGATGATCGACCGAACCATGCGCGAGATCGTCGAGCCGACCATGCGCGGCATGGCCGAAACAGGCGCGCCGTTTTCCGGCGTGCTGTTCGCCGGGCTGATGATCACTGACAACGGGCCGAAGCTGATCGAATACAACACCCGTTTCGGTGATCCGGAATGCCAGGTGCTGATGATGCGGCTGAAGGACGATCTGCTCGTCCTGCTCAACGCCGCCGCCGACGGCCAGTTGGCGCATACTTCGGTGCGCTGGCACGACGAGGCGGCGCTCACCGTGGTGATGGCAGCCAGGGGCTATCCCGGCACGCCGGAAAAGGGCTCGGTCATCCGCGGCGTCGAGGCGGCGGCAGGTGAGGGCGTCGAGATATTTCATGCCGGCACCGCCATCAACGGCGGCGCACTCGTCGCCAATGGCGGTCGCGTGCTCAACGTCACGGCGACCGGCCGCACCGTCGGCGAGGCGCAGAAGAAGGCTTACGCAGCGCTCGACCGGATCGACTGGCCGCAAGGCTTTTGCCGCCGCGACATTGGCTGGCTGGCCGTGGCGCGCGAGCAGGCGAACTGACGCTTCAGGCGGCCCTCGACCTCAGCGCAGGCCGCGGTCGAATCCGGTCGAGACGCTGCTGACCGCATCGGCGGTGGGGGCAATTCCAGACATCGATGCCAGGCGCTCTTCGTTTCGCGTCCAGGCAACATATTCGGCAATCCCGCGCGGAAGGCTCGGCGCCGCCTTCGCCGCAGGCATTTGAAAGCCGCTGCTGAACCTGGCCAAGCGCGTCCTAAATACCGCGACCAGTTGCTCGAGGCTCGCGGGTGCTGCCACGGTGGCGTAGGTCATGGCAGTGCCGGCGAGCCCGGCCTCGCGTGAGAGCGGCACCGGTATCGAGGCGAGGTAATCCGGCTGCACGTCGATCAGGCCGCCGAACGGCCACTGCGCGCGCAATTCCGTCGCGTTCATCGGCGCGACGCTGACGTCGATATCGTTGGGTGTGCCCGCGACCCGGTAAGGACAGCGGAACCGGCCGCAATTGGCTCGCGCCGAAAACTGCCAGAGCGCATAGCCCTGCCAGTTGCCCATCGGAAAATGCACATCGATGTCTGGCTTGTAGCGCGCATACCACAGCGGCAGCCGGGACAGGAGCGGGTATTTATACTTGTTGCCGGCGATATGCCGGGCTGTCGTGCCGTTGGTGTAGAGCACCGGAAAGCGGCCAACCCGACGATGCACATGGCGCACGAATTCCTCGGCATCCTCGAGCGACATCCATTGGGTGGGATCATCGTCCTCGATGTCGAGGGCAAGCAGGTCATCCGGCCCGGGTTTCACGAAATTGATGAAATTATTGGCCTGCCCCACGGGGTTGCCGGGGCGGGCGAGATGATAGGCGCCCCATTTCAGGCCCAGCGCCTTAGCCACCACCTTGCGCGTCTGGAACAGTTCCTGTGCCATCGCATGGCGCTTCCAAAGCGTCTTGCACAGCCGCATCTCGGTCTCGTCGCCGAAACAGAAATAGGGTGGCGGCATTCCGTCGGATGCCTTGTTGATGAAGCCGACAAGTCGCTTGTCGGCGGCTAGCCGGGTCCAGTCGATGGAATTGTATTCGTAGGCGTCGACGACCAGCGCCCGGTCCGCATCCTTCCACGGTTCGGAGAAATCCGAGGCCTTTGCCGGCGTCAGCACCAGGGTCATCGCGGCGACAAGGAGAAGCGCTGAGCGGATAAGAGGGTGCGCCGGCGTTTTCAAACAGCAGGTCCTTGCTGGCCAAAGTCCAATCCTGAGCCGCCATGGTTAAGGAAATGCTTCGGCTGCCGAGGGGGCGAGTTGGAGCGCAGGCGAAGCGACCCTTGGTGCTCCTCTAGAGGAAAGCGAAGGTTGCGATTGTCAGGCAAATAGTTTCAACGCTGTTGCTATGGGCAGGAACAGTGATAGCGGGCGGCTCTGAAATGAGGTGAAGCCATGTTTGCGATAAAACGCGACCGCCTGGTCATCCTTTGCATCGACAATCAACGCGAAGGCTGCCGGGGCAGCGCCAACGCTGCGTCGTAGCGCATCCACGATCAGCGCCGACCCGATCCGCCGCCCCTGGTATCGGGCATCGACGGCCAGCCTGCCGACCAATATCGCAGGCAGGACCGGGTAGCGTGGTAGATGTCTTGTCTGTTCGTCAGGCAAGGACGCGATTGGTATGCTCGACGCCGCCAAACTGTAATATCCGGCGATCGCGCCGCCATCGCGATCCACGGCAACGAAGCAATTGCCGACTCGGCGTTTGACATCTTGGCTGGCTTGCTCCCGGATGTAGCGGTCGAGCGCCGGTACCCCGCAGCTGAAAGCCTTGCGATCATGCGATCCGCCGAGCGGTTCGATGATGACGGCGAAAGTCACCGGGTTTCGACGACCAGCCGTTTGTGGGCGTCGGCAGCTTTGCGCAGTGCTTCATTGGGCTCGGGCGGATTGAGAATCGCCTCCATCATGGCGCGCTGATCCTCGACGGAAATACGCATGATGGTGGTGTTCTCGATGGTACGCTGAGCCGCCTCCTGAGCGGCAGCGACCACGAAGTCGCTGACGCTACGGCCCTGGATTTCGGCGGCGCGTTTCACCACGTCCAGCATGTCCGGCGAAATACGAGCTTCGAGACGAGCGGTACGGGTCTGTTGGTTTGGCATTATCGTCATCCTTGATGCTGAGCTTGTACGGGAATTAGCCGTACAGATCAAGTGCGTGGTCCGACTTTGCGTAATTTTACAGGCGAGGCAGCAACTGCAAAATCCCCGTGACAAAGGTTGACGTTTACGTAAAAAGATGATGGGCAGGGAATTCCAAAAGCAGATGGTTTTGCATCGGCACGGGTCTTAAGTTGACCCGCTGGACTGAGGAGGAGCGAGCGCCATGTATCGGGCACCGGTCGAGGAAATCGCCTTCACCCTGAAGCATGTCGCCGGCTTGAAGCCGGCGCTCGATGCCGGCGCCTTTGGCGAACTCGGCGAGGACCTCGTCGACGCCATTCTGGCCGAGGCCGGCCGCTTCGCCAGCGAGGAGGTGGCGCCGCTCTACACAGTCGGCGACCAGCACGGCGCGGTGCTCAACGGCGCTGCCGTCACTACCCCGCCCGGCTGGAAGGAACTTTATCGCCGCTGGATCGGCGGCGGCTGGAATGCGCTGTCCGCGCCGGAAGCGTATGGCGGCCAGGCGTTGCCGGCCATGCTCGGCGTCACCGCGCTCGAAATGTGGAACTCCGCCTCGATGGCGTTCGGCATCGCCCCGACGCTGACGATGGCCGCGGTCGAAGCACTCGACAAGCATGGCTCGCAGGCACTCAAGGCCAGATATCTGGAAAAACTGGTCTCCGGCGAATGGATGGGCACCATGAACCTGACCGAGCCGCAGGCAGGCTCGGACCTGAATGCCTTGCGAACGCGCGCCGACCCGGCCGGCTACGGCACCTACCGCATCTTCGGGCAAAAGATATTCATCACCTATGGCGAGCACGATTTCACCGACAACATCATCCATCTGGTGCTGGCGCGGCTGCCGGACGCGCCGGCCGGCACGCGCGGCCTGTCGCTGTTCCTGGTGCCGAAATTCCTCGTCGGCGACGATGGCGCGCTGGGCGCACGCAACGACGTCTTCTGCTCCGGGCTGGAGCACAAATTGGGCATCCACGCTTCGCCGACCTGCACCATGATCTATGGCGATGGCTTCGAAGGCAGCACGCCCGGCGCGATCGGCTGGCTGGTCGGCGAGGAGAACAAGGGCCTCGCCTGCATGTTCACCATGATGAACAATGCGCGCCTTGCCGTCGGCATACAGGGCGTCGCGGTCGCCGAGGCGGCGACGCAGAAGGCGCTCGCCTATGCAAACGACCGCCGGCAGGGCAAGGCGGCGAGCTATCGCGGTGCCGGCATGGCGCCGATCGTGCATCACCCCGACATCCAGCGCAGTCTTCTGACCATGAAGGCGCTGACCCAGATTGCCCGTGCCATCTGCTATTCCTGCGCCCACGCCATCGATCTCGCGTCGCAGAGCGAGGATGCAAAGCACTGGCAGGAGCGCGCCAATCTTTTGACGCCGCTGGCCAAGGCATTTTCCACCGATGTCGGCGTCGAGGTCGCCTCGCTCGGGCTGCAGGTGCATGGCGGCATGGGGTTCATCGAGGAGACAGGGGCCGCAGCACTTTATCGCGACGCGCGCATCGCGCCCATTTACGAAGGCACCAATGGCATCCAGGCGATCGATCTGGTGACGCGCAAGCTGCCGCTCGGCGGCGGCCGGCATGTGCATGGCTATATCGCCGAACTCAAGGCCGTCGCCGATGCGGTGCGAGCGTCGAACCTTGAGGGCTTCGGCCGCACCGCCGATCACCTCGACCAGGCGCTCGACGACCTGTCACAGGCGAGCCGTTTCCTGCAAGACCTGCAAGCAGAAGGCCGTTCGGACGATGCGCTGGCCGGCGCCACACCCTATCTCAGGCTGATCTCGCTTGCCGCTGGTGGGACCTATCTGGCACGCGGCGCGCTTGCCGACCAAAGCCGCATCGCGCTGTGCCGTTTCTTCGCCGAGAACCTGCTTGGCGAAGTGGGCGCGCTGAAGGAGCGCGTCATCGGCGGCGCCGACAGCCTTGCCGTTGCCGCCAAGGCGCTGATTTCAGCCTGACGTTCGCAACGCCCGAAATTCACAAAGGCTCGAAATTCGCAAAGGACCAATCCGTGACAGACCAAATCCTCGTCGAACGCCAGGGCGCCATCCAGATCATCCGTATCAACCGTCCGGACAAGAAGAACGCCCTGACCCGCGCCATGTACGCGACGATGTCCGCGGCTCTTGCCGGCGGCGACGCCGATCCGGCGGTCCGCGTCCATGTCTTTCTCGGCGTGCCCGGCGCCTTCTCGTCCGGCAACGACCTTGCCGATTTCATGGTCGTCGCCTCCGGCGGCGAAGGCGGTACCGAGGTCTGGGATTTCCTGATGGCCTTGGCCAAGGTGGAAAAGCCGATGGTTTCCGGCGTCGACGGCATTGCGGTCGGCATCGGCACCACGCTCAACCTGCATTGCGACCTGACCTTCGCCACGCCGCGCACAATATTCCGGACGCCCTTCGTCGATCTCGGCCTTGTGCCGGAGGCCGGTTCGAGCCTGCTCGCGCCGCAGATCCTCGGCCGCCAAGGCGCCTTCGCGCTGCTTGGCCTCGGCGAGGGCTTTTCGGCCGGGCGGGCGAAGGCCGCCGGGCTGATCTACGAGGTGGTCGAGGAGGGGGAACTCGAAGCATCGGTATTGGCGGCGGCGGGCCAGATCGCCGCCAAGCCGCCGCAAGCGCTGAAGATCGCGCGCGACCTGATGCGCGGCTCGCGCGACGCCCTTGTCGAGCGCATCGGCCAGGAAAGCGAGCATTTCCGCGAGCGGCTCAAATCCGACGAGGCCCGCGCAGCCTTGACGGCCTTCATGACCAGGAAGAAGGCCTAGACCCTCTGGCCTTGCCTCGCATCGTGGACCCGCCGGCAGCAACCGGCGGGTTTCTTGCCATGATCTCTTTGTCACATCGCCATTTTTTTACATTCGGCCTGGGCCTTTGCCGAAGACGTGTCGATCATGAATGTCTTGCCTTTGGCGTCGGTCATCAACATCATGCAATGCTTGATCGGTTTCGCCATTTTCATCATTTCGGCGCTCATCTTCGCGTCGGGCATCATGGTGCCCATATGCCCATCGGGCATGATCGCCATGACCTCCCCACCCTTCATCACCGTCATTGTTCCCATCGCGTCCTCCGCAAAGGCTTGCGAAGCGAAAAGGCCGGCAAGACCGGCTATCGTGACCAACTTGAGTGAATGCATTGCGTCCTCCTGAATTTGCGCCAGCGGCGCGTTGAGCCCTTTCCTGGTTCGTTGCGGCAAGCTGGAACGTTTCACGCACACGAGATCGTGATAGTGGGAAGCACAAGGTCTCTGTAGCCCGGGAGTTCTGGCGGGGTCGGCGCAGGCGGTATGGCCTGACCTGGGTGCCAAGCGACTTACAAGGCCCGGGGCCACCGCTGGGCGGCGTGCATGACGGTGAGGATTTCGACAATCTCGCCGTCGACGCGATAAGGGATGATATACCTACGGATAAAGCCTCACCTTGTCCCAGCCGCCCTCGGCGTTGCGCGAAAAGACGACACGGTCGTGCAGCCGGAACGGACGGTCGTGCCAGAACTCGATGGTCTGCGGCACGATGCGGAAGCCCGACCAGTGTTTTGGCCGCGGAATGTCGCCGATCGCGTGGCGCGCCGTATATTCGGCAACAGCCTTTTCCAGCGCGAAGCGGCTTTCCAGCGGCCGCGACTGTTTGGAGGCCCAGGCGCCGATGCGGCTGCCGCGCGGGCGGGTCGCGTAATAGGCATCGGCTTCGGCGTCTGTGACGATCTCCACCGGGCCGCGCGCCCGCACCTGCCGGCGCAGAGATTTCCAGTGGAAGCACATCGCTGCTTTCATGCTGCCAAGAATCTCACGACCCTTGGCGCTCTCGAAATTCGTGTAGAAGACGAAGCCGCCCTCATCGAACCCCTTGAGCAGCACCATGCGCACGTTCGGCATGCCCTCGGCATCGACCGTCGCCAGCGCCACGCTGTTGGGGTCGTTGATCTCGCTCTTCGTCGCGTCGTCGAGCCACGCCGCAAAAAGCCGGAACGGCTCCGCCGCTTCGGTAAAGTCACTGCTTGTTAACCCGGTTTCGCTCATAGTTTTCCCAAATTTGTCGCCGGCTGGGGAGATTGCCGATTGTCGCGTATCGCGCAAGCTTTTGACAGTGGGCAATGGAGCGTTATCGCTTCGGCCAGCGCCAAAGCCATGATCGTGATAGTCATCCTGCCGCTTGCCGCCTGTGGCGGTGGCGGCTTCAGCCTGGAACAGGCGGAGGTCGACCGCTCGGTTCTGACCTCGAGCACGCCGGCCTCGGTCACGCCGCTCGATCAGGACCGCGCCTCCGACCAGGCCACGATCCGCAACGCCGTGTCCTCCGCCGACGTCGAGCAACTGGCCGGGCAGGCCGTTCCCTGGGCGAATGCTGACACCGGCTCACGCGGCTCCATCACCGAGCTCGCGGAATTCAGGGCTAACGGCGAGACATGCCGTCGCTTCACAGCGTCGCGCGAAAGCTTCGACGGCGTCGTGCTGTTCAAGGGCGAAGTATGCCTGGCCGGCGGCAGCGCCTGGCGAATGCAGGACTTCAAGGCGCTCTGATTTTCCGCCGGTGATATAGTGGTAACCCACTGGAATTTCTTCCTATGCAAGCGCATATAGGAGGCGATCATGGTTTCACTCCTTCTCCAGGGCAGTAAGTATGCGCGACCCCTATGAGGTGCTGGGCGTTGCCAAGAACGCATCGGCCAAGGACATAAAATCGGCGTACCGGAAGCTCGCCAAGAAGTATCATCCGGACCAGAACCCGGATCCCAAGGCAAAGGAGCGTTTTGCCACCGCCAACCAGGCTTACGAGATCGTCGGCGACGAGAAGAACCGGGCGGCTTTCGATCGCGGTGAGATCGACGCCGAAGGCAAACCGCGGTTCCAGGGGTTCGAAGGCGCGACTGGCGGCGCCGATCCTTTCGCCGGTTTCCGCCGGCAGCAAGGGCCGGGCGGCGCGCATTTCGAATTCCGCACGGGCCGTCCCGGCGGTGATCCGTTCGACGGCAACAGCGACATCTTCAGCCAGATCTTCGGCGATGCTTTCACCCAGCAGCGCGGCGCCGGCACGGGCGGCCGCCGTCAGGCCACGACCGCCGCCGATCTGAACGTGGCGCTGGACGTCACCATCGAGGAAGCCGCCACCGCGGAGAAGGTGACGGCGATGTTCCCCGACGGCCGCAAGATGGCGGTCAAGTTGCCGGCCTATGTCGAGGACGGCCAGACCATCCGCCTGAAAGGCCAGGGTGAGCAAGGGCCGGGGCAGCCGGGCGATGCATTGGTCAAGATCCGCTTTCGCCGGCACCCTCGCTACCGCGTCGAGGGCCGCGACCTGCATGTCGACCTGCCGGTGGAACTGGCCGATGCGGTGCATGGCGCCAAGGTGGCGGTCGAAACCCCGACCGGCAGGATTGCGGTCAATGTTCCCCCTTGGTCGAGCTCGGACAAGGTTCTGCGGCTGAAGGGCAGGGGCCTGCCGGAAAAAGCCGGCGGTCACGGCGATCTCTACGCGCATGTGCGACTGATGCTGCCGGAAGGCGGTGACACCGAGCTCGAGGCGCTGATGCGCCGGCGAAAGAGCTGACAGTCGAAAAGGCCGGCGCTTGATACCATGTGTGAAAAGCGGGCATGAGTGGGTGGGCATGCCCGCGACCATACGGATCACAGTGGAAAGGGAACCTCGTGGATGGCCTGGGAAACTGATGGCCTCAAACCTAGGCGCATAGGAACATCATAGAGCCTGCCGCCGCCCAACCGGGGCTTGGTAGGACGAAGTCCAGGTACAAACACTCGTGCAACAGGCGATTCGGCGTTGTGCGCCAGGTTGACCGCAAAGATCTCAAGTTCCTGCTCGCGGCAGATGTCGAGGCAATAGTTCCAATCCAGTCGCAACTCGGCTGACGAGGCCTGAACTGCTGAATTGCCGGACAGGTGAGGACGGCGGTGAATGTTCTCGTCCATGTGCCACCGATAGAGGTGCAGCGCGCCGGGGGTGAAGGCCGCCGTGCCGGACATATCGGCGTTCCGTTTGAGCAGGGTAAGGTTCGCCTCACATTCTGCAAGTTCCCCCACCGCGCGCCGGGTCGCCTCCGACATGGATCGTCCGGCCGCGAATCCGAACGCAATCGCGCCACCCCCGACGTGATGAGAAATTGCAGCGACAATGGGGATGGGCAGGTCAAGCGTCAGGAGCAGAAGCCGCAATTCGCGGTTCTGCGTCAGCAGCCAATCGGCGTACTGGGACGCCAGTCCATCCGACAGCGAAGTCAGGTCTATCCGAGGCAGAACCAGCTGATTGTACCACCATATGGCTGTTGCATCGCGCTCCACGACTTCGCAGAAGCCGCGCACGACCGCGTCCTCTATGCTCGATCCCCTCGCAAGACCATTGGAGTCCGCCGGGGGCAGACCTGATGACTCATTGTTGGGATACCCGAGAAAGCACAATCCCGCAGGCACCCAGGCCTCGCTCGTGCTGAAGCGCGGATCACTCCGGATCCAGTCCAGCGGCTGCGACCTGCGCCAGCGGATCGGGACCGCGCGGCTATCATCGACGTTTTTGTTCCAATGCAGCCGCTCGCAATACTGCGCATCACTGAAAAGTGTGAGTGCAGGCGGCTCGATCACGCGCCCGCGCAATTCGCCGGCGCGGGCGCGTGAGAGTCGCTCATGAGGGATCATCTGGGCGAAATAGGTTTCATCGGCCTCATACCCGCAGGCGGTTGCCGCCTCCTGGGTGGTGTTGCCCCACCCTGACACAAAACGAGAAGGTCTGGCCCCTCGTACGGGACCGACCGCGACCGTGATCGGGCATCCGAGCGTGGGATCGGTGATCACGATGGGGCCGTAAACCAAGCTTGACCCGCCGGCCCCTGCCTCGGACGCCTGCCGCTCCGACACTATGGACCCTTCACCCAAGCACGGCCCTCACTGTTCAATCCTCTACACCAATTGCTCATTCGCACGCTGACACGCACTGGAGTATGATGCAAACTCCTGCGAGACGCTTTGATATCGTCAAGCCAATTTCGAACATAATATAACCCGCCGAGGGAGAGAATGAACGCGGGCGACAGCAATCTTCAGCGACGTCTGACGGCTATCCTGGCTGCTGACATGGTCGGTTACTCGTCGCTGATGGCCCGGGACGAGGAGCGCACCTTCGCGCTCGTCAAGCATCTCATGCAGGACGACATAGAGCCTAGGATCACGCAGCACCGGGGACGGGTCGTGAGAACGACCGGAGACGGGATGCTGGCCGAGTTCCCAAGCGCTTTCGAAGCCGTGCAGTCGGCAGTGGAAGTCCAGGAACTGCTTGTTGGCCAGTCTTCGGGGAAGGCCAGCCAGGAAATTTTTCTCCGGATTGGGCTCAACTTCGGTGATATCATTGTCGATACCGATGGCGATGTGTTTGGAGATACCGTCAACATAGCCGCGCGTCTGGAACAGTTCGCCAGCCCGGGCGGTATCTGCCTTTCCGGAAAGGTGCACGACGAAGTTCGCGACAAAATTAATCTTCCGTTTGAATATTGCGGCGAACAGCATCTCAAGAACATTCCACGCCCGATTCCCGTATACTCGTTGTTCCAAAAGCCCAAAGGGCTGCCACCTGCATCGACTGCGCAGGTGGCTGGTCCGAGCAAGCCCTCCATTCTCGTTCGCCCGTTCAAGAGCGCGGGCGACGTCCAACCCTATTTCAGTGGCGGCTTCACCGAAGACATCGTCACGGAACTGACGCGCTTTACTCAGCTTACGGTTGCGTCCCATTATACGTCGACGCGGCTCAAGGATGTGGACCTGGTCGCGGATAACGGCGTGGATTTCGTCATTGAAGGCGGGATCCGCCGCATGGGCCGGCGAATGCGCATTACATGCGAGCTGGTCGACGCAATCTCGGGTGAGTGCTTGTGGGCCGAGCGCTACGACGGGGACGAGCAGGACATCTTCGATGTCCAGGACGAACTGATCGGAAAGATCGTCGGGACCGTTATCGGCCGTCTTACGGCCGCAGGCGCCGAGAAGGCGCGGCGTAAACCACCTGCCAATCTCGCGGCCTATGAGTGCGTGCTGCGGGGCAATGCCCTGCCCCTGGGCGACATCGCGGCCGAAATGGAGGCTCGACAGTGGTATCAGCGGGCGATCGAGCTCGATCCATCCTACGGGCGCGCGTACGCCAAGCTCGCCCACTACAAACAGCTTGAATGGTTTCGCGACATGGGGCCGTCGGATGCGGTGCTTGCCGAGGCTTATGACATCGCCAAAAAAGCGGTGGCGCTTTCCCCCAACGATCCAGTCTGCCTGAACATACTGGGCTGGGTGCTCCTCCACCGTCGTGATTTCGACGTCGCATCTCAGCTTTACACACGCGCGCTCGAACTCAATCCGCACGATCCCGAGCAGGTCTCCTATCAAGGGACTTATCAAACATTTGCCGGCGAGCCCCAAAGTGCCTTGGACTGGTTCGAACGGGCGCGAGTGCTCGATCCCCTGTACGAGCCTTCATGGTATTGGCCGTTCCGCGGTCTTGCCCATTTCATAGCCCACCGTCCGGATAAGGCAGTTGTCGATCTGGGCCGCTCGTCCACCATGCCGACCTGGGTTAAGGTCTATCTGGCTGCAGCGAACGCCCTGCTTGGCCGAAGCCAAGAGGCGAAGAGCTACACGTTGCTGGTTCTGCGTGGCGCACCGGAGTTCTCCCGGCGGCGGTTCGCCACCAAGGAACCTTACAAGCTGGACGGAGACCGCAACACGCTGCTCAACGGCATGCGGGAAGCGGGATTGCCCGAGTAGGGACTGGCGACTATCTGCAGCCGAAGAGCACGGCCGTGGCTAGCTCGTCATGGTAGTGCCTGCCCTGGGCATATTTGTGATAGTCGTGGAGATAATCGATCAGATCGCCGCGGGTCAGGACCCCCCTCGGCACCTGGGGCACCACCACATTGATCAAGTTCGGTTCGTCCACGTGAACTTCGACAGACACTCCCGTTTCCACGATGTCTTCCAGCACGATCTTGAGATCACGCTTCAGGTCCGCATAGGCGACAGCATCCGGGATCGCGTCGCCCCCGTCGAGAGGGTCATCCTCGTATTTTATGGGCTGCCCATTTAGATCTTCTATCGTCAGTGTCTGCGAATGTGGCGCTGTTCCGGCGGCGGCGGTCCGGATCCTGATGTTGCCGATGGCACGGCCTGCTTCCGGCCGAAGTCTGATAGTATCACCGACGGCGAAAATCTGCCGATCAATGGTAATTGTTAGGGGATCTGTTGAATCCATGGACAAGATACGTGATGAGGCCGGCAAAAGCTTGAGCCAGGCCCCTACGATCGCTGCGCCGATCTCTTGGACTTGCCGACCTGGCTTCAATTCTGCCCTGGGCATCGCCGAGGCTCCCCTCCGAGGTCAATGCAAATAGCCTAAACGCATTTTGCATCTGTCGCAAGCAATGCGCAGGCGGCATGCTCCCATCGACTCGATGTTTTCATGGACAGAAAGCCGTATTGGGAGCATTCTGATCCTCGCGGTATCAGTAACGACAGCCGGAGGGTGTACGAATGATACTTGCTCAACTTCGTGTGCTGTTGCTCGGCTGTCTCCTCGCCGTTGTCGGAACAGTGAGACCGGAAGCGTCAAGCGAGGAGGGCCTAACCGACAGCGGTGACATCGAAAGGACTTTCATCGTCGACATCGCCAGGGCGGCGGAGTTACGCAAGGATATCGGCGCGCTGAACAAGTTCATCGCAGGCAAGGGCAAGCTGGAAGCGGTGGATATGCCGGATATCGGTATCAGCATCGTGACGGGGACCTTTTCCGAGAGCGAGATCGAAGAGCTGCGCTCCAGGGGATATGAGGAGCCGGATCCTTTCGTGGTGAACCTGTTCGATGGTGCCAGCTGCGAGGGGCCGGAACTCCTGGGCATCTCGCCGACTGCGGACGTTGTCCCTCCCAGCGTCTGCAGGGTCGTCGGGTCACCACAGCCGGTGGCTTCAGGATCGCCCACCGTATGGATCATCGACAGCGGAGTGGATTGGAACGTTGTCACCGCCGGGCTCCTCAAGGTTCAGGAAGCCATCGATTGCACGAGCAGCCCATGCCAGACCGTGTCGAGCCTCGACGACACGGTAGGGCACGGGACGATGGTGGCAGCAGTTATCGGCGGAAAGCGTGTCAAGCAGGGCGACCAGTATATAGGTCTGGTTGGTGTCAGCCCCGACGCCCCGCTCAAGATCGTAAAGGCCTTCAGTAAGCTGAAGACCGAAATTTTCGGCCCGCCTCTTCTCGCGCTTCGCTATGTTCGGGACAACGCGGTCGCCGGGGATATTCTGAACGTGAGTTGGGGTGCATTATATCTGGAGAGCACCAGACGCGGAAGCACGTTGCAAGATCTTAAGTTTCTCGACGCCCTTCTTTATCAGATCGCCGACCGTCAGGTGCGCGTTGTGATAGCTGCGGGCAACCCCCGGGAAGACGAAGAGGGTCCTTGGGTACAGTCTTATTTCCCGGCCAATGCGGCGACTTATTTTTCGCCTGTGACGACAGGAAACAAGGTGGGAGCGATATACAGCGCGTCGGCTTCCAACAGCGAATATATTCAGGTGGCAACTCCTGGGAAATGCCAAGGCATCAGCAACGCCTGGTGCGACACGCTATGGCGCAGGGGGGCATTCGGCGCGTCCTATGCTGAACCGGGCGTCAATGTCCTGTCACTGTGGAAGAGCCGAAAGAGCGGCAAGCTCCGGAGGAACATCTGTTCGGGCACATCTTTCGCAGCCCCGGCACTTGCCGGCCTTTTGGTTCGCAATGCGCAGCCGACTAACAAGGCTCTGACAACGGGAAGTCTTATCCCGAATACGGATCTGCTAGGGTATATGACCGCGGGTACGCCGGTGAACCCAAGTTCGGACGAGCCTAAATGCAACTGACCCGAAGGGCAGCGCTGCAAGGTTTGGCCTTGGCGTCCGCGTTCGGTAGCGTGCGTCTCGCCAGTGCCTCGCTTGTGGACGAAGATCCTCGCCTTCTGCTCGTCCACGTGCGTGGCGGACTAGATGCATTAGCTGCCGTGCCGCCCTACGGCGATCCGCATTTTGCCTCGGCGCGCGGGCCCCTCGTGCCTTTCCCGAACTCCGGCGTCGCCGAGATGCTCAAGCTCGACGGGCTCTTCGCGCTTCATCCGGCGCTCAGGCCCCTCCTGCCGCACTACTCGTGCGGCGAGTTGCTCATCGTGCCCGCGACCGCCATTCCAGATGCGGGCCGGTCCCACGCGGCCGCCCAGGCGGCGCTGTTCGACGGCGATATCGACGGCGACAGCGCCGGATGGCTCGACCGGGCTTCGTCTGTACTGTCGCGCCGGCAGAAGGCGGTGTGGCGGGCCAGACCGGCCGATCGATCGATGGACATGCTGGCTGATCTTGCGCTGGCCAATCCTCGGCTCGACCTCGTCCGCCTCTGCGCCGAGGGCACTTGGCCGTCCGGCGGAAACGGCAGCGAAAGCCTGCTGGAACAACATGCCGCATGCGACGCGGTTCGCTTCGGCGACGCGGCCAGGAGCGCGGCGCTTGCCCTCTCAGCTACCGGCGGACCGCGGATCGCGATGCTCGAGGTGGCCGGCTTCGACACGCATGTGGCGCAGGGAGCGGACTTCGGAAGGCTGGCGCGGAGTTTGAATGGGCTGGCGCGAGGTCTCATTGCATTTGCCCAAGCGTCCGGGCCTGCCTGGAACAGGACGGCGGTGCTGGTGGTCACGGAGTTCGGCCGTTCCGTGGTGCCCAACACCGACGGCGGCACTGATCACGGCGTCGCGAGTGTCACCTTGCTAATGGGTGGCGCCGTTGCCGGCGGGCGAGTAGGCAATCGCTGGCCCGGTCTTGCTCGAAATACGCTTCATGGCGGAACAGACTTGGCTGCTACGACGGACGTACGATCGATCATAAAGGGCGTGCTGACGGAACACCTGCGTCTTCCTGACCGAGCAATGGCTAAAATATTCCCAGGCGCTGCCGGGATACCGGCGGTGCGTGGACTGTTTGTCGGGAGCCGTTGTCCAGGCGGAGGTTCGACTGGCTTCGATGTGATCTCCAGCGCGGTTTAGCTTCTTATCCGCGTTTTCGTCGGCCACGGGACGCATCGAACTGCAATAGGCGACTCCTAATCTTAAGTGGCCGCTTCTAAGAAGCTTCCGGAATGACGGCTATTTGTGAAGGGTTTCGAATGCCGGCCCCCAGCGCATCTTCCGCCATTCCACACCGACGCCAAGTTCGAATTCTTCCACTGGGCCCACGACCGCATGGTCGAAGCGCTACAGCGTCCTTTGCGCGTCCAAAGCATGCGCGGCTCTGTAGACCAACGGCTTTGTCCCCCGAACTGTCCGCTTTGAACGCTTGAAGGGGCACTGTGGCTGTGCGATAGGCACTCCACAAAGTAGAGAACCTTGCGGAGAGCGCTGACATGGCGGGTGGACGGGGCCTTATGGCCGGCAAGCGCGGCCTTATCCTTGGCATCGCCAACAATCGCTCGATCGCTTACGGCATCGCCAAGGCCTGTGTCGATCACGGCGCCGAGATCGCGCTGACCTATCAGGGCGAGGCGTTCAAGAAACGCGTCGAGCCGCTTGCGGCGGAACTGGGCGCGCATGTCGCGGGCCATTGTGATGTGACCGACCCGGCCAGCCTCGATGCGGTGTTCGCCGACATCGCCAGCCATTGGGGCAAGCTCGATTTCCTCGTGCACGCCATCGCCTTTTCCGACAAGGACGAGCTGACCGGCCGCTATGTCGAGACGACGCGCGACAATTTCCTGCGCACCATGGATATTTCGGTCTATTCCTTCACCACCATCGCCAAACGCGCCGAGGCGCTGATGACCGATGGCGGCTCGCTGCTGACGCTGACCTATTACGGTGCGGAAAAGGTGATGCCGCACTACAACGTCATGGGTGTTGCCAAGGCGGCACTCGAGGCCAGCGTGCGCTATCTGGCCGTCGATCTCGGCGCCAAGAAGATCCGCGTCAACGCCATCTCCGCCGGCCCGATCAAAACGCTTGCCGCATCCGGCATCGGCGATTTCCGCTATATCCTGAAGTGGAACGAATACAATTCACCTCTGAAGCAGACGGTCACGCAGGAGGAGGTCGGCGATTCCGGCGTCTATTTCCTGTCCGACCTTTCGCGCGGCGTCACCGGCGAGATCCATCACGTCGATTCCGGCTATCATGTCGTCGGCATGAAGGCGGTCGACGCGCCGGATATTTCGACCGTCAAAGACTGACGCCACCGCCTGACCTCTTCCGGAAGACCTGATGTACCCGCTCGTCTATATCGTGCGCCACGGCCAGACGGCGTGGAACGCCGAGGCCCGGCTGCAGGGGCAGGCCGATACCGACCTCAACGAGCTTGGCCGCGAGCAGGCGACCCGCAACGGGCACCGGCTGGCCGAATTCGTCCACAACCCCCAGGATTTCGACTTTGTCGCCAGCCCGATGCGGCGCACGCGCGAGACTATGGAGCGTCTGCGCGCGGCGATGAAGCTCGATCCGCACGCCTATCGTACCGAGCCGCTACTCGTAGAATTGAGCTTTGGCGACTGGCAGGGTTTCACCTTTGCCGAACTCGAGGCGAACAATCCCGGTTCGACCAGGCGACGCCGCCTCGATAAATGGAATTTCCAGCCGCCCGGCGAGGGCGCCGAAAGCTACCAGATGCTGCTCGAACGGGTGAAGCCGTGGTTCGACGCGCTCGATCGCCAGACGGTCTGCGTGACCCATGGTGGCGTCATGCGCGCGCTGTTCCGCTTGGTGGTGGGGATGTCCGAACAAGATGCGGTCAGCATGGAAGTGCCGCAGGATCGCGTGCTCAGGCTGGACGGCCGGCGCCTGGAGTGGCTTTGAAACCGATGACGTAGCGTATGTTGAGATCAGATCAGGCCGGCATCAGCTGAATATCGACGTGCCCTATTCGGTCGATCCGGTGTCCGGCAGTTCCATGTCGGTGACGACGTTCTCGCCATTCGTCACGTCGTAGGCGAGGACGATGTCCATGCCTGGCTTCAGTGCATCGAGGTCGGTTTCGGCGTTCAGCTTGTAGGACTTGCCGTCGTCAAGCGTCAGCGTCAGCGCATCCTTGTCGACCTTCTTGATCAGGCCTTCGGTCTGGCCGGCGAAGGCGGCGGTGGAAATCAACAGCGTGGCGGCAACAGCGCCAATCAGGATACGCATCATCGTCCTCTTTAATCATTGCCGGTACGGCGGCTCGGTCCAACGGAACGGAACTGAGCAGAAACCAATCGAATGTGTCAAAACTAAATCCGCCGGATCACAGTTTGACCACTGTGGAAAACGCCAATAGAAGGCAAGCTACAGCGCCGCGCGTCCCCCTGGACGCGCAAAGGACGCTATAGCACTTTTGATTTTGTGCATGATCGTTTCCGAAAATCGCTCCGATTTTCGAGGTCATGCGCTAGGCCGGCTCCGCCGCCGGCAGGGCTGGTTCCATGTCGCACAACACGTTCGGCCATCTTTTCCGCGTCACCACCTGGGGCGAAAGCCACGGGCCGGCGCTGGGCTGCGTCGTCGACGGCTGTCCGCCAGGCATCCGCTTCACTCGCGACGAGATACAGGCCGAGCTGGACAAGCGCCGCCCCGGCCAGTCACGTTTTGTGACGCAGCGTCGCGAACCGGATGAGGTCAAGGTCCTGTCCGGCTTCATTCTCCATGAGGACGGCGAGACGATGATCACCACCGGCACGCCGGTGTCGATGCTGATCGAGAATGTCGACCAGCGCTCCAAGGACTATGGCGACATCGCCCGCCAGTTCCGGCCGGGCCATGCCGACTACACTTACGAGGTCAAATACGGACTGCGCGATTACCGCGGCGGCGGTCGCTCCTCGGCGCGTGAGACTGCGGCGCGGGTGGCGGCCGGGGCGCTTGCCCGCAAGGTCGTGCCAGGCGTGGTGGTGCGCGGCGCGCTGGTGTCGATGGGCGAAAAATCGATCGATCGCGCCAATTGGAACTGGAATTTTGTCGGCGACGCCGAAAACCCGTTCTTCACTCCCGATCCGGCGTCGGTCGCCGTTTTCACCAAATATCTGGACGGCATCCGCAAGGCGGGCTCCTCGGTCGGTGCGGTCATCGAGATCGTCGCCGACGGCGTTCCGGCGGGGCTTGGCGCGCCGATCTATGCCAAGCTCGACCAGGACATCGCCGCCGGCCTGATGTCGATCAACGCCGTCAAGGGCGTCGAGATCGGCAACGGTTTCGAGGCCGCCCGCATCACCGGCGAGGAGAATGCGGATGAGATGCGCATGGGCAATGACGGCAAGCCGGTCTTCCTGTCCAACAATGCCGGCGGCATCCTCGGCGGCATCTCGACCGGCCAAGCGATCGTCGCGCGTTTCGCCGTCAAGCCGACCTCGTCGATCTTGACGCCGCGAAAGTCGATCGACAAGGACGGCAACGATGTTGAGATCATGACCAAGGGCCGGCACGATCCATGCGTCGGCATCCGCGCCGTGCCGATCGGCGAGGCGATGGTTGCCTGCGCCATTGCCGATCATTATCTGCGGCATCGGGGACAGACAGGTAGGGCAGTAGGGCAGTAGGGCAGTATGTTGGTGCACGCCAAGCAGCCAATTTTTTCCTTTCCCCTACTGCCGTACTGCCCTACTCCCCTATTCCCTGCGAGCGAAGCGAGCACTTATGCCTTACGACCAGAAGAAGATCGTTGAAGCCCTGCGCGCCTTCGAGCGCGGCGAGATCGTCGTCGTCATGGACGATGACGGGCGCGAGAACGAGGGTGACCTGATCGTCGCCGCCGTCCATTGCACGCCGGAAAAGATGGCGTTCATCGTGCGCAACACGTCAGGCATCGTCTGCACGCCGATGCCGCGCGAGGAAGCCAAGCGGCTCAACCTGTCGCCGATGGTGGCCGACAATGATTCTGCCCACACCACTGCCTTTACCGTCAGCGTCGACTTCAAGCACGGCACCACGACCGGCATTTCGGCGGATGACCGCACGCTGACGGTGCGCAATCTCGCCAACGGCAATGTCGGCGCGTCCGATTTCGTGCGCCCCGGCCACATCTTTCCGCTGATCGCGCGCGAAGGCGGCGTGCTTATGCGTTCGGGCCATACCGAAGCCGCGGTCGACCTCTGCAAGCTCGCCGGCCTGCCGCCGGTCGGCGTCATTTCCGAGCTGGTCAATGATGACGGCACTGTCATGCGCGGCCCGCAGGTGCAGGCCTTCGCCGAAAAGCACGGGTTGAAGCAGATCTCGGTTGCCGACCTCATCGCCTACCGGCAACGCAAAGAAACGCTGGTCGAACGTGTCGCCTGTTCCGACATCGAGACGCCCGGCGGCAAGGCACAGGTCTTCACCTACACGCTGCCTTGGGATTCCATGCATCACGTGGCGGTCGTCTTCGGCGACATCCGCGACGGCGTCGAGGTGCCGGTGCGCCTTCATTCCGAGGACGTGGTCAGTGACGTCTTCGGCACCAGCCACAGGCTGGACGCCATCATGAAGGCGATGGGCGAGCGCCAGCGCGGCGTCATCGTCTATCTGCGCGAAGGCTCGGTCGGCGTCGCCCATCAGGAGCGCAAGCGGCCGGCTGCCGGCGACCGCGAAGATCATGAAGAGGCGCGCCGCCGCGAAAACGAATGGCGCGAGATCGGCCTCGGCGCGCAAATTCTCAAGGATCTCGGCATTTCCTCGATCAATCTTATCGCCTCGCGCGAGCGCCATTATGTCGGCCTCGAAGGTTTTGGCATCCACATCGCCAAGACCGAGATTCTTTAGCCTACTGGAGGCAATTGAGATGAGCTTCGAGGCATATCTCGGCTGTTTTAAGGATGGGGAGCAGAGCTATTTCCCCACATCGATCGTAGACGACGCCTTCGCGCCGTTCATCACCAGGCGTGAGCCTGAATTCTCATGCTGGGTCGTCACCTACGAGGTCTCGCCGACCCTTGCTCAAGCCGACCTCTATCTCAACCTTGATCCTGATGATGCGTCGCGCTGTTCCGGCTTCACCGTCGCGCGGCCGCCAAATGATCCGCGTCTCTACAAAGTGTTGTGGGAGATTCTGCGTGTCACCAATTCTGCCGTTTATTGCGCTGGAGAGTGCCCGCCAATGGTTGGGCGCGCTGAAACCATACCCCATCTGAACCCGGATATGGTCGAGGCATTGGGGACTCCTATTGTCGTTCTTGACGGGGACGAGATTCGCAACCGGCTTGAACAGTCCTAAAAAGCCGGGCTTCTTCAAAGAGAACTGCGTCCGGTCCGTGAGCTGGACCGGACGCGTGTGCGGCTATTCCGCGGGAACGGCGGCTGCGTTGCATCCGTCCAGCTCGCATGTGTGGATGGCCAGACTGCGCTGGCCGGCGAGCACGATGACCAGCGCGATTGTGCCCGATGCCACCGATACCCAGAACCCGTTCTGCGCGCCGAAAGCGTCCACCACCCAGCCGGCGGCGAACGAGCCGAGCGCCATGCCGATGCCGATGCCGGTCATCACCCAGGTCACGCCTTCGGTCAGCATCGCCTCGGGCACGCGCCGCTCGATCAGGCCGAATGCCGTGATGAAGGTCGGCGAGATCGCCACGCCGCTGACGAAGACGGCCAGTGCCAGCAGCGGCACAGTGTCGGCGACGAGCAGCGGCAGCGTGGTAAGCGCAATGATGGCGATTGCGATGGCAAGCTGGACTTGCAGCGGCATTTTCAGGTTCAGGGCGCCGACGATGATGCCGACCACGAACGATCCGAGCGCGTAGACGCCGATGACGAAGCTGGCGGCGCCCGGCTGGCCAAGCTCCTTGGTGATCGCCACGGTGCTCACCTCGGTGGTGGCGAAGGTCGCGCCGATGAAGATCAGGGCCAAGGTGATGATCTGGACCGGCCGCAGGCGGATTGCCGAGCCGCCCGAACCGTGTTCCACCGGTCGGGCTCGCGGCTCGGTCGAGCGCTGCAGGATGAAGGCCGTCGAACCGAAGGCGAGGAACAATGTGCTCGCGAGCACTCCCGCCTCCGGGAAAAGCGCGACACTCAGTCCGACCGACAGCGATGCGCCGGCGATGTAGACCAGCTCGTCCGCCGCCGATTCGAAGGCGAACGCCGTGTTCAGTTCGGGGCGGTTGCGAAAAATCTCCGTCCAGCGTGCGCGCACCATTGCCGGGATACTGGGCATGACGGCGGCGAGCAGCGCCGAGACGAATAGCGTCCATATCGGCCAATGCTGATTGGCCGCCGCAATCAGGATCGCGAAAGCGAGCGTGGAAATCACGGTAGTCGGCACCACAATCCGCGTCTGGCCGAGACGATCCACCAGTCGCGATACCTGCGGGGCGACGAAAGCGTTGGCAAGCGCATACGTTGCGGAGACGGCGCCGGCCAGCCAGTATTCGCCATCGGTCTGCGACAGCATCGCGACGATCCCGATCGGAGCCATGGCGATCGGCAGCCGGGCAACGAAGCCGGCTGCGGCAAAGCCTTTGGCGCCGGGCGCGCGAAAGATCTGGGAATAGGGATTTTGCATCGTCTGGCTCCTCGACAACGGACGGTTCGGCGATTACATACGTAACGTATGAGTTTAGATAAATCATACGCCGCGTATGTCAATTGGCATACGAGGCGTATGTTAATAGGGCCAGAGCATGCATAGACCACGCAAGGAGATGATTGCCGAAACCCGCGCCAAGCTGATCGGGGCGGCGCGCCAGGCCTTCGGCACGCTCGGCTACGCCGAAGCCTCGATGGATGATTTCACGGCATCGGCCGGGCTGACGCGCGGTGCGCTCTATCATCACTTCGGCGACAAGAAGGGCCTTCTCCAGGCGGTCATCGCCGAGATCGACGCCGAAATGTCAGCCCGGCTGAAGGTCGTTTCGGCCAAGCCGGACAATCTCTGGCAGGGCTTTGTCGACGAATGCACCGCCTATATCGAGATGGCGCTGGAGCCGGAGATCCAGCGTATCGTGCTTCGCGACGGGCCGGCGGTGCTTGGCGATCCATCGCAATGGCCAAGCCAGAGCACATGCATCCGTTCGATGACAGAGAGCCTGCAAAGACTGAGCGACGAGGGGACAATTCGCGCCGTCGATCCCGAAGCCGCGGCAAGGCTGGCCAGCGGCGCCTCGCTGCATGCGGCGCAGTGGATCGCAAATTCGAACGATCCCGAAGCGACATCGAAGAAGGCAGTGAAGGCGTTCAAGGTTCTTCTGGAAGGGCTGCTCAATCGCACCGGCAAGCTGCCTCAGCCTGACCGACCGTCCGCGATGCAGCCCGAGGTTGACCGATCACCGGCCTGAGGTCATTCTTTCGCCGATCCTAGGCGGCTCGCGCTGGGCTCAGCCGACGCCGGTTGCCTAAACCCTGTTGAACATCGCGTCACCAGCGCGCGAAAACATGGCCAAAGCGGACAGGCGCGCCTATATCGGGGCATGGCTACGAGACTTTACACCCACCCGATTTTCCTCGAGCACATAACCCCGCCCAGTCATCCGGAGCGGCCGGACCGTTTGCGCGCCATAGAGCGTGTGCTTGACGATGAGGCTTTCGCGACGCTCGATCGCGTCCAGGCGCCGGAAGGCGACGAGGCAACCATCCTCTACGCACATCCGCCCGAATTCGTCGAACGGGTCCGCGCAGCGATACCGGACACCGGCATCGCCCGTATCGACGCCGATACCACCGCCAGCCCAAAGAGCTGGAAGGCTGCCGTGACTGCGATCGGGGCTGCCAACGCCGCTGTCGACGACGTCTTCACCGGCCGTGCCGACAACGTCTTCGTCGCCGCGCGGCCGCCCGGCCATCATGCCGAAAAGACCACCTCCATGGGTTTTTGCCTGTTCAACACCGCGGCGATCGCCGCACGCTACGCGCAGAAGAACCATGGCGCCGACCGCGTCGCCGTCGTCGACTGGGATGTGCATCACGGCAACGGCACGCAGGACATCTTCTGGGACGATCCGTCGGTGCTCTATTGCTCGACACACCAGATGCCGCTCTACCCGGGAACCGGGGCCGTGAGCGAGACCGGCGCCGGCAACATCGTCAACGCGCCGCTGGCGCCGCAGAGCGGCAGCGACAGTTTCCGCGACGCCTTTCTCTCACGTGTCCTGCCGGCGCTCGACAATTTTGCGCCCGACCTCATCATCATCTCCGCCGGCTTCGACGCCCACCACCGCGATCCGCTGGCCGAGATCAACCTGACCGAGGATGATTTCGACTGGGCAACCGGCCAGTTGCTCGAACGCGCCGGACGCCATAGCGGCAACCGGCTCGTCAGTCTGCTCGAGGGCGGCTACGATCTGCAGGGATTGGCATTTTCAGTCGCCGCCCATGTCGGGCGGCTGATGAAGGGATAGATGATGGCTGGTGAGACCAACGAGGACGTCAAGGCGATGAGCTTCGAGCAGGCACTCGAGGCGCTGGAGAGGATCGTCGACGATCTGGAGCGCGGCGACGTGCCGCTCGACCAGTCGATCCGCATTTATGAGCGCGGCGAGGCGCTGAAGGCGCATTGCGACCGGCTGCTGAAAGCGGCCGAGGACAAGGTCGAGAAAATCAGGCTGTCGCGCGACGGCAAGCCGGTGGGGACAGAGCCGCTGGACGCGGATTGAGGCGCGGCCTCGAACAACAATTGTGCTTTCCGGCTTTGGACATCATGATTGAGGATAAAACTCATCCCGTTTGAAACGGCTCCAGGACGAGAGGAGATTGCGAACGATGTGCAGAAACATCAAAACCCTGTTCAATTTCGATCCGCCGGCAACCAATGACGAGGTCCGCGATGCCGCACTTCAGTTTGTCCGCAAGCTGAGCGGAACGACGCGGCCGTCGAAACAGAACCAGCATGCGTTCGACCATGCCGTCGAGGCCATTGCCGCCTCGGCGCGCGAATTGCTCGACAGCCTCGGGACGACGCAGCATCCACGCAATCGCGAAGAGGTGGCGGCCAAGGCGAAGGCCAAATCTGCACTTCGCTTCGCCTGAGGGGACCGCGTGAGCTTCTTTCCCGGAAACGATCCGCAGATGGGCGATGCCTTCGCCAGCGATCAGATCGAGCTGATGGTCATTCCGAACGCCAAGGATATTGGCGGATTTCAGGTTCGCCGCGCCTTGCCCACGGCCAGGCGCCGGCTGGTCGGACCCTTCATCTTCTTCGACCGCATGGGTCCAGCCGTTCTGCGGGCCGGCCAGGCGCTCGACGTGCGCCCGCATCCGCATATCGGCCTGTCGACGGTGACTTACCTGTTCGACGGCAAGATCAGGCACCGCGATTCACTCGGCACCGAGATGGTGATCCAGCCTGGCGACGTGAATTTGATGACGGCCGGCCGCGGCATCGTCCATTCAGAGCGCACACCGGAAGAACTGCGCGGCGCGCCGATGTCGGTTTCCGGCCTGCAGACATGGCTGGCGCTGCCGGACGGCAAGGAGGAGGTCGCGCCGGTCTTCGAAAACACGGCGGCTCTGCGCCTGCCCGAAATCGATGCAGAGGGTGTCAGCGGGCGTATCGTCATCGGTGCGTTTTCCGGGCTGCGCTCCCCGGTCGCCACCGCTTCGGACACGCTTTATGTCGATCTCAGGCTGGCGCCGGGTGCCAGCGTGAAAATCCCGGCCGAAGCCGAGGAGCGCGCCATCTATACGCTGGAAGGCGCGGTTTCGATATCCGGTGACCGCTTTCCGGCCGAGCGGCTGCTGGTTTTCCGGCCCGGCGATGAGATCGTTGTCTCATCGGAGGGCGGCGCCCATTTCATGCTGTTTGGCGGCGCTTCGCTCGGTTCGAAACGTTATATCTGGTGGAATTTCGTATCGTCCTCAAAGGAACGCATCGAGCAGGCGAAAGAAGAATGGAAGACGGGCCGCTTCGATATCGTTCCCGGAGACGAGCAAGAGTTCATCCCGCTGCCCGAAAGCTGATGCGCGTTACCGCCACATTTACATTCGCCGGCCAGCGGCATATTTCACGATGAACAGAAAATCTGACCAGGCTCGCAAACAGTGAACGCAAAGCCCGATACGCCGCTTCTCGACAAGGTCCGCGTCCCAGCCGATTTGCGCACGCTTGCCGAAGGCGACCTGCCGCAGCTGGCGTCCGAGCTTCGCGCCGAGCTGATCGACGTCGTCTCGCACACCGGCGGGCATCTCGGCGCCGGCCTTGGCGTCGTTGAACTGACCGTCGCGCTGCACTACGTCTTCAACACGCCCGACGACCGGCTGATCTGGGACGTCGGCCACCAGGCCTATCCGCACAAGATCCTGACCGGCCGCCGCGACCGCATCCGCACGCTGCGGCAGGAGGGCGGCCTGTCCGGCTTCACCCGTCGCGTCGAGAGCGAATACGATCCGTTCGGCGCAGCCCACTCCTCGACCTCGATTTCAGCCGGCCTCGGCATGGCGATGGCGCGCGATCTGTCCGATGGCTGCAACAATGTCATTGCCGTCATCGGCGACGGCGCCATGTCGGCCGGCATGGCCTATGAGGCGATGAACAATGCCGGCTCACTCGATGCCCGGCTAATCGTCATCTTGAACGACAACGATATGTCGATCGCTCCGCCGACCGGTGCGATGAGCGCCTATCTGGCGCGGCTCGCCTCAGGCAAGACCTATCTTGGGTTGCGCGATTTCGGCAAGAAGCTGACGTCCTATCTCGGCGAGCGCGCCGATCGCGCCATCAAGCGCGCGGTCGAGCATGCGCGCGGTTACGTCACCGGTGGCACGCTGTTCGAGGAAATGGGGTTCTACCACATCGGCCCGATCGACGGTCACAACCTCGAGCACCTGATCCCGGTGCTGAAGAACGTCCGCGACAATGCCGACGGCCCGGTGCTGATCCACGTCGTGACCCAGAAGGGCAAGGGCTATGCCCCGGCCGAGGCGGCCGCCGACAAATATCACGGCGTCAACAAATTCGACGTCATTACCGGCGCCCAGGCCAAGGCGCCCGCCAATGCGCCGAGCTACACCAAGGTGTTTGCCGAAAGCCTGATCCAGGAGGCGCGAGAGGACGACCGCATCGTCGCCATCACCGCCGCCATGCCGAACGGCACCGGGCTTGACCTCTTCGGCGAAGCGTTTCCGGCGAGGACCTTCGATGTCGGCATTGCCGAGCAGCATGCGGTGACCTTCGCCGCCGGTCTTGCCACGGAAGGCTTCAAGCCTTTCGCGGCGATCTACTCGACCTTCCTGCAGCGCGCCTACGACCAGGTCGTTCACGACGTGGCGATCCAGAAATTGCCGGTGCGCTTTCCGATCGACCGCGCCGGCTTCGTCGGCGCCGATGGTGCCACCCATTGCGGCGCCTTCGACACGACCTTCCTGGCGACGCTGCCCGGTTTCGTCGTCATGGCCGCGGCCGATGAGGCCGAACTGCGCCACATGGTACGCACCGCTGCAAGCTACGATGACGGCCCGATCGCCTTCCGCTACCCGCGCGGTAACGGCGTTGGTGTCGAGATGCCGCAACGCGGCTCGGTGTTGGAGATCGGCAAGGGCCGGATCGTCAGGGAGGGCACCAAGGTTGCGCTGCTTTCCTTCGGCACCAGGCTGCAGGATTGCCTGGCCGCGGCCGAGGAGCTTGGCGCGGCAGGGCTTTCGACCACGGTCGCCGATGCCCGTTTTGCCAAGCCGCTCGACGAGGATCTGATCCGGCGGCTGGCCCGTTCGCACGAGATACTGGTGACGGTGGAAGAGGGCGCGGTCGGCGGCTTCGCCAGCCATGTGCTGCAGTTCCTGGCCCATGAAGGGCTGCTGGAGAGCGGCTTGAAGGTGCGCCCACTGGTGCTGCCCGACGCTTTCGTCGACCATGCCAAGCCGGAAAAGATGTATGCCGATGCCGGGCTGGACAGCGCCGGCATCGTGCGCACCGTGTTCGTGGCGCTGGGGCATACCGCGCAGGCCCAGCGCGCCTAGCTTTTAGACGCATTTCCCGCGACGCCAAAGCGATCAACTTGGCTGCAAGATGCTAGTCTGAATCAAATTCTCAACTGCTTAATCAAATTGCCGGTGAACAGTCGTAACATGCTGTTTACGCTGCCGTTTGGCGATTTGCTTACCGTGTCCTTTGGCCGTTTTTCAACACCGCCCTGCTAGCAGGCAACCCAGGCAGGGGAAAGAAGACCAATGAGATCGCTTTTGGGCGGCATCGCGCTAGCGGCCACCTTCGCCGCGTCGGCCGCGGCCGAAACGCGCTACGACCGCAAACTCGAAGAGGCGGTGATGGGCATCGTCGCCGGCAAGATCGGCGAAATCGTGGCGGCTTTACCGACAAACAGGCGCCGCAATTCGTCGTGCGCGATATCTTGCCGAAGGCGCCCATTTCCGTTGACCGGCCGCGCCCGCAGGTGTCCGGCGACAGCAACGAAGGTCTGACGCCGGCCGTCGAACGGCGGGCTTCGCGGACCATCTTCTAAATGATGATCCCGATAAGGCTCTAGAAACTAGAACCACATATCCCGCACACAGCGACCATCTCTCGGCAAATCCTCGAATGTATCGAGACCATCGAAATGGTCGATCGGGAGATCGGCGACCGCCTCGGGCGGCGCAAGCCTCACATTGACGGCGATGCGGTAGCGCCCAGCCGCATCGGGATGCAAACCGCGCCAGGCGAGGACGCAAGCGCACGTTGGACAGAAGAGAATCTCAAGCGAAGGATGAGCCCTTCCGATGCGCGTATAGGCGCTCACAGGCCCCGCAAGGCGGATGCGTTCGTCGACATAGTCGTAAGCCCAGAGCGTGCCGTAACGACGGCAAAGTGTGCAATTGCAGGCAGTGATCGAACCGGGATCGCCCTCCAGGGTCCAGTGGGCTGCGCCGCAGTGGCAGGTTCCCGTCAGCATGTTCCTCCTCCACGTTTCGACGGCTAAACGGCATCTCTTTCTTAGCATTGCGTCGGGTCTCGTGCGAGGTTCGACAAACAGCGCAGCGGCTGATGAGTTCACCCGCTTTTCCAACTATGCCTTGTCTCATCGCCAATATCCTTGCCATCATCGTTGGCATTCGCCATGAAGGCCGATGACTTCCCTTCCGCCAGCCAGCATACGCCAGCGGCTCGACGAATTGCTCGTCCAGCGCGGCCTGTTTGCCAGCCGCTCGCGTGCCCGCGACGCGGTCGAGCGCGGTACCGTGACGGTCGATGGCGTCGTCGCCCACAAGCCAGGCCAAACCGTTCTGCCTGAGTGCAACATCGTCGTTGACGATCCGGCGCAAGGTTACGTCTCGCGCGCCGCACTGAAGCTGAAGGCTGGTCTCGACCATTTCGGCCTCGACCCCACCGGTAGCGAAGCCCTCGATGTCGGTGCCTCGACCGGCGGCTTCACGCAGGTGCTGCTCGAACGCGGCGCGGCGCATGTCACGGCGATCGATGTCGGGCACGGCCAGATGCACTCCGACATTGCCGGCGATCCGCGCGTGACGGTGATCGAAGGCCTGAATGCGCGCGAACTGACTACCGCCCATCTCGGCGGCCGTGTGCCGGATTTCATCGTCTCGGATGTCAGCTTCATATCGCTGAAACTGGCGCTGCCGCCGGCGCTTGCCTTGGCCAGGAACGGCGCAAAAGCCGTGTTTCTGGTCAAGCCGCAATTCGAGGCCGGCCGCGAGGCGATCGGCAAGGGCGGCCTGCTGAAGGACCCCTATGATGCGGCGCGCATTGCCGGCCTGATGCAGGACTGGCTCGATGCCATTCCCGGCTGGCGCTCGCTTGGGCTGCATCTGTCGCCGATAGAGGGCGGCGACGGCAACCGCGAGTTCCTGCTCGGCGGCATCAAGGACGTCGAGACCCAGAAGCGATGAGCACCCGTTTCACGATCGCAAGGTTGGGCTCGCAGGGCGACGGCATCGCCGAGACGGAAACCGGCGAGGTTTTCATTGCATTCGCGCTGCCGGGAGAGGTCGTCACCGCCGCGCGGGAAAAAGACCGCGCCACTTTGATATCCGTGCTTGAGGCTTCGCCGCTGCGGGTCGATCCGCCGTGCCGGCATTTCGGCGCGTGCGGCGGCTGCGCCGTCCAGCATCTCGAGACTGAAGCCTATCACCAGTGGAAGCGCGAAAAGGTCGTGCATGCGCTGAAGAGCAAGGGCATCGCTTGCGAAGTCGGCGCGCTGGTGCCGTGCGCGCCGCACACGCGCCGCCGCGTCGTCTTCACCGCCCGGCGGAGCGAGGCGGGAATGCAGTTCGGCTTCGTCCGCGCGCTGTCATCCGAGATCATCTCGATCGAGGAATGCCCGATCTCGCTGCCGCAGATCGTCGCTGCGCTCGACCGTTTGAGGATGCTTGCTGGGCTGATCTGCACCACGACCAAATCGTTCCACATGGCGGTGACGGTGACCGGTTCCGGCCTCGATGTCGCGGTTCACGATTCCGGCAAGCTCGGCGAGAACCAGCGCCGCGTCGCCTCCAACTTCGTCATCGCCGAGGGGCTAGCCAGGCTGTCGGTCGACGGCGAGATCATTATCGAACCAAAGAAACCGGTCATCCTGTTTGGTGGCGTCGCCGTCGCAGTGCCTCCGGGCGCTTTCCTGCAGGCGACCGAGGCTGCCGAACAAGCGATGGCCAACATTGTCGGCCAGCATCTCGCGCGTGCCAAAAAGGTCGCCGATCTCTTCGCCGGCTGCGGCAGCTTCGCGCTGCGCCTGGCCGCAAGATCGGAGGTTCATGCGGTGGAAGGCGATGCGGCAGCACTCTCGGCGCTTGACCGGGCCTTCCGTTTCGCCAGCGGCCTGAAGCGGGTGACCGGCGAACGTCGCGACCTGTTCCGGCGGCCGCTCACATTCAAGGAGTTGAATGCCTTTGACGGCGTTGTCTTCGACCCGCCTCGCGCCGGCGCCGAGGACCAGTCGAAGCAGATCGCGCGCTCCGACGTGCCGCTCGTCGCCGCAGTGTCCTGCAATCCGGTAACGCTGGCGCGGGATCTTCGCATCCTCCTCGATGGCGGCTACGCCCTGAAAGGCGTTACGCCGATCGACCAGTTCCTGTGGTCGCCGCATGTCGAGGCCGTGGCGCTGTTGGAGAAGCCGAGACGAAGGCGATAGCAGCATTTATGGGGCGCGAAAATGCGCACCAACAAAGCGCATTTGAACGTGCGTTGTTCAAAATGTGCTAGGAAATTGCAATGAGCACCAAAGCCTTTGAGATTTCGGCATCGCGCTTCGGCGAGGAGCGGGCGCCGTTTCTCTCGCCAAGGCGGGTCGCTGAACTGCTGGGGATCAATATGACAGAACTGGCGGGCCTGACCGGTCTCGCGCGCAACACGCTTGCCGCCAAGACCGGCGCGCGCAAGGTGGACGCCGCATTGAGTCCCATAGTCCGCATCTTGGCGATGGCCGGCGAGATGGCCGGCGATGAACAGCGTGCGGCGATATGGTTCAAGCATCAGCCGATCCCCGGTCGGGCTGGAAAGACCGCCTACGATCTCGTTCGCGAAGGCAAGACGGACAAGGTGCTTGCCTATCTGGAGGCAGTCCGCTCCGGCATATATGCCTGAAACCAGGCTGACCCTATGGCACGCTTTTGTGCCGCGCTGGGCACATCTGCCGCTTTCTGGTGAAGGCGCGGAACGCTTCGGCGGCCGCTGGAATCCGATTGGCGCGCCGGCGATCTACGCTGCCCGGGAACTGTCCACGGCTCGGGCCGAGTACAATCAGGGTTTGTCCAGCACCCGGCGCCGATTGCACAATTGAAACTGTCAGGCGCCCGGCTGGCCGACCTGACAGACGCCGATACGCTGGCGCAGCTTGATGTAGCGGCGGGCATTCACCGATGCGAATGGCGTGACATCGTGGATAGAGGTTTTGTGCCCGAGACGCACCAGCTGAGAGTCCGCTTGCTTACCGACGGGCGGCACGGCGTGATCTACCCGTCCTTCATGTCGCCCGCGGCACATGCATCGCGCTGTGGCGCTGGAACGAAAACGATGCTCCGGGTCTCGAAATCATCGATCCCGACCATCGCCTGCCGAAAACACCGGGTTCATGGCTTTAGGCAGTTCGAGCTGCGGCGAGCACACCCGCCTCCATCTCTTCCAACGTCTTCGGCCTGCCTTTGTGGGGCAGGGATCCAAACACGTCCTCGGGCCGTGTCTCGGCGAAGACCCGCGCTGGTTTCAGCAGCACGCCCTCCGGAGTATCTTCGACCAGCAGACATGTGCCGGTGGCCCATTGCTTCTGCTCTCGGATCGCGCTGGGCAGCACGATGCTTCCGTCTGCCGAGACTGTGGTCGTGAGCCCTTTCATGGTAGGCATCGCGGCGCATCCTTTTAGCGAACGCAAGACATAAACCAGGTGACAGCCGCCATCAAACCCTGGTGCCGCCGACCGTCATCTGGTTCATCCTGAGATGCGGCTGGCCGACACCGACCGGCACACCCTGTCCGGCCTTGCCGCACATGCCGATGCCGGTGTCGAGCTTCATGTCGTTGCCGATCATCGAAACACGATGCATGGCATCCGGCCCGTTGCCGATCAGCATGGCGCCCTTGATCGGTTGCGTCACCTTGCCGTTCTCGATCATGTAAGCTTCGGTGCAGCCGAACACGAACTTGCCCGAAGTGATGTCGACCTGGCCGCCACCGAACGACACGGCATAGATGCCGTTCTTGACGGAGGCGATGATCTCGTCCGGCTCCATGTCGCCTGCTGTCATGTAGGTGTTGGTCATGCGCGGCATAGGCTCGTGCGCGTAACCTTGGCGTCGCCCGTTGCCGGTGGCCTTCATGCCCATCAGCCGGGCATTCTGGCGGTCCTGCATGTAGCCGACCAGCTTGCCATCGTCGATCAGCACGTTATGAGCCGAAGGCGTGCCTTCGTCGTCGACGGTCAGCGAACCTCGCCGCTCGGGTATGGTGCCGTCGTCAACGACGGTGACGCCTTTCGCCGCCACCTGCTGACCAAGCAGGCCGGCAAAGGCCGACGTCTTCTTGCGGTTGAAATCGCCTTCCAGCCCGTGGCCGACGGCCTCGTGCAACATGACGCCCGGCCAGCCGCTCGACAGCACGATGTCGAAAGTGCCGGCAGGTGCTGGAACCGCTTCGAGATTGACCAGCGCTTGCCGCAGTGCCTCCCTGGCCGCGTGCCGCCAGCTATCCTCGACCAGGAATTCGCCAAAATCCTTGCGGCCTCCCATGCCGTAGGAGCCGCTCTCCTGGCGGTCGCCGTCGCCGACCACCACAGATACGTTGATCCTGACCAGCGGGCGGATGTCGCGCACCATCTGGCCGTCGGCGCGCACGATCTCGACATGCTGCCAGGAGGCGGCGAGCGACGCCGTCACCTGCCTGACGCGCGGATCCTCGGACCGCAGCCATGCATCGATTTCCTGGAGCAGCTTGGCCTTGGTCTCGAAGGAAGGCGAGGGGATAGGGTTTCCGTCGCCGTAGAGATGGCGGTTGGTGCGGGCAGGCGCTGCGGCAAGCGTGCCGGAATAGCCGCTCTTCACCGTCGAAACGGCATCGGCGGCGCGCAGCAGCGAGGCCTCGGAGAGATCGCTGGAGTGGGCGTAGCCGCTGGCTTCGCCGGCGACGGCGCGCAGGCCGAAACCCTGGTCGGTGTTGAAATTCGCGGTCTTCAGCTTGCCATTGTCGAACATCAGCGATTCGCTCTCGCTGTATTCGAGAAACAGTTCACCGTCGTCGGCGCCGTTAATAGTCTCGGCAACGATCTGCTTGATGCGATCGTCGGAAATGTCGAATTGGCCGATCAGGCTGTTCATGGCAGATCCATTCGCAGGAGGATTGTTTCCCACGATGTAGGCGCGAAGGCCCGCACAGACAATCTGAAATGAGATTTTGCCGTGACCGCGGCCGGTCAACATCACTGGATCGTGCTACAACACCGCGTTCAGGGCAGGGCGGCGAAGCCGTCGGCGAAACCCTTGAGGTCGACGGGAATGCCGATGCCTTCTTCCGGCGTCTGGAAGACGATGAAGGTCGCCGACGTTCCGGTCTTCAGCGTGTCGAGCAGCGGCTTTTCCAGGATGACCTCGGCATAGCAGCCGTCCTGGAAACAGCGCACGAAGTAGGCGCGGCCGATGTCCTTGCCGTCGACATTGAGGCCGAGGCCGTTGGGCAACAGCACGCCGAGCGGCGCCAGCACACGCAGGATTTCGGCCTTGTTGTCGGCTGTGCGCAGCACGACGACGGAAAGACCCATTTCCGGACGGTCCTCGGCGACGACGTTCTGCATCATCACGCATTGTTCGGACGTAGCACCGGCCGGCGTATCGCAGATGATCGACCAAGCGCCATGCGTCGACTTCACCGTGCCGCTTGGCTGCGCGGCATTGGCCAGGCCGGCGCAGGGCAAGGCTATTGCGGCGGCAACAAGGATGACCTTCGCCAAGGTTCTCGAAAGCCAAGGGTTCATGACGGCTCCATTGCGAATCACGGCACTTTAAGCCGCACTAAACCCAAGTAAAGGACGAGACCCCGGCGATCTGCCCCGACACAGGCGACAATGCGCTTTTCAGTGCGAATTTCGCCCTAATTGCGACGGCTCCGCGCGCCGCGCGGCTCATTCCACCCGGATGCCGGTTCGGTGATTCGCGGCGAGCGGTCACCGCACGAAGCCGGAGCCGCGCTTGCGCGCAAAAATGCCGCACGGGTTCCGGCGCTCCTTTCTTGCGGAGGCAAATAGAGTATGGTTTGAACCAGCCTTGAATTGTCCGGGATTCCCGTCCCGGCATTGTTCGACATTCTTGCGGTCCGGTCGCGAGGAACTGGGAGATGACGAGGGCGATGAGAAAATTCCTGGCAACCGCCAAAATCGTAGCTAGTGCCGCCGCCACGTTGTTTGCCGCTGCATCCGCTCATGCAGCCCAGCCCCAACCTTGGGAAACCAGTTTTCAGCCTCCGGCGACCGACATTATGAGGCAGATCGAGTGGTTCGGGAACTACTCGTTCGCGTTCATCATTGTGATCACCGCCTTGGTGCTTTTTCTGATCGCCTACTGCATTTTGAGATTCCGGGCGAGCGTCAACCCGACCCCGTCGCGCACCAGCCACAATACGCTGATCGAGGTCATCTGGACTGTCGGTCCCGTCGTCATCCTGCTCTGTCTGGCCATTCCCTCGTTCCAGCTGCTGACCGCGCAGTACACGCCACCGGAAGAAGCCAAGCTGACCGTCAAGGCGACCGGCAATCAGTGGAACTGGGACTACGAATACCAGGTCGACAACACGCTTTCCTTCAATTCCGCGATCCTTCAGGATGGCGACAGGGCTGCTGCCGGCAAGGAAGATCGCGCCGCGTATCCGCGCCTGCTCGCCGTCGACAATGAGATGGTGGTGCCGGTCAGCACCATGACCCGCGTGCTGGTGACGGCGACCGACGTCATTCACGCCTTTGCCATGCCGTCCTTCGGCATCAAGACCGACGCGGTTCCGGGCCGCATCAACGAGGTTTGGTTCAAGGCCGACAAGGAAGGCCTCTATTACGGCCAGTGCTCGGAACTCTGCGGCAAGGACCACGCCTTTATGCCGATCGCCATTCGCGTCGTCTCCGATGCGCAATACAAGACCTGGCTGGCGGCAGCCAAGACCGACCTTCCCGGCGCCAACAAGGCGCTGATGGCCGAGGTCGATGGCACGAACAAGGTAGCGGCCGCCGGCAACTGATGCCGCGACCAGAAAAGATCCAGGGAACGGAGCCGACCATGGCAGACGCTGCAGCTCACGACGACCACGACCACAAGCCGTATCATGGCTGGGTCCGTTGGGTGTATTCGACCAACCACAAGGACATCGGTACGCTTTATCTGATCTTCGCGATCATGGCGGGCTGCATCGGTGCCGCCTTGTCGGTCGTCATGCGCATGGAATTGCAGGAGCCGGGCATCCAGATCTTCACTGGCCTGGCGCAGATGGTCTACGGCATGAACGGCGACGCCGCCATCGACGGCGGCAAGAGCATGTACAATGCTTTCACCACCGCGCATGCGCTGATCATGATCTTCTTCATGGTGATGCCGGCGCTGATCGGCGGCTTTGCCAACTGGATGGTGCCGATCATGATCGGCGCGCCGGACATGGCCTTCCCGCGCATGAACAACGTGTCGTTCTGGCTGCTGCCGCCGGCTTTCATCCTGCTGATTTTCTCGGCCTTCGTCCCGAGTGCGCCCGGCGCCTACGGCGTCGGCGGCGGCTGGACGCTTTATCCGCCGCTATCGACATCGGGCCAGCCTGGACCGGCCATGGATCTGGCGATCCTGTCGATCCACATCGCCGGCGCTTCCTCGATTCTTGGCGCCATCAACTTCATCACCACCATCTTCAACATGCGCGCGCCCGGCATGACCATGCACAAGATGCCGCTGTTCGCCTGGTCGGTGCTGATCACCGCCTTCCTGCTGCTTCTGTCGCTTCCGGTGCTGGCCGGCGGCATCACCATGCTTTTGACCGACCGCAACTTCGGCACCACCTTCTTCGCTCCGGACGGCGGCGGCGATCCGATCCTGTTCCAGCACCTGTTCTGGTTCTTCGGCCATCCGGAGGTCTACATTCTGATCCTGCCGGGTTTCGGCATCATCAGCCATATCATCTCGACCTTTTCGAGGAAGCCGATATTCGGCTATCTCGGCATGGCCTATGCGATGGTTGCCATCGGCGCGGTGGGCTTCATCGTCTGGGCCCACCACATGTACACGACGGGCCTGTCGCTCGACACTCAGCGCTATTTCGTCTTTGCCACCATGGTCATCGCGGTGCCGACGGGTGTGAAGATCTTCTCGTGGATCGCCACTATGTGGGGCGGGTCGATTTCGCTCAAGACCCCAATGCTGTGGGCGATCGGCTTCATCTTCCTGTTCACTGTCGGCGGCGTCACCGGCGTGCAGCTGGCCAATGCCGGCCTCGACCGCCCGCTGCACGACACCTATTTCGTGGTCGCTCACTTCCACTACGTGCTGTCGCTGGGCGCGGTCTTCGCCATCTTCGCCGGCTGGTACTACTGGTTCCCGAAAATGACCGGCTACATGTACTCGCCGGTGATCGCGAACACCCACTTCTGGGTCACTTTCGTCGGCGTCAACCTGGTGTTTTTCCCGCAGCACTTCCTCGGCCTTTCCGGAATGCCGCGTCGTTATATCGACTATCCCGATGCCTTCGCCGGCTGGAATATGGTGTCGTCCTACGGTTCGTACATCTCGGCTGTCGGCGTCGTCATCTTCCTGTTCGGCGTCTTCGAGGCGTTCCAGAAGAAGCGGGTCGCCGGCGCCAATCCCTGGGGCGAGGGTGCGACCACGCTGGAATGGCAGCTGCCTTCGCCGCCGCCGTTCCACCAGTGGGAACAGTTGCCGAAGATCAAGTAGGTGGTTGCCTCCTTTAATACGGAACCGCCGGCCCGCCGGCGGTTTTGGCCAACGGAATGATGGACTTTAAGTACGCATGGCCCTTGCCGAAGACAGACTGATTGACGAGCCGGGCTTCCGCATGTCGGAAGCGACGGCGGGCGATTTCTTCGCCCTGCTGAAGCCGCGCGTCATGTCGCTGGTAGTGTTCACCGCGTTTGTCGGCATGGTCGCCGCCCCGGTGACCATCAATCCGCTGCTGGCGGTGATCGCGATCCTGGCTATTGCCATTGGTGCTGGCGCGTCCGGTGCGCTCAACATGTGGTACGACGCAGACATCGATGCGGTGATGACGCGCACCGCCGGCCGTCCCGTGCCGGCCGGCCGCATCCGGCCAGGCGAGGCATTGAGTTTCGGGTTGGTGCTGTCGGTTCTGTCGGTGATGACGCTCGGCGTGCTGGTCAACTGGTTGGCCGCATCGCTTCTGGCCTTCACCATCTTTTTCTATGCCGTCATCTACACGATGTGGCTGAAGCGCTGGACGCCGCAGAACATCGTCATCGGCGGCGCTGCCGGTGCCATTCCGCCGGTCATCGGCTGGGCGGCGGTAACCGGATCGGCCAGCCTCGAAAGCTTGGTGCTGTTCCTGATCATTTTCCTGTGGACGCCGCCGCATTTCTGGGCGCTCGCGCTGTTCAAGTCGGAGGACTATGCGAAGGCAGGCATTCCGATGATGCCGAATGTCGCCGGCCAGGCCTCGACCAGGCGCCAGATCTTTGCCTATGCGCTGGTCCTCGCACCGGTTGGCGTGCTGCCATGGATTCTCGGCTTCACCACGCCAGCCTATGGCGTCGTTGCGTTGCTGCTCGGCGCCGGCTTTGTCTGGTATGCGTGGAAGGTGCTGCAAATGGCCGATGACGACCGGGCGATGAAGCCGGCCAAGGCCTTGTTCGGCTATTCGCTGCTCTATCTCTTCGCCATCTTTGCCGCCTACCTTGGCGATTGCGTCGTCGCGCGCGCGCTGACTATCGGTGGAGCATGAGCATGACCGAAAAAAAGCTTGAACTGGTCACGCTGACCGAACGTCAGCAGAAGGCCCGCCGCAATCGCTCGGCCGCAATCGGTTTCGCGCTGGCGGCGCTGGTCGTCATATTCTACGTCGCGACCATCGTGAAATTTGGTCACAGTTTCCCCGGCTCGATGTGAGCTGACGATGACCAGGCAAACAGTCACCGATCCTACGAAGAAAAATACGAACCGCGTCGTCGCTGGCGTCTGCATCGCGTTCTTCGGCGGCATGATCGGCATGGCCTACGCCGCGGTGCCGCTCTATGCGATGTTCTGCCAGGCGACAGGCTACGGCGGCACCGTCAAACGAGCGACCCAGCAATATGCCGATCGGGTACTCGACCGCGACATCACCATCCGCTTCGATGCCAACACCGTCGGCGTTCCCTGGCAATTCCAGCCGGTCGCCCGCTCGATCACCATCAAGATCGGCGAGACCGCCGAGGCGCATTTCAGCGCGACCAACAAATTCAGCCGGCCCATCACCGGACGCGCCACCTTCAACGTGCAGCCTGAACTGGCCGGACCTTACTTCAACAAGGTCGAGTGTTTCTGCTTCACCGACACGACGCTGAAGCCGGGCGAGACACTGGACATGCCGGTCGTCTTCTATGTCGATCCCGACATCGTCAACGCGCCGGAGTTGAAGGATTTGAGGACGATTACCCTGTCCTACACGATGTTCCCGGTCGACAAGACCAAGCCGGTCGCATCATCGGTGCCGGCCGACGGCCGCCGCAACAAGATTTCAGATACCGAAGCAAGCCTCGGGGGTTGATATGGCAGACGCACACGCAAAACCACAACATGACTACCACCTCGTCGACCCGAGCCCGTGGCCTTTCCTGGGCTCCGTCGGGGCGCTGGTAACCGCGCTCGGCGGCGTCTGTTACATGCAATATCTCAAGGGCGGCGATTTCCCGATCTTCGGTTTCAACATCGCCAACCCATGGCTGTTCTTCATCGGCCTGCTGATCGTCATCTACACGATGTTCGCCTGGTGGTCGGATACGATCAAGGAAGCGCATGAGGGACACCACACCCGTGTCGTGTCGCTGCATCTGCGCTACGGCATGATCATGTTCATCGCCTCAGAGGTGATGTTCTTCGTCGCCTGGTTCTGGGCCTTCTTCGACGCCAGCCTGTTTCCGGGCGAGGTCCATCAATACGCCCGTACCGCCTTCACCGGCGGCGTCTGGCCACCCAAGGGCCTCGAAGTTCTCGACCCCTTCCATCTGCCGCTCTACAACACCGTCATCCTGCTTCTGTCGGGCACCACGGTGACCTGGGCGCACCACTCGCTCATCCACGGCGACCGCAAGGGCCTGATCAACGGCTTGGTGCTGACCGTCGGCCTCGGCATGCTGTTCACCATGGTGCAGGCCTACGAGTACATGCACGCGCCGTTCGGCTTCAGGGATTCAATCTACGGCGCCACCTTCTTCATGGCGACCGGCTTCCATGGTTTCCATGTCATCATCGGCACGATCTTCCTGCTGGTCTGCCTGATCCGCGCCATGAAGGGCGACTTCACGCCCAAGCAGCATTTCGGCTTTGAGGCCGCCGCCTGGTACTGGCACTTCGTCGACGTGGTGTGGCTGTTCCTGTTTGCCTCGATCTACGTCTGGGCATCGAACGGCGCGATGATCGAACCGCACTGAGATCGACCTGAGGAAATCGACAAGGCGGCTGCGGCGACGTGGCCGCCTTATCTTTTGCGGCAAATGCTCCTAGGATGACCTCATGAGCGACGACAAGGCGATCTGGCCACCAATCGATCCGATCTCGGCCGGCCTGCATGGCCGCTGCCCCCGCTGTGGCGAGGGCAGACTGTTCTCTGGGTTCCTCACGGTCGGCAATCGCTGCACCAATTGCGGCCTCGATTATTCCTTCGCCGATGCCGGCGACGGGCCGGCGGTGTTCGTTATCCTGATCATCGGCTTCATCGTCGTCGGCCTGGCGCTGTGGATGGAGGTGACGCTCAATCCGCCGCTCTGGCTGCATCTGCTGCTGTGGATTCCGCTGACGCTGGTGCTTTGCCTGGCGGCGCTCCGGCTGATCAAGGGCGTGCTGCTGACGCTGCAATACCGCAACAAGGCGGCCGAGGGCCGGCTGGACCGCGGCGAATGAGCGAGGCATCAGGTTTGGTGGCCGGCCGGTCGCGGCCGAAGCGCGCATTGGCGCTCGGCCTGGGTATCGTCGTGTTTTTGATACTGCTGGCGCTCGGCACCTGGCAGGTTCAGCGCCTGCACTGGAAAGAGGGCCTTCTCCAGACGATAGACCAGCGGACGCATTCGGCGCCTGTGCCATTGGCCGAGGTCGAAAAGCGGTTTGCTGCCACCGGCGACGTGGACTACACGCCGGCAACGGTGACCGGCACTTTCCTGCATCAAGGCGAGCGGCATTTCCTCGCCACCTGGGAAGGCCAGTCCGGTTTCGATGTCTTCACGCCGCTGCAGCTCGACGATGGCCGTTTCGTACTGATCAACCGCGGCTTCGTGCCTTACGATTTCAAGGACCCAGCCAAGCGGCCGCAGGGGCAGGTAACGGGCGAAGTGACAGTGACGGGGCTCGCCCGCAACCCACTGCCGGCCAAGCCCTCGACGATGCTTCCCGACAATGATCCGCAGAAGAACATCTTCTACTGGAAAGATCGTGACGCGATGGCCTCGAGCGCCGGCTTGCCGGCAGGAGCTGCGCTGGTGCCGATCTTCATCGATGCGAACGCCACGGCCAACCCCGGCGGGCTGCCGGTTGGCGGTGTCACCGTCATCGACCTGCCGAACAGCCATCTGCAATATGCGATAACCTGGTACGGCCTTGCCGCCGCCCTTGCCGGCGTCCTGATCTCCTGGCTCCGCCGCCCGGCGAAAGACCAATGATCGCCGCCACTACCCTTGACAGGGCAGGGCCGCACACCTCATTTCGCGCCTTGAGCTCTGAAGTCATAGTCCGATCAACCGGCCTACAATCAGCGTAAGATGCAATCATGCTTCATACAAAGCCACCGCTGACCATCCGGCTCTGCCAGCCGCGCGGTTTCTGTGCGGGCGTTGACCGTGCCATCCAGATCGTCGTCCTGGCGCTGAAGAAATACGGCGCGCCGGTTTATGTCCGCCACGAGATCGTGCACAACCGCTACGTCGTCGAAGGGCTGCAAAGCCTCGGCGCGGTGTTCATCGAGGAGCTCTCCGAGATCCCGCCCGAGCATCGCCAGAGCCCGGTCGTCTTTTCGGCGCATGGCGTTCCGAAATCGGTACCGGCCGACGCCCGGTCCCGCAACCTATTCTATCTCGACGCGACTTGCCCGCTGGTCTCGAAAGTCCACAAGCAGGCAATGCGCCATCAGCGGCTTGGCCGCCACGTGCTTTTGATCGGCCATGCCGGGCATCCGGAGGTGATCGGCACAATGGGCCAGTTGCCGGACGGCGCGGTCACTCTGATCGAGACCGAAGCCGACGCCGCAAGCTTCGTGCCTGCAGACCCGCAAGCGCTCGGCTTCGTGACCCAGACGACGCTGTCAGTCGAGGACACCGCCGGTATCATCCGCGCGCTGCAGCAACGTTTTCCCGAGCTGCACGCGCCGGCGGCGGAATCGATCTGTTATGCCACCACCAATCGCCAGGAAGCAGTCAAGGAAACAGCGGCCGGCGCCGATCTCTTCCTGGTTGTCGGCGCACCTAACTCCTCCAACTCGCGACGCCTGGTCGAAGTGGCCGAGCGCGCCGGCGCCTCGATGTCGCTTCTCGTGCAGCGCGCCTCCGAAATTCCGTGGAATGACATTGCCGGCATCTCGACGCTCGGCCTGTCGGCGGGCGCCTCGGCGCCGGAGATCATCGTCGACGAGATCGTCGATGCGTTCAGGCAGCGCTTCGACGTGACCATCGAGCTGGCCGTGACGGCGACGGAGACGGAGGACTTTCCGGTGATGCGGGTGTTGCGCGATGTCGAACTGACGGCAGCCGACATGGCCTTCGTAAACGGGGCTGCGTAGCAACGATGGCGGTCTACACCGACGTCAATGAGGGCGAGCTCGGCGCGTTCCTCAGCAACTATCCGGTCGGCGATCTCTTGTCCTACAAGGGCATCGCCGAAGGCACCGAAAACTCGAATTTTTTACTGCACACCAGCAGCGGCTCCTACATCCTGACGCTTTACGAGAAGCGCGTCGACAAGGCTGACCTGCCGTTCTTTCTCGGCCTCATGGCCCACCTCGCCAGAAAGGGCATTTCGTGCCCGCTCCCGGTCACCGCACATGATGGCGGTGTGATCGGAACACTTGCCGGCCGGCCGGCGGTCATCATCACCTTTCTCGAAGGCCTGTCGCTGCGGCGGCCGACGGCTGCGCATTGCGGCGAGGTCGGCAAGGCGCTGGCGGCACTGCATCTCGCCGGCGCGGATTTTCCGATGACCCGCCCCAACGCCCTTGCCATCGATGGCTGGCGCAAGCTGTGGAATGCCGCCCGCGCCCGCGCCGATGAGGTCGAGCCGGGACTGGCGGCCGAGGTCGATGCCGATTTCGCCGATTTCGAGCGAAACTGGCCGAACGGTCTGCCGCAGGGCATCATCCATGCCGATCTTTTCCCGGACAATGTGTTCTTCCTCGGCGAGAAGCTGTCCGGGCTGATCGACTTCTATTTCGCCTGCAACGACCTCTACGCCTATGACGTTGCCACGTGCCTCAACGCCTGGTGCTTCGAGAAGGATTTTTCCTTCAATCTGACCAAGGGCACGGCGCTGCTTGCCGGCTACCAGAGCGTGCGGCCGTTGAGCAGTGACGAGAAAGCTGCGCTGCCGATGCTGGCGCGCGGCTCGGCGCTGCGCTTCATGCTGACCCGACTCTACGACTGGCTGACGGTTCCGGACGGCGGGCTGGTGATGAAACGCGACCCGACCGAGTATATCCGCCGGATGCGCTTCCACCGGGCGATCAACTCTCCATCTGAATATGGACTGACATGACCAAGCGCGTTGAAATCTTCACCGATGGTGCTTGTTCGGGCAATCCCGGGCCTGGCGGCTGGGGCGCAATCCTGCGCTTCAACGGCGCCATCAAGGAGCTCCATGGTGGCGAGGCTCTGACCACCAACAACCGCATGGAGTTGTTGGCCGCCATCTCGGCGCTTAATGCGCTCAAGGAGCCCTGTGCCGTCGATCTTTATACCGACAGCAACTATGTCAAGGACGGCATTTTCAGCTGGATCGACGGCTGGAAGCGCAACGGCTGGAAGACGGCGGCCAGGCAGCCGGTGAAGAATGCCGAGCTGTGGCAGCAGCTCGACGCCGCGCGTAACCGCCATCAGGTCACCTGGCATTGGGTCAAGGGCCATGCCGGCCATCCCGAGAACGAGCGCGCCGACGAATTGGCGCGGCTCGGCATGGCGCCATTCAAGACGAAGTCGGCGAAACCCGTGCTCGCGTCCGTGCTGCCGAAGGAAGGCACCCAATCCAAGCAATCAGCGGCCAAGAAGGTTCGGCGCTCGACCCAGAGTTATTGAATTCGGTCGAACTGGCGTGTCAGCGGATCAGCAGGGCGGTGCCGAACAGTCCGATTGCGAACACCGTGTGCGACACAAGATTGAGGGCGCGGACCTGCATCGGATTGGGGCGCTTCGAAGCGGCCCAGCCGGCACCCATGCCGGGCGCCAGCAGGAACCAACCGGCGCCGACGGTGACCATGCCGAGGATAAAGGCCGGCAGGAAGGTCGGCGCGGTGAGCCAGGCCGTTCCGGCCAGCACGACCAGAATGATGCCGTAGACGATGCCGACAGCGTAATGAAAGGCCCAGCCAAGCGCCGATTCATGCGCGTAGGGCGAGGCCTCGCCAATGTCGTCATGGAAGACCTTGCCTTCCCTGAGATGCCAGACCCAGCGGCCGACCAGCCCCCAGTTCGGTCGCGGTTGGGCAAAGGCCTTGTTCAGGAAAATCGCCCACACATCCATAAGCGCGGTTGCGCCGATACCGATCGCGACGCTGCGCCAGACGATGTCAGACATAATCGAGGTCCCCAAAAGCAAGCAGTTCCGAAGCGCCGACGCATGGCCCCGAAAACCGGGTCGGCTTTCGCAAGGATCATGCGCCGATGCAAAAGTCAGCGTCCTTTGGACGCTGAGCGCTCGAAGGCGCCCTTTGCCGTCCCTGGCCTAGGCTGTCGCCAAGACGGAAAGCTGTCCGAGAATGTGAGCCGCACCGGATTCGTCGACGCCGGGCTTTGTCTCGACATTGAGCGCGGTGACCTTGCCGTCGTCGACGATCATCGAAAAACGCTTCGAGCGCAGCCCCATGCCGCCGCTGGAGAGGTCGGCGTCGAGGCCGACCGATTTGGCGAAATCGCCATTGCCATCGGCAAGATAAAGGATTTTGCCTTCACCGCCGCTGAAGCGGGCCCAAGCCCCCATGACGTGAACATCGTTGACCGAGACAACGGCGATAGTGTCGACGCCGCGCGCCAGGATGGCGTCGTAATTATCCAGATAGCCGGGCAGATGATTGTTGCTGCAGGTCGGCGTGAAAGCGCCTGGAACCCCAAACAGCACGACCGTCTTTCCTGAGAATATCTCGCCCGTCGTGATCGGCTTTGCACCGTCGGCGGTCATTGTCTTGAAGGTCGCATCGGGCAGTTTGTCGCCAACGGAGATCGTCATGATGGTCCTCGCTTGAGAATGGAAAGGGAGTGTCCTTGCGATAGCGAACTAAGGCGCGCCCGGCAACCGTCCAGACGTTGGCATCACGGAAAAGGCAGCAGGCCTTCGACCGCGCCAGCGGCACTTGTCAGTGTATAGTGCAGGCCGCCGTCGGTTGGCGTTGTCGACGGCCTGTCGAGGATCGGCACAGTAAAGATCAGCTTGCCATCCTTTTCGCTGCGCGCCGGGGCACCGAACATGTAGTCGCGTTCGCCGGCAACGAAGAAGTCGGCGCCCTCGAGGCTGCCCGGAAAGCTCGCTTCGACAATCAGCGTTTCGTGGTCGCCCGGCAGTACGTTTATGCCGAAATCGGGCGTTGCCGTGGCGGGCAGGGTGGCAAGGCCTGCCTTGACCAGTGCCGCGTCCTCGGCGTTGTCCGGATCGGCGCCGGGATCGACGGTCAGCCTCGTCTGCACCGGGATGCAGATGGTTTCGCAAATGCCGAGGAAGATATCCGCATCGATGACGGCCGGCTGGCCGGGTGCGGCAAGCGTGAACGTCACCGGCAACGAAACCGGGTGGTCGTAGCCGGCCCATTTGCCATAGCCGTCGTCATGGCGCTGCGGCGGCGGAAACGAAAGCGTCGCGTCGGCAATGTTGGTGCTGGCCGAGACGTCGATCTGTGGCGGCACGCCCGCATCGCCCGGATCGCGCCAATAGGTTTTCCAGCCGGGCTTCAGCGCAATGTCGAGGACGCCCTGGAGACGTCCGGCCTCGTCGGCTTTGCCGCTTGTTACCAGCCGCACCCTGCCGCCTTCGCTGTTGTACCAGGCCGATGAGGAGGCTGAGGCGGGGAGGCCGGTCGCCGATCCAATGGCAACACTAAGCAGCAGGATTTTCAAGCTTTGCATGACGGTGATTTGATCGTCCGTTGATGGCCGCACAATGATTTCATGACGCGGCCGGCATCATATTTGCGTGACCTTCGATTTACGAGCCTGATCAAATCGGGCGCCGCCCATCTTTTCGACGCTTCGGAAACGCGTTACGCTGTGGCCATGGATTTGTTGCGCCATAAAAGGACGGCCGCAGGACCCGGCTTTCTCGACGACCAGTTCCTGATTGCCATGCCCGGCATGAAGGACGACCGCTTCACGCGCTCTGTCATCTATATTTGCGCGCACAGCGACGAAGGCGCGATGGGGCTGATCATCAACCAGACGCAGCAGATGCTGTTTCCGGACCTGCTCGTACAACTTGGCATCATGAATGAGATGGAGGCGATCCGCCTGCCACCGCCGGCGCGCGACTTCGTCGTGCGCAATGGCGGACCGGTGGATCGCAGCCGCGGCTTCGTCCTGCATTCGGGCGACTACCGGGTGGAATCCTCGCTCGCCGTGTCCGACGACGTCTGCCTGACCGCGACCGTCGACATATTGCGCGCCATCTCCTCCGGCCGCGGACCCCGGCGGGCGCTGATGGCGCTCGGTTATGCCGGCTGGGGTGCGGGCCAGCTTGAAAACGAGATCGTCGAGAATGGCTGGCTGACTTGCCCGGCAAGTGCCGAGCTTCTGTTCGACGCCGACATCGACCGCAAATACGACCGGATTCTTGCCTCGATCGGCATCGATCTCGCGCATCTCAGCTTGGCTGCCGGTCACGCCTGAGCCTCATCACGTCCCGAAAGTTGTCACGCTTGAGTGAGCGGGTACTGTTCCTTCAGCGTCTTCAGCACCTGGTCGCCCGGCATCGGCGCGCCGAACATGAAGCTCTGCACGTATTCGCAGCCCATCTGCCGCAACTCCAGCGCATCGCTCTCGTCCGAAATGCCTTCGGCGACAACCGACAGGCCGAGTTCATGCGCCATGTTGACCATGGATTTGAGCAGCACCGCGCGTTTCGGCGTCGCGTCGTCGACGAAGCTCTTGTCGATCTTGATGGTGTCGAACGGAAAGCGCGTCAGATAGGCCAGCGATGAATAGCCGGTGCCGAAATCGTCCAGCGACAGGCCGATGCCAAGCTGCTTTAGCTTGGTCAGCACATGAGCGGTCTGCTCCGGATTGTCCATCACCAGCGATTCGGTGAGTTCGAGCCTGAAGCAGCGCGGTTTCAGATTGGCCCGCGCGATCACCGAGCGGACGTCGCTGACCAGGTCGCGGCGGATGAGCTGGCGGCTGGACAGATTGACCGAGACCGACAGCGGCGCATCGCCGATCTGCTTTTGCCATCCCGCCAGGTCTTCGGCAGCCTGCTGCATGGCGAACAGCCCAAGCTGCACGATCAGGCCGCAGTTTTCGGCAACCGGAATGAAATCCGCCGGCGGGATCATGCCGCGCCGCGGATGGTCCCAGCGCAGCAAGGCTTCGAAGCCGGCAACGCTGCCGTCCTCCAGCCGCACGATCGGCTGATAGGCAAGCGTGAATTCGCGTCGCTCGATGGCGCGGCGCAGGTCGGACTCGAACTGCAGCCGGTCGGTGCCGACCGTGCGGAAGGCGGGCCGGAAAGGCTCGATCCTGTCGCCGCCGAAGCGCTTGGCTTGATGCATGGCAAGCTCGGCATCCTTGACCATGTCCTCGGCCGAGGTCTGCGTTGACGTCCAGGTGATCAGCCCGATCGAGGCGGTCAGCACGATCTCGCGCTTGGCGAAGGTGATCGGGTTGTTGATTGCGTGCTTGATGGCATCGGCAATGGCCGCGATGCGAGCCGGATCCTGCTCCGACAAAAGCATCAGCGCGAACTGGTCGCCGGCAAAGCGCGACAGCGAATCCTTCGGCTTGAGCAGCCGGTGCAGCCGCCGCGCGATGGTCAAAAGGATGGTGTCGCCGGCCGAGATGCCGAGCCCGTCATTGACCTGCTTGAAGCGGTCGATGTCGATGACGAAGACAGTCGGGCGCACCTTCTCTTCGGTGCGGGCGATCGAAATGATCGCCTCCAACCGGTTCATGAACAGCTCGCGGTTGGGCAAGCCCGTCAGATTGTCGTGCACGGCGTCGTGCAGCAGCCGTTCCTCGGATTTCTTCTGCTCCGTCACGTCGACCATGGTGCCGACGCAGCGGATGACCTCGCCGTCCGAGCCGATCACCGGCCGGGCGCGCAGCGAAAACCAGTGATAGTGCCCGTCAGCGCCGCGCAGGCGGAAGTTTTGTGACACCCGGCCGCGCCGGTGCTCGAGCACTACGTCGAGCGTCGTACGAAACGTGTCGCGGTCGTCGGCATGCAGCACCGGCAGCCAGTTGCGGGCGGGACCGCCGAGGCTGTTGGGCGCAAGACCGAGCTGGATGCTGACGTCGGGACGAGTGACGACACGGTCGCGCAGCACGTCCCAGTCCCACACAGTATCGCCCGATCCGGCAACCGCCAGCGCCTGGCGCTCGAGATCGGAGAACAGGCCCTGATGCAGGGCGCCGCCGGCAAAAGCGTGCTGCATCACGGTGAAGCCGATCAGCAGGATGATGAGGATCAGCCCGCCGCCCAGCGCCGGCTGGGCGATATCGTTGTCCAGCATGCCGGTGATCGCCATCCACGATCCACATAGCCACAGCAGAACCATCACCCAACTGGGCACCAGCATGATGGCGCGGTCGTAACCGCGGATACCGAGGAAGATGATCAGGCCGAGCCCGGTCAGCGCGGTAGCGGCGAAGGACAGCCTGGCAATGCCGGCGGCAACCGCCGGATCGATGATGGCGACACCGGCGATCAGCACCAGCCCGAGAATCCAGACCAGTGCGCCGTAGCTGAAATGGCCGTGCCACCGGTTGAGGTTGAGATAGGCAAACAGGAACACCACGAAGGTCGCCGCAAGCGCCACCTCCGTTCCGGCGCGCCACATCTGCTCATTGCCCGGTGAGATTTCTATGATCTTGTTGAGAAAGCCAAAATCGACGCAGATATAGGCAAGCACCGCCCAGGCTAGGGCCGCCGTTGCCGGGAACATCGAGGTCCCCTTGACGACGAAAAGAATGGTCAGGAACAGCGCCAGCAGGCCGGCGATGCCGATGACGATGCCACGAAACAGCGTGTAGGAATTGACCGAGTCCTTGTAGGATTCAGGGTCCCACAGATAGACCTGCGGCAGCTTGGGCGAGGCGAGCTCGGCGATGAAGGTAATCACCGTTCCGGGGTTCAACGTGACCCGGAACACGTCGGCGTCGGGGCTGGTCTGGCGGTCGAGCGCAAAGCCTTCGCTGGGCGTGATCGCGGCGATACGGGTCGAGCCGAGATCCGGCCAGAACAGGCCGGAATTCACCAGCCGGAAATGCGGTGCGACAATCAGCCTGTCGAGCTGCTGGTCGGTGGTGTTAGCGAGCGCGAACACCGCCCAGTCGCCGGTCGAGCGTGCGTCATTGGCCTCGACCTCGATGCGCCGCACGATGCCGTCCGGGCCGGGCGCCGTCGAGACCTGGAAATTCTCGCCTTGGTTGCGGTAGATTTCGACGGCGCCCGAAAGGTCGAGCGCCACGTCGTCGCGGGCAATCTTGATCGGTTCGACCGCAAACGCCGAGGATGCCGCGCAGAGCGTGACGATTGCCGCCAGCATAAAGGCAAGCAGCGACCCGTTGCGCAGAAAATTCGTCAAAAATCAGTCCTTTGTTCCAACGCCCGGCGGATCGTCCGCGATTCGGGCGTATAGGTAATGATCCTGCCAGATGCCGTTGATCCTCAGATAGGATCGTAGCAGTCCTTCGCGCCGGAATCCGGCTTTTTCAAGCACGCGGATCGACCGGGCGTTATCGGGGATACAGGCAGCTTCGATCCGGTGCAACCGCAGCGTTTCGAAGGCGAAACGCGTCACCACCTTGACGGCATCAGTCATCAGGCCGCGTCCGCTGAAGCGCTCGCCGATCCAGTAGCCGATATGGCCGCTTTGGGCGACCCCGTGGCGGATATTGCCGAGGGTGATACCGCCGGCCAGCTTGCCGCTGCTTTTCTCGAAGATGAAGAAGGCGATCGCCGTCCCCTGCGCGTAGTCCTCGCGGTAGCGGCCGATACGATGCCGCCACGCCGTGCGGTCGAGCTCGTCAGGGGTCCATCGCGGTTCCCACGGCTCAAGAAAGGCGCGGCTTTCGCCGCGCAGCACCGACCACTCGCGATAGTCGTTGGTCAGCGGTACGCGCAGCGTGACAAGGTCGCCCTTCAGTGCCGGCAGGTCGCGGCGAAAGAAAGGGAGCGCGAACACGACGCTCGAATAGGCTTAGACGGCGAGCTTGCGGGCAGTGGTCTGCGTGCCCGAAAGCGAATCGAGGATCGCTTCATAGGGCGCGAGCGTACCCACCGGCCCGACGGCTGTAAGCGTCGGCTTGGTCGAAAAAAGCCGAGACGACAGATCCGTCAGCCGCTCGACAGTCAATGCCGACAGCCGCTCCATCAGCTCTTCCTTGGCGATTGGCCTGCCGAACAGAAGCAACTGCCTGGCGATCTGCGAGGCGCGACTGGCCGGGCTCTCGGCCGACATGATCAGCCCGGCGCGGTATTGGGCACGCGCCCGGTCGAGCTCCTCCTGCAGGATGTTTTCACCGGCCTTTTGCAGCTCATCGATAATCACAGGCACCAGCTCGGCAATATCGCTTTGTCCGGTCGCCGCATGGACCCCGAAGACGCCGGTGTCGGAAAAACCCCAATGGAAGGCATAGACCGAATAGCACAGGCCGCGTTTTTCGCGCACTTCCTGGAAAAGTCGCGACGACATGCCGCCGCCCAGGATCATCGAAAGGACCTGAGAGGCATAGAAATCGCGGACGTGATAGGCGCGGCCCTCGAAACCCAGCACGATCTGCGCGTCCATCAGGTCACGGTCTTCGCGAAAATCGCCGCCGACATATTGCGCATATTGCGGGATGGTGCCGTCGGCCTTGCCGCGGAAGCTGCCGAGACGCTTTTCGACCTCGCGCACGAAGTCGTCGTGCTTGATATCGCCGGCCGCCACCATCACCATGTTCTCGGCGCCGTACTGCCGTTCGATGAAGTCGTGCAGCTGCTTCGAAGTGAAGGATTTGACAGTTTCCGGCGTGCCGAGAATCGAGCGGCCGATAGTCTGGTGGCGGAAGGCGGTCTCGGTAAAGTGATCGAAAACGACATCGTCGGGCGTATCGTGCGCGGCGCCGATCTCCTGCAGAATCACATGCTGCTCTCGCTCCAGCTCCTGCGGATCGAATTCGGATTCCTGCAGGATGTCGGAAAGGATATCGACCGCCAGCGGCACATCGTCGCTCAGAACCCTTGCATAATAGGAGGTCGTCTCGACACTGGTGGCGGCATTGATCTCGCCGCCGACGTCCTCGATCTCCGAGGCGATCTCGAAGGCGCTTCGCCGCCTGGTGCCCTTGAAAGCCATGTGCTCGAGCAAGTGCGCCATTCCGTGCTCTTCGTCACGCTCGTTGCGTGCGCCCGACTTGACCCAGGCGCCAAGGGCAACAGATTCGAGGCTTGGAAGGGTTTCGGTGGCGACTGTCAGGCCGTTCGACAGACGGCTTACCTCAACACCCATATGGCAATTACTCCCTAACGCGCCGCCCGCGTGTGGCGGCCGAGATAATCTTCCACCATTTTCAGGTCGGATGGAAGTACCGTGTATTTTTCCTCGGCGCTCATCAACCCGCCTAGCCATGCAGGCAGGGCAGGCGACACGCCGCTGGCGGCTTCGACGGCGGCCGGAAACTTTGCCGGGTGTGCAGTGCCCAGCACCACCATCGGCACCTCACCCGTAGCCTTGCCGGCGGCCACATGCACGGCTGCGGCCGTATGCGGGTCGAGCAGATAGCCGCTCGCCGCAAGTGTGGTGCGGATGGTGGCGGCGACCTCGTCCATGGTGGCGCGGCCGGCGTCGAATTCGGAGCGGATCCTGGCGATTTCGCCGGCCTCGATGGTGAAGGCGCCGGACTGCTTGAGCCCGTCCATGTAGCGCCGCACGGTCGAGGCATCGCGGCCGGACCCCTCGAACAGCAAGCGTTCGAAGTTCGAAGACACCTGGATGTCCATAGAGGGCGACGTGGTCGAAAAGACCCCCTTCGTGCGGTATTCGCCGGTCGCCAGCGTGCGCGCCAGAATATCGTTGTCGTTGGTGGCGATGATCAGCCGTTCGATCGGCAGCCCCATCTTCTTGGCGGCGTAGCCGGCGAAGATGTCGCCGAAATTGCCGGTCGGCACGGTGAAGGAAACCGGCCTGTCGGGCGCGCCGAGCGACAGCGCGGAGGAGAAATAATAGACGATCTGGGCCATGATGCGGGCCCAGTTGATCGAGTTGACGCCGGACAGCGATACCCGGTCGCGAAAACCGTGGTCGTTGAACATGTCCTTCACCAGGCCCTGGCAGTCGTCGAAATTGCCTTCGATCGCCAAGGCGTGGACGTTTGCGGCCGTCGAGGTCGTCATCTGCCGCTGCTGTACCGGCGAGACGCGGCCGTGCGGGAAAAGCACGAAGATGTCGGTGCGGTTGCGCCCGGCAAAGGCATCGATGGCGGCCCCTCCGGTGTCGCCGGAGGTGGCACCGACAATGGTGGCGCGCTGGTCGCGCTCGGCCAGCACATGGTCCATCAGCCGGGCAAGAAGCTGCATCGCCACGTCCTTGAACGCGAGCGTCGGGCCGTGGAAAAGCTCGAGCACGAAGCTGTTCGGCCCGGTCTGCACCAGCGGGCAGACGGCCTCATGGCGGAAGGTCGCATAGGCTTCGCGCACCAGCCGTTCGAACACCGGCGCCGCGATCTCGCCGCCGAGGAAAGGCGACAGCACACGGATGGCAAGATCGGGATAGGCAAGGCCGCGCATCGCGCGGATCTCGGCTGCGGAAAAATGCGGCCAGGCGCTCGGCAGGTAGAGCCCGCCGTCGCGCGCCAGTCCGGCCAGCACCGCGTCGGAAAATCCAAGCGCGGGCGCTTCCCCGCGGGTACTCACATATTGCATCGTCACGTTTCCATTGTTGCCGGGAATTTTCGCCCGCCGCGAGGTGGTGGATTTCTGCGCTGGCTCAGTCGCATTTTTGCCGCGCGGTTGATATACGTCACCGGCTTTGCGAGAGGGAAGTGCAGTTCATGGCGTTTCATTCATTCAACGGTCGTTTTGTCGCGGGTCTGGCGCTCACCGGCTTTATGCTTGCCGCCGCAGGCTGCCAATCGAGCGACAATGGCATTCTCGGCTTCGGCAAGAAGGACACGACACCGCCACCGCCACCCGACCCCAAGGTGCTTTCCAGCCAGCTGCAGGCCTATTGTCCGAAAGTGACGTTGCGTGACGGCACCGCTTTCTTCAATACTTACGCCAAGAGCGGTCCGAAGCCGAAGAAAAAAACCGATGTCGCCGCCGAGGAAGCCGCCCAGCCGGCAGCGGACGGGGCAGGCGTCGATCAGCCGGACGATTCCGCCAAGATCATCTATCAGGCTTCGATCACCGATGTGACCCGCGACTGCAGCCGCGCCAACGGCTCCCTGTCGATGAAGATAGCCGTCGCCGGCAAGGTCGTGCCTGGCCCGATGTTTACCCCCGGCACCATCACCATGCCGATCCGCATCGCGGTGATGCACGGCACCGAAGTTCTTTATTCGCAGCTTCACTCCTATCAGGTCCAGGTCACCGATCCTTCGAGTGCCACGCAGTTCGTCTTCACCGATTCCAGCGTCGTCGTTCCGGAGCCGACGGCGCGGGACTACCAGGCATATGCCGGGTATGACGAGGGCGCTCCGAAAGTAGCGACAGACAAGCCGAAGAAGAAGAAAGCCGCCGCGACCAACTGAGCCGCTGCATTCGCGCCACGGGGGTTGGAGGCGGCCTCTCAGGCGTCCGCCGACCATTCCGACAGCGCGGCGATCACGCTTTTCAGTTCCGCCCAGCGGCGGATGACCGTTTCCGCGCCGGCCTCGGTCAGCGCATCGGCGTGGCCGGGATAGCTGTGCGCCGCGCCGGTAAAGCCGATGACGCGCATTCCCGCCGTCTTGGCGCCGGTGACGCCATGCACGGAATCCTCGATGACGAAGGTGTTCGCAGGATCGGCCTTGAGCTTTTCCGCGGCGAACCGAAACACGTCCGGCGCCGGCTTGGTTTTCCCGGTCGGGGTTTCCAGCGAGGAAAAGATACGGCCGGCAAAGAACGGCAAAAGCTGCACCTTCTCCAGCATGAATTCGATCCGCTCCGAACGCGAATTCGAACAGACGCAGCGCGGCACTGCTACCGCGGCGACAGCTTCGTGCGCCCCGTCGATGGCACGCACGTCGCTGCGCAGCCGGCGATCGACCAGTTGTTCCTCCTTGTCGATCAGCGAGGCCTGGAACGGGATCCGGGACTTTTCCTCGACCCGCATCATGATGTCCTTGAAAGTCAACCCGGCATAGACCTCGGAAATCTCCTCGGCCGATATCTCGTAGCCGGCCGAGGTCAAAAGCTCGGCATCGATACGCGCGGCGATGATTTCGGAATCGACGAGCACGCCGTCGCAATCGAAGATGACAAGATCTAGCTGGGGCATGGTGATCCGGAAAGCGGGATGAAGGTATGCCGAGGGCCCTTTGGTCCAAACGGCTCAGGCGGCGCGGCATACACCAACAGGCCGGGCTTCGCAAATTCGGCAGTCTGCTTCACTGAATATTTACGCTGATCGGTAACCATAACGGACAGTAAACAGTAACGCGTGCCTTGGGTGTCACAATGTCTGCCGTGCGTCTTCTCGACGAGCTTTCCGATGCTCCCCAGCAATCCGAGTGGCTGGATACGATCCTGAAGGGCGACTGCGTCGCCGCGCTCGAACGGCTGCCGGAAAAGTCGATCGACGTGATCTTCGCCGATCCGCCCTACAATCTGCAGCTCGATGGCGATCTGCACCGGCCCGACCAATCCAAGGTCGATGCCGTCGACGACCATTGGGACCAGTTCGACAGTTTTGAGGCCTACGACGCCTTCACCCGCGCCTGGCTGCTGGCGGCGCGCCGCGTGTTGAAGCCCAACGGCACGATCTGGGTTATCGGGTCCTACCACAATATTTTCAGGGTCGGCGCCAAGATGCAGGACCTGGGCTTCTGGATCCTCAACGACGTCGTCTGGCGCAAGACCAATCCAATGCCCAATTTCCGTGGCCGCCGTTTCCAGAATGCCCACGAGACGATGATCTGGGCCTCTCGCGACCAGAAGGGTAAGGGCTACACTTTCAACTACGAGGCGCTGAAGGCATCGAACGACGACGTCCAGATGCGCTCGGACTGGCTGTTTCCGATCTGCACCGGCGGCGAGCGCCTGAAGAACGACAATGGTGACAAATTGCATCCGACGCAGAAGCCGGAAGCGTTGCTCGCCCGCGTGATGACGGCCTCGACCAGGCCCGGCGACATTGTCCTCGATCCCTTCTTCGGTTCAGGAACCACCGGAGCTGTGGCCAAGCGGCTTGGCCGCCACTTCGTCGGCATCGAGCGCGAACAAACCTATATCGATGCCGCCATGGAACGCATCGATGCGGTCCGGCCGCTGGAAGGCGCCAATCTGACGGTACTAACCGGCAAGCGGGCTGAGCCGCGCGTCGCCTTCGTCACGCTTCTCGACAATGGCCTGGTGGCGCCCGGCGCCACGCTCTACGATGCCAAGAAGCGCTGGGCGGCAAAGGTGCGTGCCGACGGCACGCTGGCAATCGGCGACAGCGCCGGGTCGATCCACAAGATCGGCGCACAAGTGCAGGGGCTGGACGCCTGCAACGGCTGGACCTTCTGGCATTATGAGCGCAGCGGCGGCCTGACCCCGATCGACGAGCTTCGCCGCATCGCCCGCCTGGGCATGGAGCGGGCAGGGGCCTGACGGCTTCCGAGTTGCGACAGATCGGTTAATGCGAAGGCTCAACCAACTCCTGGGACCGATTCAAATCACACTTTGATCCCAAGACGCTCAAGGTCCGCCCTGAGCGTCTTTGCATCGGTAAACAGCACCGACTGCCAGCCGGCCGCCTTGGCACCGTCGACATTCTTCGGGCTGTCGTCGATGAACAGCGTGGCTGACGGTTCGAGGCCGAACGCGGCGACGTGGTGATCGTAGATGGCGCGATCCGGCTTGATCTGGTGGATGTCGCCGGAAACGGTGACGCCGCGCGGCCGATTGAGGAAATCGAAGCGCTCGCGGGCCTCGGCAAGCGTATCCGCAGCGAAATTGGTCAGCATCGTCACGTCGTGGCCGCTCTCGATCAGGCCGATCATGATGGCGACGCTGTCCTCATAGGCGTGAGGCACCATCTCGTGCCAGTGCCGGCGGAAATTGCGGATATTTTCCGCGTGCTCGGGATATTGCGCGATCGCCAGCGCTTCGGCCTCTTCCCAACTGCGGCCGCGATCCTGCTCGATATTCCAATCATGCGTGCAGACATTGTCGAAGAACCATTTCCGTTCGTCGGGATCGGGGATCAAGCGACTGAAGGGCAGGTCCGGATCATAGTGGATCAGCACTTTGCCGATGTCGAAAACGATGTGGCGGATTTCAGTCATTCTTCTCTCTTTCAACGCGGCCGCTGCTTTTTCGTCGCGCCCGGTATCGCCGCTTCGATTACCTTTTTCATGACGCTCGGCAGCGCTTCCCCGGAAATTTCATCGGCCAGCGACCAGAAATGCCCGGCGGGGGCGGCACTGTCGGTCTCCGCCTTGAACACGTCGAGTTCAAGCGCAAAATGGGTAAAGACATGGCCGATGCGTCCGGCCTGCCGCCAATTGCCGGGGAACGGGGCTGCCGCTTCCGTGGTGGCGCCGTCGATGCGCGCCGTCCAGCCGGTCGTCGGCACCTCAGTCATGCCGCCGAGGAGGCCCTTTTCGATGCGCTTGCGCAAAAGCACAGCGCCGTCGCCCCTGACCGCAACGAAGGCGGCACCGCGGCGTAAGGGTCTTTCGGCCTTGGGCAGGCGGACCGGAAAGCGTTCGGGGTCGCCCGACATTGTGGCGCTGCAATCTTCGCGAACGGGGCAGAGCATGCAGCGGGGCCGACGCGGCGTGCAGATCGTCGCGCCCAGGTCCATCATCGCCTGCGCGAAGTCGCCGGGCCTTGTCCCGGGGACCATGCGTTCGACCTGGTCGCGTATCTCGCCCTTGGCTTCGCCCAGCGGCGTCGCGATCGAAAACAGCCGTGAGACCACCCGTTCGACATTGCCGTCGACGACCGCGGCTGGTTGGTCGAAGGCGATCGCTGCGATCGCCGCCGCCGTATAGGCGCCGATGCCGGGCAGTTCCTTCAAGCCGGGCTCGCTGTCCGGGAAGCGGCCGCCTTGCCGCGCGACGAGATCGGCACAGGCTTTGAGATTACGGGCGCGAGAATAATAGCCGAGCCCGGCCCAGGCCTTCATGACGTCTTCGGTCGGTGCCGCCGCCAGCGCCTGGACCGTTGGCCATTTCTGCACGAACGCCCGGAAATAGGATTTTACCGCCTCGACCGTGGTTTGCTGCAGCATCACCTCGGAAAGCCAGACCAGATAGGGATCGGGCCGCGCCCCGCCTGCCAACGCGCGCGGCGGAATGCGCCAGGGCAGGTCGCGGTGATGCGCGTCGTACCAGCCAAGCAGCCGGGATGCGATCTCGCCATTGTCTCCGGATACGGCCTTGCGGGTCTGGTCGTGCAGTGCCATTGATCGAGGGTCGGCCCTAATCCATTGGTGCTGAAGCTGGTGATTGGAGAACGCACATGGCAGGGAAAAGGCCCTTCGGCAATCCCGTTCCGGTGAGCGATCTCGCAACCGAGATCCTCGACCCGGTGCTGCGCAAGCGGGCCGGCATGTCGATCGGGCTGGTCCAGTCATGGGAAGAAATTGCCGGGCCGCGGCTTGCGGGCCGCTCGCGACCGGAAAAGATCCAGTGGCCGCGCCGCATGCACGAGGACGATCCTTTCGAACCGGCGGTGCTGGTGATTGCCTGCGAGGGTGTAGCGGCACTGCATCTGCAGCACGAGACCGGCGAGGTCATCAACCGGGTCAATGCCTTCCTCGGTTTCAATGCGATCGGCCGGATCAGGATCGTGCAGAAGCCTGTAATGGCGGGCAAGGACAAGCCGAAACCCAGTTTGCGGCCATTGACTGCGGCCGAGAAAGCGAAGCTGTCCGGCACCGTCGGTTTGATCGAGGACGGCGGGCTGCGCGCCTCGTTGGAGCGGCTTGGCGCCACCATTCTCGGTCAAAAGAAGCCGTGATCTCGCGCTATCGTGATGGTATGCCCGGATTTGGCGATTGGAATAGGGGCGGTAATGCCTTAATTCGCGCCAACTCTCGCTTTTTGTAGCCTTTGCATTGCAAAATCCAACTATTGCCAGGTGATTCGTATGATCCGTTCCTTGTCCCGCAGAAACCTTTTGACTTCGCTGGCCGCAATACCAGCTGCGGCCCTGCTTGCCGCCTGCAGCGACTCGGGCGAGAAAGCCGAGGCGCAGGATGTGAAGCCTGCGGCTCCGGCGGAACCTGCGAAGCCGGCCGCTCCGGCCGCCGCCAAAGCGCCTGAAGCTCAGGGCACGGTGGATATGGCAGCCTTGTTGAAGCCCGGCGCGCTGCCCGACATGCAGCTCGGCAAGGACGACGCAAAGGTCACTATCGTCGAATATGCTTCGATGACCTGCCCGCATTGCGCGCATTTCGCCGAAACCACATTCCCGGAGCTGAAGACGAAATATATCGATACCGGCAAGGCCCGCTATATCCTGCGCGAATTTCCGTTCGATCCCAGCGCCGAGGCCGGTTTCATGCTGGCGCGCTGCTCCAAGGACAATTATTTCCCGATGGTCGACGTGCTGTTCAGGCAACAGGCGAACTGGGTTGGTGTGAACAATACCAAGGACGCACTGCTGCAAATCGCCAAGCTTGCCGGTTTTACACAGGAGTCCTTCGAGGCCTGCTTGACGGACCAGAAACTTCTGGACGATGTGAGATCCGTCCAGAAGCGCGGCGCCGACGAATTCAAGGTTGATTCCACACCGACCTTTTTCATCAACGGAAAGACCTACAAAGGGGCGATGTCGATTGCGGAAATGTCGGCCATCATCGACCCTCTGCTCTGACGTTTCGGCGGCGCCGAAGCGGCGTCGCTTCGGCGTGCGCACTTCTTTGTCTTGCCGCGGATTTTTGTCCTGCCGCGGGTTCTCCTCGCAAAACCGCGGAACAGTTTTGCGAAACTTGGCGATGGGCAGGCGCGAATGAAGTTCTCGCGCCTTCGCCTGCTCGGCTTCAAATCCTTCGTAGAACCCGGCGAGTTCGTCATCGAACGCGGCCTGACAGGCATCGTCGGGCCGAACGGCTGCGGCAAGTCGAACCTGGTCGAGGCGCTGCGCTGGGTTATGGGCGAAAGCTCCTACAAGAACATGCGTGCGTCCGGCATGGACGACGTCATCTTTTCCGGCTCGGGAACGCGTCCGGCCCGCAACACCGCCGAAGTCACGCTCTTCCTTGACAATAGCGACCGCACCGCGCCGTCTGCCTTCAACGACGCCGATGAGTTGCAGGTCTCGCGTCGCATCGAGCGTGAAGCCGGCTCGCTCTACCGCATCAACGGCAAGGAAGCCCGCGCCAAGGATGTCCAGCTGCTGTTCGCCGACCAGTCGACCGGCGCCCGCTCGCCCTCGATGGTCGGCCAGGGCCGCATCGGCGAGCTGATCCAGGCAAAGCCGCAGGCGCGCCGCGCGCTCCTGGAAGAGGCGGCCGGAATTTCCGGCCTGCATACGCGCCGCCACGAAGCCGAGCTGCGGCTGAAGGCGGCGGAACAGAACCTCGAAAGGCTAGACGACGTCGTCGGCGAGCTGGAAAGCCAGATCGAAAGCCTGAAACGCCAGGCCCGCCAGGCCTCGCGCTTCAAGAACCTGTCGGCCGGCATCCGCAAGGCCGAAGCGACGCTGCTGCATCTGCGCTGGACGCTGGCCAAGACGCAGGAAGGCGAAGCGCGTTCGGCGCTGGCGATTGCCACCGCGCTGGTCGGCGACCGTGCCGCCGCCCAGATGGCTGCTGCGAGGGAACAAGGCATCAACGCCCACCGGCTGCCGGACTTGCGCGATGCGGAAGCCGCTGCGGCCGCCGCCTTCCAGCGTCTGTCGATCGCCAAGGCGCAGATCGAGGAAGAGGCGGGCCGCATCCGCGCCCGCCAGGCAGAGCTCGACCGCCGACTGCAACAGCTTGATGGCGACCTTGCCCGCGAGGAGCGCATGGTCCGCGACAATGCGGATATCCTCGAACGCCTCGCCGCCGAAGAAGCCGCGCTCAACGCCGAAAACGCCGGCGCCGCCGAGCGCGAGGCCAGCACCCGCGCGGCTTTCGAGCAGGCGGCATCGACGCTTGCCCTGAGCGAGGCCAGGCTCGCCGCGCTGACCGCCGAACGGGCGGAGGCCGCCGCCTCGCGCAACCAGATCGAACGGACGCTGCGCGACACCGCTGAGCGCCGCGACCGCTTTGCCCGCCAGCTTGCCGATGTCGACCGCGAACTGTCGGAGATCGTCTCCAGGGTCGCCGGCCTGCCCGATCCCGCCGAGAAGCGGCTGCTGGTCGAACAGGCGCTGGCGCTGCTCGAAGAGGCCGAGGCAGCCGCCATTGCCGCCGAACAGGCGGTCGCCGAGGCGCGTGCTGGCGAAAGTGCTGCCCGCCCACCGGTTCAGGACGCAAAGGCCGAGCTGGCGCGGATCGAAACCGAGGCCCGCACGCTGGCCAAGATCCTCAACGCCGCCAGCGGCGATCTATTTCCCTCGGTGCTGGAGCAGATCAGCGTCGTGCGCGGCTACGAGACGGCGCTGGGTGCCGCGCTTGGCGAAGATCTCGACGTGCCGCTCGACCGCAGTGCGCCGGTGCATTGGGGCCAGAGCGAAATCCAGCCCGCCGACGCCGCATTGCCCGAAGGCACAAGGAGCCTCGCCAGCGTTGTGCGCGCGCCGGCGCAGCTGGCCCGCCGGCTGGCCCAGATCGGCATTGTCGAAGCCGCCGAAGGAAGAAGGCTGCAGACGCTGCTTGCTCCCGGTCAACGGCTGGTCAGCCGTGAAGGCGCGCTCTGGCGTTGGGATGGCTTCACCGCTAGCGCCGATGCTCCGACCGCCGCTGCGCAGCGGCTGGCGCAGAAAAACCGGCTGGCCGAACTCGACGCCGAAGCGGTCCAAGCCACGCGCACCCTGCGCGAAGCTGAACAAGCCCTTGCCCAGGCCGAACAGGCGCTTGCCCAGGCGAGCGAGGCCGAACGCAATGCCCGACAGGCCGGGCGCGACGCCCAGCATGGGCTGGATGCTGCCCGCAATACGCTGGCTGAGGCCGAAAAAGCCGGCGGCGAACTGTCGAGCCGGCGTGCAGCACTTGACGAGGCGCGCGCACGCATTGTCGACAGCCATGAGGAAACGGCGGCGGCATTCATCGAGGCGGAAATGCTGCTGCAAGACGCGCCCGATCTCGGCGATCTGCAGTTGCAGCTCGAGCAGTCGGCCGCCAACGTCGCCCGCGATCGCGCCGCCCTTGCCGATGCGCGTGCCGTTCACGAGGGCCTGAGGCGGGAAGCCGAGGCACGTGCGCGCCGGCTCGATGCCATCGGCTCTGAACGGCGCAACTGGGTGGAGCGCGCCGAAAACGCCTCGACGCAGATTGCGGCACTCGGCGAACGTAAGGCCGAGGCGGAGGCCGAGCGCGAGCAACTGGCCGACGCACCCGACGAGATCGACGCCAAGCGGCGCGCCTTGCTGTCGCAGCTCGCCGAGGCCGAAAGCCTGCGAAAAGCTGCGGGCGACCGCTTGCAGGAAGCGGAGAACCGGCAGTCCGAGATGGACAAGGCTGCGACCGCTGCCATCCAGTCGCTCGCCGAAGCTCGCGAAACGCGTGTTCGCGCCGAAGAGCGGCTGACCGCCGCCGACGAGCGGCGGCTGGAAGTCGAAGCGCGCATCCAGGAAACGCTGAACACGCCGCCGCATCTTGTGATCCGCCACACCGGCCTCGAACCCGACAGCCCGATGCCCGAAATGGCCGAGATCGAGCGTCAGCTCGACCGGCTGAAGGTCGAACGCGAACGGCTGGGCGCCGTCAATTTGCGCGCCGAGGAAGAGCAGAAGGAACTGTCGGACCGGCTGGAGACCATCGTTTCCGAGCGCGACGACATCATCGAGGCGATCCGCAAGCTGCGGCAGGCGATCCACAGCCTGAACCGTGAAGGCCGCGAGCGGCTGCTCGCTGCCTTCGAGGTGGTTAACGGCCATTTTCAACGGCTGTTTTCGCATCTGTTCGGCGGCGGCACCGCCGAGCTGCAACTGATCGAGTCCGACGATCCGCTCGAAGCGGGGCTCGAGATCCTGGCGCGCCCGCCCGGCAAGAAGCCGCAGACGATGACGCTGCTGTCCGGCGGCGAGCAGGCGTTGACGGCGATGTCGCTGATTTTCGCCGTGTTCCTGACCAACCCGGCGCCGATTTGCGTGCTCGACGAAGTCGACGCGCCGCTCGACGATCACAATGTCGAGCGTTTCTGCAATTTGATGGACGAAATGGCCGCAACCACCGAGACACGCTTCGTCATCATCACACACAACCCGATCACCATGGCGCGCATGGACCGGCTGTTCGGGGTGACCATGGCCGAGCAAGGCGTCAGCCAGTTGGTGTCGGTCGACCTGCAGGCGGCCGAAGCCATGCGCGAGGCAAGCTGACGCATCAGCTTAATGGTGGTCTCCACCTCGGCTTTCGACTATAGCACGACGAAATGGGCCGGATCTGCCGCTCCAGATACCGGCCCGGCTGTGCGCGTGGAGAAGCTTGTTGCCTATACTTGTCACCGGAGCCGCGGGGTTCATTGGCAGTCACGTTTGCCACCATCTGCTCGACCGGGGACAAGCGGTCGTCGGCGTCGACAACATGAACGACTATTACGACTTGGCGCTCAAAAAGGGGCGGCTCGCCCGCCTGCTGCCCCATAAGGATTTTTCGTTCCACCAGATCGATATTGCCGAACAGGGCGCGCTTGCGGCCGCTTTGACCGGGCAAAGCATCGTCAGGATCGTGCACCTTGCCGCGCAGGCGGGCGTGCGGCACTCACTCGACAATCCGCGGCTCTATATCCGCTCCAATGTCATGGGCCACCTCGAAGTGCTCGAATTCTGTCGCACCGAACCGGCATTCGAGCATCTGGTCTATGCCTCGTCGAGTTCGGTGTATGGCGGCAACCGCAGCGTGCCGTTCAGCGAAGCCGATCAGGTCGACAAGCCCGTTTCGCTCTACGCTGCCACCAAGAAAGCCGATGAGTTGATGAGCCACACCTACGCCCATCTGTTCGGCATACCGCAGACCGGCCTGCGGTTTTTCACGGTCTACGGTCCTTGGGGCCGCCCTGACATGGCCTATTGGATGTTCACCCGGGCGATGCTCGAGGGCAAGCCGATCCGGGTTTTCAACAACGGCGAAATGTGGCGCGATTTCACCTACATAGACGATGTTGTGAAGGCGGTTGTCGCCGTGCTCGACAAGCCGCCGGCGGCTGACGTTCCGCCGAACAGGCTTTACAATGTCGGCAACAACCGGCCGGTGCGCCTGGGCGACTTCATCGACATTCTGGAAAGGCTGCTCGAGGTCAAGGCAATCCGCCACAACGAGCCGATGCAGACGAGCGACGTCGAGAAGACTTACGCCGACATGACCGCGCTGGAGCGGGATTTCGGCTTCAGGCCTAGCGTTTCGATAGAGGACGGGCTGAAGAAGTTTGTCGATTGGTACCGGCCGTACTCGAAACACTAATTTGCACCGCTCGCCGTGACGTCTTCTATCTCGATGCGAACCGATGTCACTGGCATTCGGCCTAAATCCGCAACTGATCCGGCGCGAAGCTTTGAAGAACCTGGCCCATGGTGCTCGTGCGACAGTAGCTCACCATCAAGCGTGACCTAGAGTGGGCACAAGTCGGACTGCAAAAGCATCATTTTGTCCTAGCATCCTGTTAACCACGTGCTCGCTGAAAAGTATCCGATTAACCTTTGAGGCGCTTATGACCGCTATGTTTCGTGGCTTGCTGTTCAGTATGAGCTGTGTGGATGTGCGGATTCGGGGGCTATTTCGGTTCAGTCCGGGATGCGGAAGCTTTGCTTACGCACATGACGTCCGCGATCGCCCATCGCGGGCCGGATGAACAAGGGAAATTCGTAGCGCCCGAGGCTGGACTTGGGCATGCGCGGCTGTCGGTGATCGGGATTGGCGATGGCCAGCAGCCGATGTCCGACGAAACCGGCAATTTGACGATTGCGTTCAACGGCGAGATCTTCAATTACGTGGAATTGCGCGAAGGGCTGCTGGCCAAGGGCCGACGCTTCCGCACGTCGAGCGATACAGAAGTTCTCCTGCAGCTGTATGACGAGATGGGCGAAGACTGCCTGTCGCTCCTGAACGGTGATTTCGCCTTCGCGATTTGGGATAACCGGCGGCGGCGGATGGTGCTTGCAAGAGACCGCATGGGTGTTAGGCCGCTGTTCTACACCAGCAAGGACGGGGTGCTCTACTTTGCGTCGGAGATAAAGGCCCTGCTGAAGGTACCCGGCGTCTCGGCCGAAATCGATCCGATTGCACTCGACCAGATCTTTACGCTGTGGGCGCCGATCGCTCCACGCACGGCTTTCCGCAATATCCACGAGCTGGAGCCGGCAAGCGTGATGATCGCGACACAGGGGCAAGTGACGGTCAAACCATACTGGCATCTGGACTATCCTCATCGAGATGCGCCATCGAAGATCACCAATGAGGATGACGCGGCCGAAGAACTGCAGGCCCTTTTGACCGACGCGGTGAGGCTTCGCATGCGCGCCGACGTGCCGGTCGGTTCTTACCTTTCGGGCGGGCTCGATTCATCCCTCGTTTCGGCACTCGCGGCCGGTATGACTCCTCTTAAGCTGCAGACATTTTCCGTGACGTTCGATAGCGCTGAGCATGACGAAAGCGCCTTCCAGACCGAAATGGCGTCAGCACTTGGCACGCGCCATCGAACCATAGCCTGCCGTGCCGGCGATATCGCCGGTGTGTTTCCCGAGGTCATCCGCTTTACCGAGCGGCCGATCATCCGCACCGCCCCGGCCCCCCTCTATCAACTGTCCGGCCTCGTTCGCCAGGCCGGTTTGAAAGTGGTGCTGACAGGCGAAGGCGCCGACGAGGTCTTTGCCGGCTATGATGTCTTCAAGGAAGCGCGGGTTCGCCGTTTCTGCGGACGACAGCCGGCATCGCGCATCAGGCCACAGCTGTTCCGCAAGCTTTATCCCTATTTGCCGGGTCTGCAACAGCAGTCCGTGGAGTACCTGGCTGCGTTCTTCGGCACCGGCAGCGCTGCCCTGGACGATCCGCTGTTCTCCCATCGGCCGCGTTTCAAGACTACATCAGCGGCGAAGATGTTCTTTTCCGGTGACCTGCGCGCGACATTGAAGGGGTATGACGCAGCCGAGGACCTGGCCAGCCGGTTGCCTGAGGCGTTTTCCCGGTGGCATCCGCTGCATCAGGCGCAATATCTCGAAACCCGCTTTCTCCTGCCGGGCTACATCCTCTCCAGCCAGGGCGATCGCATGGCCATGGCGCACGGTATCGAAGGGCGTTTCCCCTTCCTTGACCATCGCTTGGTGGAGTTTGCTGCAGGACTTCCGCCGGAGATGAAGCTGAAGGGACTGGTGGAAAAACACATACTGCGCAAAGTTGCCAAGCACCTGCTTCCGACGGCCATCCGCGAGCGCACCAAACAGCCTTACAGGGCGCCGGAAGCCCGCTCCTTCGTTGGAGCCGGAGAACTGGACTACGTACGCGACTCGCTCAGCGAGGCGAGTATCGCCGCCGGAGGACTATTCAACGCCAAGGCGGTGGCGAACCTGCATGAGAAATGCCGCTTGCAGCCAGCGTCCGGATTCCGCGACAATGCGGCTTTCGTTGGCATTTTGTCGGCGCAACTGTGGCAGAAGATTTTTACCGGCGAAAAGGTCGGTGAAGCCCGAGCGGCCTGAGAAATCGAGGGAAGGAAAAATCATGGTAGCAATCAAGGACAAGGTCAAAACCTTTATCGTCGACAACTTCATGTTCGGCGACACGTCCTACGAGCTTGCAGACACCGCATCACTGATCGAGAACGGCATCATCGACTCGACGGCCGTGTTGGAGCTAGTGGCATTCATAGAAGATGATTTCGGCATAGCGATGGTCGATGCCGACATCGTACCGGCCAATCTGGATTCGATTGACCGTATCTCAGCCTTCATCGAGGCAAAAGCAGAAGCGCTGGCAGCGTAGGCGCCATCGGCGAGGAGCGTCCGTGCGGATCGAACATTTTCTGACGGCGAAGGCCGGTGCCTATCCAGCCAAAACGGCATTGATCACCGAGCACAAAAGGCTGTGCTACGAAGAGCTGGACGATCTCTCGAGCCGCCTGGCCGCCGCCCTTTTCATGAATGGCGTCAGGCGCGACGACCGGGTCCTGATCTTCATGGACAATTGCTGGGAGGCTGCGGTTTCGATTTTCGCGGTTCTTAAAGCAGGCGCGACTTTCAGTCCGATCAACGCATCCACCAAGGCCGAAAAGCTGGCCTACATCATCGCCGATTGCAATGCCGCAGCGATCCTCACGCAAGCAAAACTGATGCCCGTGGTCACCGAGGCGTCCGGATCCTCCAGCAAGACCGGCATCTTCGTGGCTTCCACTGTTGCTGCCGATAACCAATGCCCGGCAGGGGCCACATCCCTGGCGGAGTGCTTGACGGTCCAAGCCAGGGAGATTGACCATCGCGGCATTGACGTCGATCTTGCGATGTTGATCTACACCTCGGGCTCGACCGGCCGGCCCAAGGGCGTGATGATGACACACCGCAATTGCGACGCGGCGGCCGACTCGATCACCACCTATCTGCGCAACTCGCCAGACGACATCATCTTGAATGTTCTGCCGCTCGCCTTCGACTACGGCCTCTATCAGTTGCTGATGGCCGTCAGGCTCGGCGCCACGCTCGTGCTCGAGAAGTCCTTCGCTTTTCCCCAGGCGGTCTTTGAACGCATCCGCCAGGAAGGCGTCACCGGGCTTCCGCTCGTGCCCACGATGGCAGCGATGATCCTGCAGATGCGTGACCTAGCGCCGGGCTTCCTGCCCAGCCTTCGCTATATTTCCAACACGGCGGCTGCCTTGCCGCCGCCTCACATAGAACGCCTTCGGTTCCTTTTCCCCGGTGTCACGCTCTATTCGATGTATGGCCTGACGGAATGCAAGCGCTGCACCTATCTGCCGCCCGAGGAGCTCGACCGCCGGCCGGGCTCGGTCGGAATAGCCATTCCGAACACCGAAGCCTTTGTCGTCGACGACGAGGGGCAACGGGTGCCGCCGGGCGTAGCAGGTGAGCTGGTCATTCGCGGGCCGCACGTCATGCAGGGTTATTGGCGAAACGAAGCTGCGACGGCACGAGCCCTGCGCCCGGGTCCGAACCCTTGGGAGAAGGTTCTCTACACCGGCGATCTGTTCAGGGCCGATGAGGAAGGCTTTCTTTATTTCGTCGGCCGCAAGGACGACATCATAAAGTCGCGGGGAGAGAAGGTGGCGCCCAAAGAAGTGGAAGCCGTGCTTCATGCTCATCCGGGCATTGCGGAAGCGGTGGTTGTCGGTGTGCCGGATCCCGTGCTCGGGCATGCGATCGGCGCAGTTATCGTACGGTCTGACCCGGCGCTGAGCGAAAAGGATATCATACGTCACTGTGCACGCCACCTTGAGGACTTCATGGTCCCCAAGGTCATCGAGTTCCGCCGCGAGCTGCCGAAGACCGATACCGGCAAGGTCAGCCGTCGGCTTGCGGCAGAAACAATGGAGGCCGCGCAATGAATGTTCGCCCGACCGAGGATGCGCGGACCTTTCTGGCGCAGGCTCTGGCGATCGACCTGGCCACCGAAACGGACCGTATCGTAACGGCCTTGCGCCAGCAGTTGCGCGGGCTTCGCAAGCGGGGCCTTGTGCTCGGTCTTTCGGGCGGGATCGATTCGAGCGTCTCGGTCGCGTTGGCGGCACGAGCCGTCGGCCCCAAGAATGTGCTTTGCCTGTTCATGCCGGAAAGCGATTCCGATCCTGAAAGTCTGCGGCTCGGCCGCCTCGTCGCCGAAACTTTTGGTGTCGAGGCTGTGACGGAGGATATCGGGCCGATCCTGCGCGCAATGGGGTGCTACAAGCGTCGCGACGCCTTCATCCGCGAATTGGTCCCGGAATACGGCGAAGGCTGGGCCTCGAAGATCGTGATCGCGAACGTCCTTGAGGGCGGGGATTACAATATCTCATCCCTGGTGGTGCAGGATCCGGAAGGCAAGCAGACGAAACTGAGAATGCCGCTGCCTGTCTATCTCGGCGTCGTCGCCGCAACCAATATGAAACAGCGCACCCGCAAGCAGATTGAATACTATCATGCCGATCGCTTGAACTTCGCCGTTCTTGGAACGCCGAACCGGCTGGAATACGATCAGGGTTTCTTCGTGAAGAACGGTGACGGCGCCGCGGACGTCAAGCCGATCGCCCACCTCTACAAAACGCAGGTCTATGCGCTGGCGGCCCATCTCGGCGTTCCGGAGGAAATCCTGAACCGGCCTCCGACAACCGATACCTACTCGCTGGCGCAGACCCAGGAGGAGTTCTACTTCTCGCTTCCTTATGACCGTATGGATCTTTGCCTTTACGGTCTCAACAACGGCGTGGCGGCTGAGGTGGTGGGGCAGGCGGCGGGGTTGGCCGCCACACAAGTGGAACGCGTCTGGGCCGATATTATCGCCAAACGCAAGGCGACCCGCTATCTGCACCAGCGTCCGCAACTCGTTGATGACGTAGAGGAAATCGGTACCTGACAAACAGGTAAAGCGGTGTGCACGGTTCGATTTGAATGCGTCCGGCTTTAACTGAAACGGCTGCCGATCAGCCGGCTCCACTGCTCGCCCGCAAGCCCATTCAGGAAGACGTGCGAGTTCTTCATGGCGTCCAAAAGCTCTGGATCGCGTGAATGCACCACCGTTGAGGCAACGGTCAGGAAAGCGATGCGTCGTCCAAGCATCGCCTCTAGAAGTGCAGGTTGAATACGTCCGCGCAGGCCGCTGACGCCGCGCGCGGCGGCATGATCGATCAGGCAATCTATCACGGAGCCCGCCTGGCCGGGGAGGGCGAGGATCTGCAGCACGCGACCAATTTCATACTTCCGTGCGTAATAGGCGAAAGCGCCGACATTGGTGCCGACTGGCGACGTCACACAAACGTAGACAAGCTCGCCCAGATCCGGCTTTTGTGCCGCATCGGTCAGGATGTGGTCGAGTTGGTCTTCCGTCCAGTCCGGCCGCAGGGTGAATTGAGCGGTAAACGGCTCGATGAGCTTGGCGAATGTGTGGCCGTCGATTTCGGATGTACGAAATGCTCCGTGGCCTGCCCCGTCCACCGCCACACCCGACCAGCGTCGTTCGCTGGACGTCATCCTGCCGCAATAAAATCGGTCGACGGCACGCGCCAACGGATTTAGCATTCGGGCAAGCGCCATGCGATTGGCGGAAAGGCTGAGCATGAAGGCCGCCGGTCGCATCACGCGGACCCAGTCAAGGCTGTATTGCGGCAGGACCACGCCGCGCAGCCGGGTCCACAATTTCACGGAGATATCGTTGGCCGTCTCGCTGAAGGAGATGTCCTGCGGACCATCGAGGTAAGCTTTCAGCAAGCGGGCGCCGGCCAGCGGATCGTGCTCATGGTCCTCGACCATGAGCGAGCTACAGATGGCGGCGCGTAGTTGTCGGCCGTTGAACGTCATCGGCAGCACGTGGACACCGACAAATCCGGAGACGCGACCGGCGTTGTTGACGTGGACAAGCGACCGGAGGTCGTCTCCGCAACCGGGCGCATCCAGATAAAACCGTTTCATGTATTCCACGAGAGAGGCCGGCGCTTCGGTCCTTTCCCTCAACAGCACGCGCTGAAACATGTTCGCGACTGCCGGGAGGTCGGCGCCTTGCAAGGCGCGAATGACGCTCAAACCCGGCTCCCGCCACCAAAGTCCCATCCACCGAGCTTCCGGGCCAAGGCGACGCGAGGCACGAGAACATCGGACGCGAGTTCCAACTCGACGCCCATGAAGCCGTACAACCTCGACCAGTTGCGATCGCCCCGGTGACTGAACGGAGTGCTGAATTGCTGCGGCAAGGTGGACCCTTTGCTTGACCGACGAAAACCGGCGTCATTGCTGCTAGCAGATTCAGGTAAACCGATATTAAAGTCGTTGCTTTGAATGGTAGCGAACCAGGTTGTCCGGCCTCATACCTGGACATCAGCAATTTTGGTTGCTGGCGGACTCTACACGACCAGCGGCATGAGTTGCGTGCTCCACGTCGAACCGTTTCGGCTGGCCAAAGTTTCGTGTGGCGGCTCTTGACTGGGGGCGCCGGCGTAATACGGTGAGGACAAATACCGGCTCTGGCCGCCGGGCGGCAAGAATGCCTCGTATGCCTCGCCTTGCGGCGGTGGCTGCGGGGCATTGTCATTTTGAGGCTTTGCTTGAAACGGCATATCGAGATCGGCATTCTCTATTCGCGGTCCGGCAACTACCGGCTGGTGTCCGAATCCTGCCGTGCGGGTGCGATGAACGCCATCGCCGACGTCAACGCCGATCCCGCTATCCCATTCGAATTCATCCCGGTCGAGCGCGACCCGCAGGGCAACATCGATCGGTATGCAAGCGGCTGCGCGGACATTCTCGCCAACAGCGGCGCGCGTCACATCATTGGCTGCGTCACCTCGTGGAGCCGCAAGGAGGTCATTCCAATCCTGGAAAGGGCAGGCGGCACGCTGTGGTACGCCTGCCCGTACGAGGGCTTCGAAGCCAACGAGCATGTCGTCTACACGCACGCCTGCCCCAATCAGCATCTCGTACCGCTGCTTGCCTATGTCGTGCCTCGCTTCGGCGCCGACGGCTTCCTGCTCGGTTCCAACTACATCTGGGGTTGGGAGACCAACCGCGTGGCGCGCGACCTGATTGCGGACGCCGGCGGCAAGGTGCTGGGCGAACGCTACCTGCCGCTCGGCGAGGTCGATGTTGCGCGGCTGATCGCGGAGATACAGGCGACGAAACCTGATTTCATTCTGAACAATCTCATCGGCCCTTCTTCCTATGCGTTTATCGCCGCCTATGCCGAGCTTGGCCGGTGCGACCCGCATTTCAGGCCGGAGCGTTGCCCGATCCTGTCCTGCAATCTCACGGAATGCGAATTGCCGGCGCTCAACGGGGCAGGCGATGGCCATCTTTCCGTTGGGCCCTATTTTCACGACATCTCGGGGGCGGATCGCGGAGCGGCTTCAGTGTCTTCCGTCATGCCTGCCTCATCCTTCGAGGCGGCGGCTTATGCCTCGGTGCGCACGCTCGCCGAGATCCTCACCCGCAACCCCGGTGCACAATGGACGGACCTTCCCAAGGTCTTTGCCGGAACATCATTTCGAACACCGCTGGGCGACATCGCCATCGACCCGCAAACCCAGCACGCTACCTTGCCGGTGCAGATCGGACGTATCGATGGAACATCGTTCAAAACGGTCACGCTGACGAAGGGCGTGGCACCCGATCCCTACCTTTCCCGCTATGACCGGACGGAGACGTTCGGGCGGCCACGCCTGCGGGTGATGTCGTGAGCAAGATGGCGCGTATCCCGAACCTTGGAGGCGCCAGGGCTTTTGTCCTGCATCGTCCACATCCGACCGTGCAGGCGATCACAAGGCAATTGTCGGCCATCGGCCTTGAGGCGATTGGCTTCTGGCCGGAACTGCCGGCCGAAGCCTTGGCGGCGGACTTCGTTTTCTTCGACGTCGACCTCGGCTTTGACGAGCAATTTCCGTGGAAGCCGGGCGAGGCACCGATGCCGCTGATAGCACTGATCGGCTCCGAGGCGCCGGGGCGTGTCGAATGGGCACTGTCGCACAAGGCCGATGCCCAATTGCTGAAACCGGTCGGCAATGCCGGCGTCTATAGCGCGCTTTTGATCGCAAGGCAGAGTTTCGAGGCGCGCAAGCTTCTGGCCAGCGAGATCGCCTCGCTTCGTCAGCGGGTCGCGGAGCGCCAGACCATCGTACGCGCCGTGGAGGTCTTGTCGAAGGGCGCCGAGGACGGCCGTGCCTATGCGCAACTCCGCTCGCTGGCGATGAGTTGGCAAATCAGCGTCGAGGACGCCGCGCGCAGGATCGTGGCGATGACACAAGAAGAAGGCGACGATGACCAATCCGATCGCGCCTGAGCTTTCAGCCGCCGGGCGTATGCCGACTAAGCCTCGCGCCGGCATCTGGCGACGTCTGCTAAAACGGCCTCTCGCTCTGCTCGGCCTCGGGATTATCGCCGTTGTCTTGGCCGGCGCCATTCTTGCGCCGTGGCTGACAGGCTACGATCCGAACGAGCAGATGTTCGACGGGCTCACGCTTGAAGGCGCGCCACTGCCGCCGGGAGCCCAATTCTGGCTGGGCACCGACCTGCTTGGCCGCGACCTGCTGACCCGTCTCCTCTTCGGTGCGCGCACGTCGCTGATCATCGGCATCGTCGCCAATGGCGTGGCGCTTCTGATCGGCACGCTGGTCGGCATCACCGCCGGCTATTTCCGCGGCTGGATCGGCAGCGCGCTTATGCGCTTCACCGATCTGATGATGGCCTTCCCGGCGCTGCTGCTCGCCATCTGCCTGGCGGCGGTGCTCCAGCCGAGCCTGTGGATCGTCGCCATGGTGATCTCACTGGTGAACTGGGTGCAGACCGCCCGCGTCATCTACACCGAGACGAGTTCGCTCTCCGAGCGCGAGTTCATCGATGCCGAGCGCACCATCGGCGCAAGCGCCCCACGCATCCTGTTTCGTCATATCTTGCCGCACCTTTTGCCGACGATCATCGTCTGGGGCACGCTCGGCATTTCGACCACGGTGCTGCTCGAAGCGACGCTCAGCTATCTCGGCATCGGCGTGCAGCCGCCGACCGCGTCCTGGGGCAACATCATCTTCGAGAACCAGACCTATTTCCAGGCCGCGCCCTGGCTGGTCTTTTTTCCCGGTGCGGCGATCCTGGCACTGGCGCTGGCCTTCAACCTGGTCGGTGACGCACTGCGCGACATCCTCGACCCGACGCAAAGGGGCCGGGCATGATCGCCTATCTCGGCCGTCGCGTCGTCCAGTCACTGCTCATCCTGCTCGGGGTGTCGCTGAGTACCTTTGCGCTGCTCTACCTCCTGCCGGCCGATCCGGTTCGCCAGATCGCCGGCCGCAGCGCCACGCCCGAGACGGTCGAGAACATCCGCCGGCAGCTCGGCCTCGACCAGCCCTTTGCCGTTCAGTACTGGCACTACCTGACCAGCCTCCTCAGCGGCGATCTGGGGCGCTCCTACATTCAGCGCTCGGAGGTTACGGAGCTTATCGTCTCGCGGCTGCCGGCAAGTCTGCTGCTGATGGTCGGCGCCATTGCCTGCGAAGTCGTGATCGGGCTGACGATGGGCCTCATCGCCGCCGTCAAGCGTGGCACCGCCACCGACCAGTCGCTGATGGTCGCCTCCTTCGTCGGCGTCTCGGCGCCGCAATTCGTCGTCGGCCTGCTGCTGCTTTATGTGTTCGCCGTGCGGCTCGGCTGGTTCCCGATCGGCGGTTACGGCACTTGGCGCCATCTGGTGCTGCCGTCGCTGACCATGGGAATTCTCGGCGCCGGCTGGTACGCCCGCATGATGCGCTCGTCGATGATCGACGTGCTGCGCCAGGATTACGTGCGTACCGCGCGTGCCAAGGGTCTTGCACGCAGCGCCATTATCTTCCGCCACGCGCTGCCCAACGCCATCCTGCCGGTCATCGCCATGATCGGCATCGACATCGGCATCTTCATGGGCGGCATCGTGGTTGTCGAAAGCGTGTTCGGCTGGCCAGGTATCGGCCAGCTAGCCTGGCAGGCCATTCAGCGCATCGATATTCCGATCATCATGGGGGTCACCCTGGTTTCGGCCTTTGCCATCGTGCTCGGCAATCTCCTGGCCGACACGGTCGCACCGTTCATCGATCCACGCATCAAGCTCAGATGAAAACCAAGAAAACCAGAGAAAGGGAACATGACATGAGAAAATATCTGATATCGACCGTGGCGGCATCGGCGCTTGCGCTGGTGCTTGGCATGACAAGCGTACGCGCCCAAGACGCCGTCGATCCGAACGCCAAGCAGGGCGGCGCGATCACCATCACCTACAAGGACGACGTCGCCACGCTCGATCCAGCCATCGGCTATGACTGGCAGAACTGGTCGATGATCAAGAGCCTGTTCGACGGGCTGATGGACTACGAGCCGGGCACCACCAACCTGCGGCCCGACCTTGCCGAGAGCTACGAGATTGCGCCCGACGGCAAGACCTTCACCTTCAAGCTGCGCCATGGAGTGAAGTTCCACAATGGCCGCGAGATGACCGCCGACGACGTGAAATATTCGCTCGACCGGGTCACGAATCCAAAGACACAGAGCCCGGGTGCCGGCTTCTTCGGCTCGATCAAAGGCTATGACGACGTCGCTGCCGGCAAGGCGGAAAGCCTGGCGGGCATAACCGTCGTCGATCCCTACACGATCAAGTTCGAGCTGACCCGGCCCGACGCCACCTTCCTGCATGTTATGGCGATCAACTTCTCGCATGTCGTGCCGAAGGAAGAAGTCCAAAAATACGGCGCGGACTTCGGGAAGCACCCGGTCGGCACCGGCGCCTTCAAGCTCGCCGAGTGGACGCTCGGCCAGCGCGTGGTCTTCGAGCGCAACCCGGATTACTGGCACAAGGGCCTGCCGCATCTCGACAAGATCACCTTTGAGATCGGCCAGGAGCCGATAGTGGCGCTGCTGCGGCTCCAGAAAGGCGAGATCGACGTTCCCGGCGACGGCATTCCGCCGGCGAAATTCCAGGAGGTGATGGCCGATCCCGAGCAGAAGGCCCGTGTCGTCGAGGGCGGCCAGTTGCACACCGGCTATATCACCATGAATACCACCATGGCGCCCTTCGACAATGTGAAGGTGCGGCAGGCCGTCAACATGGCGATTAACAAGGACCGCATCGTCCAGCTGATCAACAACCGTGCGGTGCCGGCCAATCAGCCGTTGCCGCCGTCGATGCCCGGCTACGACAAGGAATTCAAGGGCTATCCCTATGACGTGGCCAAGGCCAAGGCCTTGCTTGCCGAGGCCGGGCATCCCGGCGGATTTGACACGCAGCTGTTTGCCATGAACACCGATCCCAACCCGCGCATCGCGCAGGCCATTCAGCAGGATCTGGCGGCGGTCGGCATCAAGGCCAGCATCCAGTCGCTCGCGCAGGCCAACGTCATTGCCGCCGGCGGCGACAAGGCCGGTGCGCCGATGATCTGGTCCGGCGGCATGGCCTGGATCGCCGACTTCCCCGATCCGTCGAACTTCTACGGCCCGATCCTCGGCTGCGCTGGTGCCGTCCCAGGCGGCTGGAATTGGTCGTGGTATTGCAACAAGGAGCTCGACGCCAAGGCAGCCGAAGCCGACTCCGTCGTCGACCCGGCCAAGGCTGGCGAACGCGCCAAGATGTGGAGCGAGATCTACGGCAAGATCATGGAAGACGCGCCCTGGGCACCGGTGTTCAACGAGCAGCGTTTCACCATGAAATCGGCCCGCATGGGTGGCGCCGACAACCTCTATGTCGACCCGGTCCACATCCCGATCAACTACGACAATGTGTATGTGACCGATGTGCAATAACTGCGACTACACCATCCACGGGCGCCACCATCATTTCGGCTGGGACAATTCCTTTGTCCCGGCCGAACGGGTCGCGCCAGGGTCGACGATCGAGTTCCAGTGCCTGGACTCGTCCGGCGGGCAGCTGACGATGGAGAGCACCGTCGACGACGTTGCTCTGCTCGACTTCGCCAAGGTGAACCCGGTTACTGGGCCAATCTATGTCGACGGGGCAGAGCCGGGCGATGCCCTGAAAATCACCATCGAGGCGTTCAAGCCGTCCGGCTTCGGTTGGACGGCGAATATCCCGGGATTCGGTCTGTTGGCGGATGACTTCACTCAACCGGCACTGAATATTTGGAAGTACGACGCCGCCTCGCTCGAACCGGCGCTGTTCGGCAAGAGCGGCCGGGTGCCGCTCAAGCCCTTCGCCGGCACCATCGGCAATGCCCCGGCTGAGCCGGGTCTGCATTCGGTGGTCCCGCCCCGGCGCGTGGGCGGCAATCTGGACATACGCGATCTTGCTGCCGGCACGGTGCTCTACCTGCCCGTAGAGGTCGCGGGAGCGTTGTTCTCGGTCGGCGACACGCACGCCGCGCAAGGCGACGGCGAGGTCTGCGGCACGGCGATCGAGAGCCCCATGAACGCCGTGCTGACGCTCGATCTGGTCAAGGATGCCCGGCTGCGGACGCCGCGTTTCACGACGCCCGGTCCGGTGTCGCGGCATCTCGACGCCAAAGGCTACGAGGCGACAACCGGTATCGGGCCGGATCTGATGGACGGCGCCAGGAGCGCCGTCTCCCAGATGATCGACCTGCTCTCCGGCCGCTACGGGATGGATCCGGTAGACGCCTATATGCTCGTGTCGGTTTGCGGCGACCTGCGCATCAGCGAGATCGTCGACATGCCCAACTGGGTGGTTTCTTTCTACTTCCCCCGCTGCGTCTTTGAATGAAGGTGGAGGACATCAAACGATCCACGCAGGCCGCCGCGGAGAGTGGCTCTGTCAGGCCGGTACTCAGCGTCTCAGGTCTGAGCGTCGCCGTGCGCGGCGAGGAGGGCGAGCGCGACGTCGTTTCCGACCTGACATTCGGCCTGATGCGCGGCGAAACGCTTTGCATCGCCGGCGAGTCCGGTTCCGGCAAGTCGATGACGGCGCTGGCCATCATGGGCTTGCTGCCGCAGCCGGCGGCACGCATCAGATCAGGCTCCATCCGGCTCGGCGATCAGGATCTCGCGGCTCTCAGCGAGAGCGGTATGCGCCGCATCCGCGGCGACCGTATTGCCATGATCTTTCAGGAACCGATGACATCGCTCAATCCGGTTCTGTCCGTCGGCCGGCAGCTCACGGAGGCGATCGAGGCACACACCTCGCTGTCGCGCTCCAACTCGCGGCTGAGGGCGCTCGAGGCGCTGAAGGCAGTCCGAATTCCGGATGCCGAACGGCGGCTCGAGCACTATCCGCACGAACTCTCAGGCGGCATGCGCCAGCGCGTGATGATTGCCATGGCTCTGGCCCTGAACCCGGACGTGCTGATCGCCGATGAACCGACGACCGCCCTCGACGTCACCGTTCAGGGCGAGGTGCTGGAGTTGCTGCGCGACCTGCAGCGCGAGCACGGCACCAGTGTTATCCTGATCACGCACGACATGGGCGTCGTCGCCGAGATGGCGGACCGCGTCATCATCATGCGCGATGGCCGGATGGTCGAGCAGGGCAGGGCGGACGACATCTTCAATCGACCGCAGGCCGACTATACACGCGAGCTTCTGGCCGCTGTGCCGCGCATCGGCGGCGGACGGACGGCCGAAGACCGACAAGATGCCACCAACATGCCGGCCGAGCTTGTATCTGTCAGCGATCTTCACGTCCGCTTCGACCTGCACGGCGGCTTCTTCGGCCGCGTTGACCGCAGGGTGCACGCGGTCGAAGGCGTCAGTTTCTCGATCGCGCCGCACGAAACCCTGTCGCTGGTCGGCGAATCGGGCTGCGGCAAGTCGACGACGGCCAAGGCGATCGCCGGGCTGGTGCCCTTCACCGGCAGCATTTCAATCGGCGGCCACGACCTGTCGGCGCTCAGCCGCAAGGAGCGCAAGGCTGTCCGCCGCAATGTGCAGATGATCTTTCAGGATCCCTTCGCGTCCCTCGACCCGCGCATGCGGGTCGGCGATCTCGTCGCCGAGCCTCTGCTGATCCACGGCCTCGGCGACAGAGAGCAACGGCATGCCCAGATCGCCGCCCTGTTCGAACGTGTCGGCCTCTCCGCTGACCAGATGGAGCGCTATCCCCACGAATTCTCCGGCGGGCAGCGCCAGCGAATCTGCATTGCACGCGCGCTGGCGCTGCGACCAAAGCTGATCATTGCCGACGAGAGCGTCTCTGCTCTCGACGTGTCGGTGCAGGCGCGCGTGTTAAGATTGCTGAAGGAACTGAAGCGCGAATTCGGCGTCGCATATCTCTTCATCTCGCACGACATGGCAGTGGTGGAGAACATCTCCGATCGCGTGGCGGTAATGTATCTGGGGCAGATCGTCGAGATGGGCACCCGCGACCAGATCTTCTCCAACCCGCGCCATCCTTACACAAAGCGGCTGATCGAAGCCGTTCCGGTTCCCGATCCAGGCCGCCGCCGCGCCCGGTTCGCCCGTTTGGACAGCGAAATTCCAAGCGCTGTGCGGCGCATCGGTGACGAGCCCCGGAAACTCAAGCTGGAAGATGTTGGCGACGGCCACCTCGTCGCCACTTGATCGAGCTTAGGCTGCCTCGTCCAGCCAATCCGCAGAGGCTCGGGGACAGCAGCATATGTGATGCTCGGGCGCGGAAAATGATCGGCGATGGCGCTGCCGCGGCAGCGCCATTAGGCAATGCCAGTTGGCAAGTTCGCCAGTTTACATCTGACATGTTAGTGTGCTAACGCTACATGCGCATTGATTTCAACGGAGATCGCATTGGCTTCCCGCTTTGGTCTTTCGGTTGCCCTAACCACACCCTTCGACCCGTCGGGGAAGATAGCGCTCGCGCCGATGATCGCGCATGCCCGAACCTGCCTTGGCGCCGGCTGCAGTAGCGCGACGCTGTTCGGCACCACCGGCGAAGGAGCCTCGGTCGGCACCGACGAGCGGCGGATCGTCACCGAGGCCATGCTGGCGGCCGGTATTCCGGCACATCAGCTCGTTGCCGCAGTGCTGGTCGATGCAGCTGAAGATGCCGCCGATCAGGCTCGGCACGCGTTGCAGCGCGGCGTTCGCAACATTCTGCTCGCTCCGCCGAGCTACTTCAAGAATGTCGGCGAGGACGGGCTGTTCGGATGGTTTTCCGCCGTCTTCGCCGCGCTCGGTCCGCTGGCGCGCGACGTGCTCCTCTACAACATCCCCTCAGTCACCATGGTGCCGCTCCCGCTTGGGCTGATCGGTCGGTTGCGCGCCGCCTTTCCCGCTGTGGTGGCCGGGGTGAAGGATTCCGGCGGGGACTGGAGCTACAGTGAGGCGCTGCTTGAAGCCCACGGCGATCTGGTGATCCTCATCGGCGACGAACGGCATCTGGCGAGAAGCGTGCGCCGCGGCGGACAGGGTGCAATTTCCGGCATGGCTAATTTTGTTACCGGCGAAATCCGCGCAATGGTCGAAGAGGGCCGCGACGACTCACGCGTCGAGGACTTCGTGCTCGAATTGCTCAAATACCCGGTCACGCCGGCGGTGAAGGTCATGGTCGCGCGCACGACCGGCGACGAGCGCTGGCTGGCGGTCCGCCCGCCCCTGGAGGCGATCGATCCGCAAGGACAGCGGCAGCTTGCCGCTGCCTACGACAGGCTGTTTGCGACAGAGGCCGCCTGACCGACAAGGCCGGGCTGACCGACAAGGAAGCGAGCTGAAGTGGAAGACGGCAGCGAACCGATCACTCTCCGGGAGAAAGCCTATGCCAGCTTCACGCGGCATTTGCTAGCCCGTGATCTGCGGCCGGGGCAGTTCGTGTCACAGCGCGAACTGGTCGCTTTCACCGGGCTGCCGCTGGGTGCCATTCGCGAGATCGTCCCGCGTCTCGAGGCTGAGGGACTGCTGACCACCATCCCGCAGCGCGGCATGCAGATCGCGCATATCGATATCAATCTGATCCGCGAGGCGTTTCAGTTTCGGTTGTTCATGGAACGCGAGGCAGTGGCGCTATTCACGACCAGCGCTTCTGACGCCGAACTTGCCCGCATGCGGCGCGAACATGAAGAGATGCTGGCGCAAGCTCTCGGGCAGGCGCCGACGCCGGAAATGGAAGCCAAGGCCCAGAACATCGACTGGGCCATGCACGACACTTTCATCAATGCGCTCGGCAACGAGATTATCGCCAAGGCCTATCTGGTCAACTCGGTGAAAATCCGGCTGATCCACCAGGAGCGTTTCCGCATCGACGGTCGTGTGGTGCCGGTGATGCGCGAACATTTGGCGGTCATCGAAGCCATGGAGAGCCGCAATCCGCAAAAAGCGGTTGAAGCGATCAGTCTGCATATCGACAATGCGCGCCGGCTGGCGCTCCAGATCTGAGGAAATATAGCGGCGCCGCGGTTCGCGGCGCATCCACAACGACAGCAACCGGGAGGAAGAAATGTCGTCCAATCTGTTCAACCCAACCAGGAGGCAACTCCTTGCCGGAACGGCGGCGCTCACCGCTGCCGGCCTTGTGGGGCTTCGCCCCGGCTTTGCCGCAGGTGTCGACTGGAAACGCTTTGCCGGGACGACGCTTGACGTCAATCTGGTGAAAAGCCCGCGCAGCGACACCATCCTGAAATATCTCGCCGAGTTCGAGGAACTGACCGGAATCAAGGTCAATGCCGAGGCCACACCCGAGCAGCAGCAGCGCCAGAAGACGGTGATCGAGTTGAGCTCGGGCAAGCCGAGCTTTGACGTCGTGCATCTGAGCTACCACGTGCAGAAGCGCCAGTTCGAGAAGGGTGGCTGGCTCGCCGACATCGCCGGCTATCTCGCCGATCCGTCGCTTACCGATCCGGCGCTGGTCGAAAGCGACTTCGCCGAAGCCGGCATGCTGTTTGCCAAGGACGGCCAGGGCGTGCTGCGCTCACTACCCTTCTCGGTGGACTACTGGATCCTCTATTGGAACAAGGAGCTGTTCGAGGCCAAGGGCCTCAAATACCCCGAGACCTTCGAGCAACTGGTGGCCGCCGCCGAAGCGCTGACGAACCCGTCGACCAATACATACGGCTTCGTCGCCCGAGGGCTCAAGAACGCAAACACGCCGGTGTGGACGTCGCTGATGCTCGGCTACGACATGACGCCGCTCGATGACAAGGGCAAGCTGCGCACCGAGGCTCCCGAGGCGATCGAGGCTGCCGCGCTCTATCAAAGATTGATGACCAAGTCCGCCCCTCCGGGCGTTACCGGGTTCAATTGGGCCGAAGCACAGTCTGCCTTCCTGCAAGGCAAGATCGGCATGTGGCTCGACGGCGTGGGTTTTGCCCCGCCGATGGAAAATCCGGAAAAATCGAGGGTGGTCGGCAAGGTCGGTTATGGCGTGATGCCCAAGGGTCCCAAGGCGCATGCTTCGGGCACCTTCGGCGACGGGATTGGCGTTACCTCCGCCAGCGAGAAGAAGGAGGCCGCCTATCTGTTCTGCCAGTGGGCGGTATCGCCAACCATGGGCGCGCGGCTGTTGCAGGCCGGCGCCGGTGTTCCGTTCCGCAAATCCGTGCTGGAGGATCCCAAGGTGCGCGAAGGTGTCACCATGCCAGCAAGCTGGCTCGATGCCGTGGTCGGCTCGGGCAATATCAGCCGGCTGGCGCTGCCGGTCATCATCCCCGTCACGGAATTCCGCGACATCTTTGGGGTGGCGTTGACCAACATGATTGCCGGCGCCGATCCCGCCGCGGAGCTGAAGAAGGCCACCGAGCAGTTCCAGCCGGTTCTCGACAGGAGCGAGCAGGGCTGATGTCGGCCACCACCCCAGAACAGGCCGGGGTGACGATGCCGGTTATCGACGGGAGCCAGACGATCCGGCTGGCTCCCAACTACTGGCCCTTCGTTGTCCCCGCACTCGTCGTCGTCGGCGCCGTCATCGTTTTCCCCTGGGCTTTCACCCTGTGGATGAGCGTCAATCGCTGGACGCTCGGCCAGTCGCGGAGCTTTGCCGGGATGGAAAACTATCTCCGCCTGGCTAGCGACCCACGTTTCTGGGAATCCCTTGTTCATACGTTGACCTACACATTCCTCTCGGTTGCAGCGCCGATGCTCCTGGGCACTCTGGCCGCCCTGATCTTCGACGCCAGGTTTCCGCTGCGCGGCCTGCTGCGCGGCGTCTTCGTCATGCCGATGATGGCGACACCCGTTGCCGTGGCACTGGTTTGGACAATGATGTTCCATCCTCAGCTCGGCGTGCTCAACTACCTGCTGTCGCTGGTCGGCATCCCGGCTCAGGAATGGATATTCAACGCCAACACGGTCATCCCGTCGCTTGTTGCGGTCGAGACTTGGCAGTGGACGCCGCTGGTCATGCTGATCGTGCTTGGCGGGCTGGCCTCGGTGCCGCGCGAGCCCTTCGAAAGCGCCGAGATCGACGGCGCCAATGCCTGGCAGCAATTCCGCTATCTCACTCTGCCGATGATCGCGCCGTTCCTGATGATCGCGGTCATCATCCGCACCATCGATGCGTTGAAGAGTTTCGACATCATCTACGCGATGACCCAGGGCGGGCCGGGCACGGCGTCGGAGACCATCAACATCTATCTCTACAACACCGCCTTCTCCTACTACGATATCGGCTACGGCTCGGCCATGGCCGTGGTGTTCTTCATTGTCATCGTGGCCCTGTCTTTTGTCCTGCTGATGCTGCGCCAACGCTCGCAGTGGATCGATACGGAGGGCAAATAGATGAGTTCACGGCTGCTCAACCAGATCGGTCTGTTTTTCGCTGCCCTGGTTTTCGTCTCGCCGGCGATCCTGTTCTTCCTTTGGATGATCTCGCTGTCGCTGAAATTCGAGATCGACAACGGTGCCTATCCGCCGATCCTGATCCCGGAACGCTTCGCCTGGTCGAACTATGTAAAGGTGTTCGAGGAGAACAATTTCCTGCTCTATCTGTGGAATTCGGTTCTGGTGACTGGCACGGCGACCTTGCTGGCGCTGCTGATCGGCGTACCGGCCGGCTATGGCATCGCACGGCTCAAGGCTGAACGGTCGGCGGTCGTCATCATGATCGCCCGCATGACGCCTGGGCTATCCTATCTCATCCCGCTGTTTCTGCTGTTCCAATGGATCGGGATTCTCGGCACGCTCTGGCCGCAGATCATCATCCACCTGGTGGTGACGGTACCGATAGTGGTGTGGGTGATGATCGGCTATTTCGAGACCACGCCGATGGAACTGGAAGAGGCGGCCAACATCGACGGCGCCAGCTCCTGGCAGGTTTTCCGGCTGGTTGCCCTGCCCATCGCCAAGCCGGGCATCGTCGTCGCCTTCATCCTGTCCGTCATCTTCTCGTGGAACAATTTCGTCTTCGGCGTGGTGCTCGCCAGCCGTGAGACGCGCACCCTGCCGGTCGCCGTCTACAACATGCTGTCCTACGAGCAGGTCAGCTGGGGGCCGCTCGCCGCGGCGGCGCTGGTGGTGACGTTGCCGGTGCTGATCCTGACTATGTTCGCGCAAAGGCAGATCGTCGCGGGGCTGACCGCCGGCGCCGTCAAGGGCGGCTGAGGGCGCGCCCTGACATCACTCTTTTTCCGGGAAAGATCCAATGGCATCGGTAACGATCAACAACGTGCAGAAGGCCTTCGGGGCCACCAAGATCATTCACGACGTCAGCGTCGATATCGCCGATGGCGAATTCGTCATCCTGGTCGGCCCGTCGGGATGCGGAAAATCGACGCTGCTGCGTATGATTGCGGGACTTGAAACGATCTCCGGCGGGAAGATCGCCATCGGCGAGCGTATGGTCAATAATCTGCGGGCGCGGGACCGGAACATCGCCATGGTGTTCCAGAACTATGCGCTCTATCCGCATATGACTGTGGCCGACAATATGGGCTTTGCCTTGAAGATCAAGAGAGCCGACCCGGCCGACACCGCTGGCCGTGTCAGGAAGGCAGCCGGCATTCTCGGCCTGGAAAAGCTGCTTGACCGCTATCCGCGCCAGCTTTCCGGCGGCCAGCGCCAGCGCGTCGCCATGGGCCGCGCGATCGTACGCGACCCGCAGGTTTTTCTGTTCGACGAGCCGCTCTCCAACCTCGATGCCAAGTTGCGCGTCCAGATGCGCGGCGAAATCAAGGCCCTGCACCAGCGGCTGGGTACGACGACGATCTATGTCACGCACGACCAGATCGAGGCCATGACGATGGCCGACAAGATCGTCGTGCTGCATGACGGCCTGGTCGAGCAGATCGGCGCGCCGCTGGATCTCTACGACCATCCGGCCAATCTCTTCGTTGCCGGCTTTATCGGCTCGCCCGCCATGAACTTCATTGCCGGCCGCATCGAGGAGGGCGTGTTCCGCAGCGCCGGCGGGTTGGTCCTGCCGTTGCCGGAAGGCGCCCAGCCGGCAGATGCCGCGGGACGCGAACTCGTCTACGGCATTCGACCGGAACATATCCGGGCAACCGGGCAGGGCATGCCGGGCACGGTCACGCTTCTCGAGGCGACCGGCTCGGAAATCTTCGCCAGGGTCGACTGCTCCGGTGAAGAAATTTCCTGCCTCTTCCGAGAAAGGCTTGCGCTCAAGCAAGGCGAAGGAGTGCGGATCGAAATCGACCGCGCATGTGCGCATCTGTTCGACGCCGAAACTGGTCGGCGCATCTGACCCGATGGTCCGGTGAATGCGTGGTCGGCCTTAGGTCGGCAAGGCGAATTCACCGGCGAGTTCGATGGCGCGGCCTTCGCGGGCCGATCTCTGGGCGGCGAGACCCACGACGACGGCCCACCAGCCGTCTTGCAACGTCACCTCCACCTTGCCATGTCCGCGCGCCGCAGCGGTGAAGCGGGCGTGCTCGAAATAGGTCGACCCGTTATGGTCGCCTGCCTCGAGCAGCCGGGGGTCGACGGGAATCTCCAGCAGTCGTGGTCCAGGCGGATTGCGCGGGCTGACGATCAACTGGGGCACCGGCGCAGGGCCAAGGTGGGTCGGCCAGAAACGGCCTGGTCCGGGCACCAGACATTCAATCTTTCCGTCGCCGCCGACAGCGCAGAGTTCCTCCTGGTAGCGGCTGCCCTCGGCAAACATGCATAGTTCCAGCATGGCGCGCGCGCCGCTCGCGAAATCAACCAGCACATAGCCATGGTCAAGGATATCCGGCCTCTCACCGCGGTAGCGTTCGTCGAGATGGTTTACGGCCTGTCCAGCGCTGGCCATCACGCGGACGGGATCCGATTCAAGGATCAGCCGCATCAGGTCGAAGAAGTGGCAGCACTTCTCGACGAACGTGCCGCCGGTGTTGCGGTTGAAGCGGTTCCAATCGCCGACCTTGGCCAGAAACGGGAAGCGGTGCTCGCGGACCGTCAGCATACGGATGCCGCCGGTGGCGTGGCGCGCCTGCTCGACGAATGCGGCGACGGGCGGCATATAGCGGTATTCCATGGCCACCCAGACGAGCGGAAGCCGCGCTTTCAACACCGCGATCCGCCCCTCGTCGGCGGCTTCGGTGAAGAGCGGCTTTTCCACCAGCACCGGCAGTGGTCGAAGTGCGGCGATCTGCTCCATCTGACTGAGGTGCTGGTGGTTGGGGCTGGCAATCAAGACGCAGTCCACCTCATCCATGGCCAGCAGCTCGGCGATGGATGCCGCCGATCGCGCGCCCGACGCCGTCGCCAGCGACGCCGCCAACATGCCGGGGTCCGGCTCGAAGATCGCGGCCACATGCGCGTCGGGCAACAGAGCGATGTTGCGGATATGCTCGCGGCCCATCATGCCGCAGCCGATGATGCCGTAGCCGATCGATGATCTGGTCACGCTGCGTCTTCCTCCGGCCTATCTGAAACGCGTGACATACCGCGCCGCGCCCGGATCGAACCAGCTGCGGGAATATTCCGCGCTGGCGCCGTCGCCAGCCCAGGCGATACGTTCTATGAACCCCACGACCGTCCCCGGCGGTGGCCTGAACTCGAGCGGGGCCCAGTCCGGCGCAGGCGCGACGGCGACATGGTCTTCGGCGCGAACGATCGAAAAGCCGAGCGCGAGCCGGTAGTGGAGATAGAGGGATTCCGACAAATCCTCGCGCTTGAGCCGCTCGGCGCGGCTGGCGTCGAGCCAGATCTCCTCGACCGCGGCCGGCTCGCCGTCGAGCCGTCGCAGCCGGCGTATGCGGTGGGCTTCGCCGGCTCTGCCGAATTGCGGCAGGTCGGCGGGCTTGGGCAGCCGCTCGACTGATAGCACGTCGGCACTCGGCAGGCCGCCACCGCCGATGCGCTCCAGGCGAAAGAAGGCATAGATCCCGAGCAAGTCGCCGCGCGCCCGCACATAGTTACCCGAGCCCTGGATGCGGTCGAGAAGGCCCTTTTCGGTCAAATCTGCCAGCGCCCGCCTGAGCGTGCCGACGGCAATCCCGAGGCTCGCGGCCATCTCGCGCTCGGGCGGCAGCCGCGCCCCGTCGGCCAGTCGTCCGGCCGCGATTTCGCGGATCAGCATTTCGCTGGTCTGCAAGTGCACAGGCAAGGGGCCACGCATCTGGCTTGATCGGTGGCCGGGGTCAGCCCTTGTCAAATGCATCCGGTGTTCCAATCGCATCCCGGCTTCGGGTTTGGCTCCAAAATTGATACAGTATTGATCTACACTAAAACGAATGCTAGGCAAGCCCCATTCGCAGCTCCGGACGTCATTGAAGAGTTGCCCGGACGTCTTTTTCTGAAGAGTGGCAATGAGCATCGTCCCAATCACCTCGCCGGATCTCGACGCAGCCGAAGTCTCGTGGTTCGCCGCACTCTGCTCGGACGACCATCGATATCTCGGCGTTCCGGACGGCGCGCTGCGCTCGAGCTGGGCGCATTGCTCCGAGATCGTGAAGGCGTCCGAGGAACTCGGTTTCCGCAACATCTTGTGTCCATCGTCCTATCAGGTCGGCCAGGACACGCTGAGCTTCGTTGCCGGCTGCGCGCCGATCACGTCGAAGATCAATCTGCTTGCCGCTGTGCGCTGCGGCGAGATGCAGCCGATCATGCTGGCGCGCACGATTGCGACGCTGGACCACATGCTGGAAGGCCGGCTGACGGTGAACATTATTTCGTCGGACTTTCCGGGCGAGACAGCCGACAGCGCCTACCGCTATCAGCGTTCGCGCGAGGTGGTGCAGATCCTGCGCCAGGCCTGGACCAGCGACAGCATCGATTTCGAGGGCGAGGTCTATCGTTTCAAGGGGCTCTCGACGGCACCGGCGAAGCCCTATCAGCAAAATGGCGGTCCGCTGCTCTATTTCGGCGGTTATTCGCCCGACGCGCTCGAGCTTTGCGCCGAACAGTGCGACGTCTACCTGATGTGGCCGGAAACCAGGGAGGAGCTCGCCGGCCGCATGAGAGCCGTCCACGAGCGCGCCGAGCGTCATGGGCGGACGCTCGACTACGGCCTGCGCGTCCACATGATCGTGCGCGATACCGAGGCCGAGGCAAAGGAATATGCCCGGGAGCTGGTTTCGAAGCTGGATGACGAGCAGGGCAGGGCGATCCGCGAGCGCTCGCTCGACGCCCGATCGCTCGGCGTATCGCACCAGGCCAGGAACCGCCAGATCGCCGATGCCGAAGGCTATGTCGAGCCGCATCTGTGGACCGACGTCGGGCGCGCGCGCTCGGGCTGCGGCGCGGCGCTGGTGGGCTCGACCGATCAGGTTCTGTCGGAAATCGAGGCGTATATGAAGATGGGGATCCGCGCCTTCATCTTTTCCGGCTACCCCCATCTCGATGAGGCGCGTCATTTCGGCACCAAGGTGCTGCCCCAGCTCAAGACATGCTCGCTCCCGCACGCCTATGGCCGGGTGCCGGAACGGATCCCGGCGACACCACTGGGAACGGGGGAGCGCCGCTGATGGAGCATGTTGTGTGTGACCCACGCCTTTTGCGCAATGCCTTCGGGCGTTTCGCCACCGGCGTCACAGTCGTCACCACCGGCACGACCGACGGCCCGGTCGCGATCACCGCCAGCAGCTTCTCATCCGTGTCGCTCGACCCGCCGCTGGTGCTCTGGTCGATCGGCCGCCACTCGCGCCGGTTCGAAGCCTTCGCCAATTCCGCGCACTACGCCATTCACGTGCTGGCGGAAGATCAAATCGATCTGTGCTGGCGTTTTTCGAAGTCCGGGACGGACTTTGCCGATCTTGACCTGTCGTGGAGCGAGCACGGCGTGCCATTGCTGCCGCGCGCACTGGCGCGGTTCGAATGCAGCGTCGCCGACCGCTTCCCGGCTGGCGACCATATGATCCTGCTTGGACGTGTCCTTGAACTGCAGACGCAAGAGGGTTTGCCGCTGCTCTTTGCTGGCGGCAAGTCGCGCGCTCAAGAGGCCAGCTGATGACCGCCGGCGCCGCTTCGGGCTGGTGCCGTCGACTGGCGCACCACGAGATTGCAGGCAAGTTCGACGCGACGCGGCGGCGACCCCGAATGGGCCATGTCGTCGAGCAGCAGGCTAAGCGCAGCCGATCCGATCTCGCGCATAGGAATGTGCATCGCCGTCAGCGGCGGGTTGCAGAAGGCAGCGAGCGGCAAGTCGTCCATACCGACCACGGACACATCGCCAGGCACCGAATATCCGGCCTCCTGGACGCCGGCGATGGCACCAAACGCCAAGCTGTCGCCAGCCGTCAGCACGGCGGTGAAATCGAGGCCGCGGGCCGCGATGCGCTCGGTCACGGCCCTGCTTGCAAGTTCCGGCAGCCAGTCCTGCACCTCGACCACGAAGTCGTCGAAGCCGGCAATGCCGGCCGTGATCAGCGCGTCGCGCCAACCTTCGTAGCGCCGCTCGATCGTGCGCCGGCCACGCCGCATCAGGAACAGGATGCGGCGGTGGCCGAGGCCGATCAGATGCTGCGCGGCAGGCATGGCGGCAGAGCGATTGCAGGGCGTCACGCTCGAATGGCGCATGGAGGGATCGTCGCCGTTGACGAGCACGATCGGCTTGGCGAATCCGGCTGTCAGCGTCAGCACATCGTCATCGTCCAGCGTCAGAAACAGGCAGCCGGCGACGCTGTCGTCGCGCTCGGATTCACGCAGCAGCGCGATTTCGTCCTCGGGCGCCGAAACCGGCCGGGTCACCAGTTCGACGCCCAGCAACCGGGCGCGCTCGTTGAGCCCATCAAGGACATGGTAGGTGAACTGATTGCGGGCACTGTCCACCATTGCCACGCTGCTTGCGGCCAGGATGACCTTGCGGCCGGCAACCGAGGCGGGAATGGCATAGTTCATCGACTTCGCCGTTTCGATGATCCTGGTGCGAAGCTCGTTCCTCACGCCGCCGACGCCGCTCAGCGCACGAGAGGCGGTGCTGACCGACACGCCGCAACGCGCCGCGATCTCCTCAAGTCGAATGCGGCGGCTGGGGCGGCCGCGCTTGCCCTGGATACTCATGCGCTCCGTCACCTCCGCCAAAGTCATCCGATTAATGCAAAAAATTTTCAGATTGCGCAAGAAAAATGGCTATGAAACAGTTCTGATGAAGCGGGAGAAACGGGAGGAGTTATGCCGCTATCGGCCGAACGCCTGAATTCCGCGCTTGCCAGCCTCGTGGCCGGCATGACCGGCTTGCGTCATGACGGGCGGTTCCATGAGCCGAATCTCGACGGCACGCCGGGCGACTATGTCAGCTTCGACAGCTGGGAATGGCCGCAGGGCGTCGGGCTCTACGGGCTGGTTCGGCTGTGGGCGCAGACCGGTGACGATCGGCTGCTGCAGACGATCGAGGCCTGGTACGATCGACGCATCGCTGCCGGTCTCCCGGCGATGAACGTCAACACCACCGCGCCTCTGTTGGCGCTAAGTGAATTGTGGCGGCGCCGGCGCCAGCCGCGCTTCGAGCCGGTCCTGCGCGAATGGGCCGAGCAGGTAGTCACCGCCTTGCCACGGACGCCCGAGGGCGGTTTCCAGCACGATGTTTCGGATCGGGTCAACGACGACGAATTGTGGGACGACACGCTGTTCATGGTGGCGCTGTTCCTCGCATCGTATGGCCAGGCTGCCGGCCAGCGTCGCTTCGTCGAGGAAGCAGAACGGCAATTCCTGATCCACGCCCGTTATCTCGCCGACCCGGCATCAGGGCTGTGGTTCCACGGCTGGACGTTCGCGGGACGGCACAATTTCGCCCGCGCGCTTTGGGCGAGAGGCAATGCCTGGATTACCGTCGGTATCCTCGACCTGGTGGAGTTCGCCGAAATTGCGCCTTCGGTCCGGGCCTATCTGCTCGGCGTGCTGGGGACCCAGATCAACGCCCTGCTCGAGGTGCAGGCAGGTTCGGGCGCATGGCATACTCTGCTCGACGACCCGACGTCCTACGAGGAGATTTCTGCGACTGCCGGTTTCGGCTACGGGTTGATGAAGGCCGCGCGGCTCGGAATTGGCTCGACAGAGTGCCGTGCCGCCGGGCTCCGCGCCTTGGAAGCCGTGGTGGCGAATATCGATGACAAAGGTGTGGTGGCGAACGTGTCCTATGGCACACGCATGGGCGCCGACCTGCAGTTCTATCGCGATATACCGATCCATCCGACGGGCTACGGGCAGGCGCTGGCCATTCTGTGCCTGACCGAAGGGGCGCGGCATCTGCAGTCGAAGGTGGAGGCGGCATGATGCGGACGCTCTATGGCGCGTCGCCGGGCGATATTGCCGGCATGGACACGGACCGGTTGAGGGCCGAGTTCCTGGTCGACGGCTTGTTCCGGCCTGGCGCGATCGAATTCGCCTACACCCATGTCGACCGCATGATCGTCGGTGGCGCGGTGCCGCTGGCCAACCCGCTGACATTCGGCAACGGGGCCGAAGTCGGCACCCCGCTCTTCTTTGACGCGCGCGAGATGGGCATCGCCAATCTCGGCGGCAATGGCGCCGTCGCGGTGGACGGCAGGCGCTTTCCCGCGGCTAACCGCGACATCGTCTATATCGGACGCGGAGCACGCGAGGTGACGCTGGAGAGCGACGATCCGGAGAGGCCGGCACGCTTCTACATGAACTCGGTGCCGGCCGGCGCCGATATTGCGCACCGTCTCATCGTCAGCAGCGAAGCCAAGCCGCTTGTGCTCGGCGAGGAGGCTCGCGCGAACAGGCGCACGCTGCGCATGTACATCCATCCCGAAGTGGCCCCGTCCTGCCTCTTGCTGATGGGGATCACCGACCTCGCGCCAGGCAGCGTGTGGAATACCCTGCCGCCGCATCTGCATGAGCGGCGCATGGAAGCTTATTGCTACTTCGACCTCGCCGAGGCCGACCGCGTGGTCCATCTAATGGGCCGGCCAGACAAGACGCGCCACCTGATGGTCGCCGACGGTGACGTTGTCCTGTCGCCCGCCTGGTCTATCCATATGGGTGCCGGCACCGGCCCCTATGCTTTCGTCTGGGGCATGACCGGCGAGAACCAGGCCTACACCGATGTCGATCCAGTTGCCGTGAAGGATTTGCGATGAGCGAGGCCGCGCAAAGCGTTCGGACGGACTTTACGCTGCGCCGGCCGCTCACGGCGGGGCAGCCAATAGTCTATTGGCGGCTCGGGTCTATCGCCGAGCAACGCTACGACGTGGCCGACCAGCCCATGCAAGGCGAGATGGATCCCTTCTTCTTCTTGACCAAGCACAAGAATTTCATTCCCCATGAATATCCGTGCCGCACGCAGTTCGCAGCGGAACGCCGCGGCAAGCGACCACAGGTCAGCGCCGAATTCGGCGCCGAGCGCCTGTGGCTGCCCTTCGCCTCGCCGCGCATCGACCTGTCGGGCTTCTGGTTTCGGCCAACGGTGCTTGGAACCTGGGCCGAGACCACCATCGAGGCGGCCTCGAGTGGCGAGGTGATGGTGCGGCTGCGCACATGCGGCGGCGCCATACTCTTTGCCAATGGCGAGGAAGCCGGCTGGATGGCGCCCTACGGCCGCAATCTGGAAAGTGCCGGGCATTTCAAGATCGCGCTGAAGGCCGGCCGCAACGACGTCCGGATATGGTTCGACGATCTCGCCGAGCGCGACGCCCGCTACTATTTCCAGCTCGATTATCTATCCGGTCCGGCTGCTTCGGTCGCACTGCCGATCGAAGTCGAGAGCGGCGTTGCCGATGCGATGGAAGCAGCCCTCGACGACATGCATTTCGACCGTCCCGCCAATGACGGCGGCGAGGTGGCGCTCGTCACCGGCGTGGCCCTGCCGCGCGACGCGCAAGTCGAGATCGAGATCGAAGGCGATTTCATGTCGATCGAGACGCCGGTGCGCTTCGCCTTCGAACTGCCGGCGGGCCAGACGCGGCTGCCGATCGCTGATACCGAGCAGCTGCCGGCCGACTTTCGCCATTTCAAGGTGACGCTGAGGGTCGCAGACCATGCCGTATCGCGTGTCTTCGGCGTCGAGATATGCCACGCGCGCCGTCAGGGCGATGCGCCGGAAACGCTTACCGCGCGTATCGATGAGGCCTTGCGCGAGGTCGCCGGTCACGCCGAGGCCGATACGGTGCGCGCGCTGGCGCGCCTGGCGATCGGACAGCAGGGCTCCGAGACCGACGCCATGATCTCCGGCACGCTGCCGGCGATCGAGGATTGTCACGATTGCGCCGACTTCATCCTGGTGCCGCTGCTGTGGTGCCGCAAGGCCTTTGGCGATCGGCTGGAAGTGAGCCTGCGCGCGCGCGTCGACAACGCCATCCTCGGCTATCGCTACTGGATGGACGAGCCCGGCAATGATGTGCAGTGGTACTTCTCCGAGAACCACGCGCTGCTCTTCCACACCGCCGCCTATATTGCTGGTGGCCTGTTGCCTGATGTGCGGTTCGTGCGGTCGGGCCGCCTTGGCCGCGAACAGTCCGCGGTGGGAGCCGCGCGGGTGCGGGCCTGGCTCGATCATTTCGAGGCATGGGAGATGGCCGAGTTCAACTCGGCGCCTTATTTTCCCATCGACCTCAAGGGCCTGTGCGCGCTCTACGCGCTGGCCCCGGACAAGGACATCGCCGAACGTGCCGGCAAGGCAATCATACGCCTGCTTGAAATCGTCGCCCGCTCGGCGCATCGCGGCATCCTCACCGGGGCGCAGGGCCGCTCCTACGAGCACACGCTGCGCGCCGCGCGTTCGCTGGAATTATCCGGCATCTGCCGCATGCTTTGGGGCAAGGGCAATTACGGCATGCGCTTTCATGCGCTGCCACAGCTGGCACTGTGCCTGCGGGATCACGATTTGAGCGTTCCGGACGGGTTGGCAGCAATTGCGTCCCTCACCGACGATACGGCGTGGGAATGGACTTTTGCGCAGGGACAAGACCGCTTCGCGCGGCTCTACCACTACAAGACGCGCAACCATGCGATGGGCAGCGCCGCTGGCTATCGCTGGAATCAATGGGGTTATCAGGAGACCGTCATTCACGCCCGGCTGGGCAAGAATCCGGATGCACAGATCTGGATCAACCACCCCGGCGAAGTGCTGCAGTCGGGATATGGCAGACCATCATATTGGGGCGGCTCAGGCACTTTGCCCCGGCTTCACCAATACCGCGACCTCGCCATCGTCAGCTTCTCCTGCTCGGATGAACAGCCCGACTTCACGCACGCCTGGTTCCCCGCACGTGCCTTCGATGCCGTGCAAATGGGTGGCGATCGGGCGTTCGCGCAATCCGGCGACGCCTTCGTCATGCTGAAGACGGATGTGCCTCTCACGCAGGTAGTGGCCGGCCCGACGGCCGGCAACGAGTTGCGGGCGGCGGGACGCAGGACGACATGGATCATTCGCCTCGGTGACCGGGATGCCAATCTGCCGGCGCTCGACGCCTGGGCGGGCGCCTTTTCCGGCCTGTCGGTGCGGTCGGGTCCCGACGGCGAGTTGATCGTCGAGGATCCGGAGTACGGCACGGTGCATTTCCTGATCGACGCAAGGATCGTGGCTGAGGGACGCACACTCGATCCGACCAACTGGACCGTGCGCGGTGAGGCGATGCGCATGAAGCACAGAGAATAGGGAGGAAATCGGCTGCGACGCTCAAGAGGAGAGGGCGTAGCGGCTTGAACTATCGGGGCGCCGCCCCGCTAAAGGAGGAGACGAAAGCATGAATAAGTCCCGCACTTTGCTGGCCGCGCTATCGGTCAGTCTGCTCGCATCGACCAGCGCGTTTGCCGGCGACGTGCGCATCATGTGGTATTCGGACGGTGTCGAAGGCGATGTCATCCAGGACATTCTGAACCGCTTCATGAAGGACAATCCCGACATCCACGTCACGCTCGACAACGTCGCCTACAAGGTGATCCAGGAGCAGCTGCCCATCCAGCTCGAAGCCGGCCAGGGCCCGGACATTGCCCGCGTCACGAACATCAAGGAGCTTGCCCAGCACTGGCTCGATCTCAGGCCACTGGTGGCTGATCCGAAATATTGGGAGGACAATTTCGCTGACACGCTGGACTGGATGCGCCCCGACGACTCCAACGCCATCCCGGGTTTCATGACCCAACTCACGCTCACCGGCGGCTTCGCCAACAAGACGCTGTTCGAACAGGCCGGCGTGCCGCTGCCCGGCGACAAGGCGACCTGGGACGACTGGATCAACGCCGCCGCCGAAGTGGCGAAGAGCCAGCAGCTTCCGGCTGCCTTCGCCATCGACCGTTCCGGTCACCGCATTTCGGGTCCGAATGTCTCCTTTGGAGCGAACTATGTCGGCCCCGATGGTATGCCGGCGAAAGTGGACGACGGCACCAAGGCGTTCGTCGGCAAGCTCGTCGACTGGACCGCCAAGGGCCTAATGCTGAAGGATACCTGGGTGTCGGCGGCAGGCTCGACCTACCGCGCGGCCGCCGATGACTTCATCAACGCCCAGATCCCGTTCTACTATTCGGGCAGCTGGCAGGTCGCCAATCTGTCGACCAAGATCGGCGACAGTTTCGATTGGGTGGCAACCGGCTCGCCTTGCGGTACCGCAGGCTGTTCGGGCGTGAAGGGCGGCGCGGCGCTGGTCGCCATCAAATACACGAAGAATCCCAAGGACGTCGCCAAGGTCATGGATTATCTGGCCCGTGAAGACGTGGTGAAAGAGTTCAGCGAGCGCACGCTGTTTCTGCCCGCGCACAAGGGCGTCGTAGACAAGGGCGGGCTGAAATGGGTCTCGGCCGACAAGAACGTCGGTCCGGCGCTCGACAAATTCGTCAAGGCGGCGGGTGAAACCCTGCCGGCGGCCGATGCACTGCCGCCGTGGAAGTGGGCCAACGCTTACTTCGCCGCGCTGGTGACGCGCGTCAGCCAGGTGATGGCCGGCGAGCTCAGCCTCGACGATGCCTGGGGCAGGATCGACCAGGATATCGCCGACAAGGTTGCCGAGGCGAAGTGACTGCCGCCGCGACACTGAAGGCATGGGCTGGCGCCGCCCTCGCGGCGCCGGTCGTGTGGCTGGCATCGATCGTCAACGTCCCGCTGAAGTTCTGGCAGCGCGCGACGGGCACCGGCGGCATGGCCGCGTTCTTCCTAGCCCCAAACATGGCGATCTTCGGCATTTTCGTCCTGATGCCGATGATCATCAACTTTTTCTATTCGGCCACGTCAGGAACGGCCTACTTCCTGCAGGACCGAACCTATGTGGGGCTCGAGCAATACCGGCGCCTGCTCGATTGCGGCAACTACCTGGACACTGCCACTTGCCACGAGGATCTCTTCTGGAAGGCCGTGCACAATACCGGCCTGTTCGTCGTCGTGCAGGTGGCGCTGATGACGGTCGTGTCGATGGCGACAGCGCTGATCCTGAACCGCGAGATCGTCGGGCGCAGCTTCTGGCGCGCGGTGTTCTTCTTTCCGGTGCTGCTGTCGCCCGTCGTCACCGGCCTGATCTGGCGTTGGATCCTGCAGCGCCAGGGCCTGCTCAACCTGATCGTCCATGATCTGGGCGGCGAGCCGCACAACTGGCTGACGGACCGTTTCTGGGCTTTCACCGCCGCCGTCAGCGTTTCGGTCTGGGCGCATATGGGCTTTTACACGCTCATCCTGCTTGCCGGATTGCAGGCGATCCCGCGCGACCTTTACGAAGCGGCCGAGATGGACGGCACGAAGCCGGCGCGGGTGTTCTGGCGCATCACGCTGCCGCTGCTGATGCCGAATCTGCTTGTCGTCATCGTACTGACGCTGATCCGCGCCGTGCAGATCTTCGACGAAGTCTACGTGCTGACGGGTGGAGGGCCGGGAACCTCGACCCTCTATATCACGCAGTACATCTACGAGATCGGCTTCGCCTCCCTGCTGCGCAATCCGGGGCTGGCTTCGGCGGCTTCGATCCTGATGGCGTTGGTGCTGGTCGTGCTCACCTTGGTTCAGCTGCAGGTCGGACGCAGGGGTGAGCGGAAAGGAGCCCGCGAATGAGCCGGATCGTGACATTCCTGACCCGTCGGCGCGGCGGTCGCGGCTGGCACTGGACGGATATCGTAAGCTGGCTGTGGCTGCTCGGCGGCGTTGTCGTCATGTTCGGTCCGGCCATCTGGCTGGTGGGTTCGTCATTCAAGACGCCGGCACAGCTTGCCGAGTTCCCGCCGACCATAATGCCTTATGTCAGCCAACAGGCGAGGGTTGAAGGCTACGACAAGCCGCTGGCCCTCTACAGGGTGAAGCTGCCGGATGGTTCGACCAAGGTGCTGGCCGAGGTGCGGCGCATCGGCATCATGGCGCAGATGGTGGACCCCCAGGCGCCGAACGATGTCGTCAAGGTCAACATCGCCGACCGGCAGCCGGTGCGCGAAATCGGCTTCGCGACGGAGAACTACACCGAGCCCTTCGTCCATTTCGACTTCCTGCGCTATCTGCGCAATTCGGTTTTTGTGACGGCAATGGCGACGCTGATCACGCTGCTCACCAATTCGATGGCCGCCTTCGCCTTGTCGAAATACAAGTTCCGCGGCCGCGATCTGACGATGCTTGTGATCGTCGGTACGCTGATGGTGCCGCTGTCGGTCATCCTGGTGCCGCTCTATTCGGTGGTGGGCGCCGTCGGGCTGCTCGATTCGCTATGGGGCGTGATCTTGCCGACCGTGGCGACGCCGACCGGCGTCTTTCTGCTGCGTCAATATATGCTGACCATTCCCGACGAGCTGCTCGATGCGGCGCGCATGGACAACGCTTCCGAATGGCAGATCTACTGGCGCATCGTATTGCCGCTTGCAGCACCGGCGCTCGCCGTGCTGGCGATCTTCTCCGTCGTCTGGCGCTGGAACGACTTTCTGTGGCCGCTGGTGGTGCTGTCGCGCAAGGAACTCTACACACTCCAGGTCGGCCTCAACACCTATGCCGGCCAGCTAAACGTGCAGTGGCACTACATCCTGGCGATGACAGTCGTGACGATGATCCCCGTCGTCCTCGTCTTCGTCTTCCTGCAGCGTTACATCACTTCCGGCATTGCCGGCACCGGGCTGAAGTGAGGATGTCATGGGACGGATAACGCTGACCAACATCGATCGCGCTTACGGCAAGATGAAGATCTTGCACGGCATCAATCTCGACGTCGGTGACGGCGAGATGCTGGTCCTCGTCGGCCCGTCGGGTTGCGGCAAGTCCACGCTGCTGCGGCTGATTGCCGGGCTCGATCGGCCGACCGACGGCAAGATCGAGATCGACGGGGTCGACGTCACCAACGTTTCGGCCGCACAGCGCGGTCTGGCGATGGTGTTCCAGTCTTACGCGCTCTACCCGCACATGAGCGTGCGCCAGAACCTCGCCTTCGGGCTTGAAAACATTCGTATGCCGAAGGCCGAGATCGACGCGCGGATCACGGAAGCGACGCGCATGCTGGAAATTGCTCCCTATCTCGACCGCCGGCCCGGTCAATTGTCGGGCGGCCAGAAGCAGCGCGTGGCGATCGGCCGTGCGGTGGTGCGCAATCCGACCGCCTTTCTGCTCGATGAACCGCTGTCCAACCTCGATGCCGAACTGCGCATCACCATGCGCGCTGAACTGGCGGGCCTGCACCGGCGGCTGGCAACCACGATGATCTACGTCACCCATGACCAGATCGAGGCGATGACCCTGGCGGACCGCATCGTGGTCATGCGCTCGGGGCGGATCGAACAGGTCGGCCGGCCGCTCGATCTCTACAACGCGCCGGCCAACCTGTTCGTCGCCGGCTTCATCGGCGCGCCGCGGATGAACCTGCTGCCGGTAAAGGTGCGTTCGGCAAGCGCTGGTGAGGTGCGTGTCGAAGGTCCGGGCGGGCTGTCGGCCTCGGTTGCCGCCGACGGGGTCGCGCTGAAACCGGGGGACGACGCGACGCTTGGCATCCGGCCACACGACATCCAACTTTCGAATGGCAGCAAGGGATCGGTGGAAGCGCGGGTAACGCTGGCCGAGGCGTTGGGACCGGAAACCGTTGTCCACGCCACCATTGCCGGCGACAGCAAACTGATCGCCGTTCTCAAGCAGCAGGGCGTTGAAACGCAAGGGCCGCCGATCAACCTCGCTCTGCCGCCGGAGCGCATGCATCTCTTCGATTCTGCCGGGCTGCGTGTCGCACCGCATTAGCCGGCGGCAAGATAGCGGGTTGCTTTCATGAACCGTCGCAACTGCCGCACAGCGAATGCGTGTTGCGCGCTTGTCAAAACAGGGGAACATTAAGACAACCGAACTCTTCAAGAGGGCGCTCTCTGCGATCATTGCTGCCACGGTCTTCGGCAATGCGAAGGTTCGCGCCGGCACGTTCGCGCGCCTGAGGAATCCGGCTGACTGATAATACGACCTGTGCTGAGGTTCAGTACGAACCACTGATCAGGGCAGATGGGATGTTCGTCCGCGTGATAGCGGCGAGGCCGTGAAATCCGCGATCGTTCTGCAGTTCTGCTTTGTTGCAGAACCGCAGCTCGACGGAGACGTTCTCGTGAAACTGTACTGCGCACCGTGGGCTTCCAGCCTCGCCGAATATCTCGCTCTTCGGGAGGCGGATACCTCCTTCGACAGCGAGCGCATCGACCGGATGTCGAGGCAATCATGAGCCGAGCCCGCAAGATCGCAATCGCCATCGTTGCCCTCATGGTGATTCCAATGGCAGCTATTTGGAGCTGGCAGTGGTTCACAAGGGGCCGGTTCGAGGAAACGACCGATAACGCCTATCTCCGCGGAGACATTACCAGCATCGCTCCGAAGCTCGCCGGTTACGTCGTCAAAGTCGACATAGACGACAATGCCAGTGTGTCAAAGGGTGCTGTCCTGTTTCGCATCGACGACAGCGACTACAAAGCCAAGGCGGAGCAGGCGAAAGCCAACGTCGCCGCCCGGCAGGCGGAAATCGCCAACATCAAGGCAACTCGTGAACTGCAGGACGCATTGATCGCGCAGGCTGAGGCGCAGGAGCAATCTGCCGCAGCCGACCTGCAATTCGCCCGCGCCAACCTGAACCGCTACGTCACGCTGCAGAAGAACGGGACCGCAAGCGATCAGAAGCTGCAGGATGCGCAGGCCGGCCATGACAAGGCAAAGGCATCGCTGGATGGTGCAGAGGCCAATCTGCTGGCTCAAAAGTTGAAGCTCGGTGTCCTGGATGCACAATTGTCCGGTGCGCAGGCAGCCCTGTCGCAGGCACAGGCAGCGCTCGACCTGGCACTGCTCGACCTGGCCAACACCGTCGTGAGGGCCCCGGTCGACGGCATCGTCGGCAATCGCCAGATCCGTGTCGGCCGCTATGTCAACCCAGGGACAGCAGCCCTGGACATCGTTCCGGTTAACGATGTCTGGATCGTCGCCAACTTCAAGGAAACACAGCTGAAGCAGGTTGAGATCGGCCAACAGGTCCGTGTCATGGTTGACGAATATCCAGATCTGCAAATCGACGGCCTTGTCGACAGCTTCGCTCCGGGCAGCGGCGCGGCATTCAGCCTGCTGCCGCCGGACAATGCCACCGGCAACTTCATCCGCGTCGTCCAACGCGTGCCGGTCAAGATCAGGATGACGCGCAATCCGTTGCCCGGCCGCCTGGTTCCGGGACTCTCGGCTCGTGTTGCCATCACCGTCGGCACCAAGGATGCTCCGGCAGTAGCGCAGGAAATGCAGACAGGCGGGACAGCGGACGGGCGCTCAGCACAATGATGCACCTCGCCGAAACGGCGGCTGTGCAGTGCCATCCCGGCACCCTGCGCGCTTCCTTGATAGCAACCGGCGTTGTGCTGGCCGCCTTCATGGACGCGGTCGCATCCACTGCACTGTCCATCGGCCGGATCGACATGCTCGGCGACACCTACGCAACCTTGGACGAACTGGCGATGATCGACGTTGTTTTCATCGCGGCCAAGCTGACGGCGTTCCTTGTCGCTCCGCTTCTTGTGACGGCAGCCAGGCCGACCGCCTGCCTGCGCGCGGGGGTTGTCGCCCTTCTGCTGGCATCCGCGGCCTTGACGTTGTCGGTGGACCTCACCTGGATTTGCATCTGCCGCATTGTCCAAGGGCTGGCTGGCGGCACAGTTCTCGTCGCCGGCCAGACACTGCTGTTCTTTCGGTTCCCGCACCGGCATCAGCCGGTCGTTCAGGCGGTTTTTGCCGTAGGCGCCGTCATGGCTCCGACAACCGTCACGCCGGCCCTGCAGGGCTGGCTTGTCGATCATCTGACCTGGGAGTGGATATTCCTGAGCATCATTCCGCTCGGCATCGTCTCCCTTGTCCTGTTGGCGGCGGACGGCGATCAGGCCTTTTGGCGGAAAACCAGGTTTCCTGCCGTCGAGATATTGTTGCTCGGCATCAGCGCCGCGCTTTTGACCTACGTCCTGCTGCAAGGCAGCAGGTTCAACTGGTTCGACGACACCGACATCACCTTCCTTGCCGCAACCGGTGTGACGGCTGCCGGCCTCCTGGCCGTCTGGGAGACCCGCTTTCGTTCAGAAGGCTCACTGCTGGCCATCTCGCCCCTTGGCAATCCGGACTTTCGCTTTGGCCTTCTCGTCAGCTTCGTCGCCGGCTCTGCCCTTTCAGGCAGCGCCTATCTCATTCCGGCTTTTGCCCTCAACGTGCTCGATTTTACCGCCACGGGCGCAGGAGTGCTTCTGCTGCCCAGCGGAGCCATGCTCGCGCTTGGACTTCTGTTGTCCGGCTTCGTCATCCAAAGGACCGGGATGCGCCCGATCACGCTTGCGCCATTTGGCATTCTGCTCTTCGCAGGCGCCATGTGGCTGCTGTCCGCTTCGACGAGCGGTAGCGGATCACCGGACCTGACCCTTGCTCTGCTGCTGCGAGGATTCGGCCTCGGCCTTCTGTTCGTGGCATTGACACTGGTTACGCTGCAGGGCCTTGCCGCCAATGCGCTGCCGTTCGGCATCGGGCTGTTCAACTTCGGCAAGCAGGTGGGCGGTCTGACCGGCACAGCCCTCTTGCAAACGTATATTGATCACCAGAATGTCCACAATCGGACGATACTGGCGTCCCACCTCGTCAATGGCGATCCAGCCGTAGACCAGCGCTTGAGAGCCACTGCGAACGCTTTGGCGAACAGTGTCGACAGCAGTGCGGCGACCAAGGCCGCGCTGCCGCTGCTGCAGCGCGCGCTTGAGAAGCAGGTCGCCACGATCTCGTTCGACGAAGCTTTCTTCGCACTCGTCCTGCTGTTCGCGGTCGCTGCGCCCTGTCTCATTGTCGCCAAACAATTGCTCGGCCGCCAAGCCGCTCCGCAGAACTAAAACCGCGTCCACGCCCTATACTTTGGAACAGATGTATTGGTCGGGAGAGGCTTCCAGATTATCTCATGAGCCGTGTCAACTGGACGAGATAGGGATGACGAATGCAGGGGTTTTTCCGGTTTCGCTCTGCAGCCAACGGAGAGGCAGGCGAGGGTCTTACCTGTCCGGCGCGCGCTTTCCAGCGGTGAGTGGCGCTGCCACTCTTTGATGCGTCATTCCAGTCGCTCCTTGCACGAGGCGATCGTTACGCGCGCAGGAGAATCCGGCCTTTTCCAGCTTCCGTAAAGGCGGCCGCAGCACCCACATTCCGTGTAATACACGGATGTCCATGAGACGCGGGGGCATGGCGGTATTAGACTTGGGGCCGTGAGTTCGCCTGTCCAGATAGGGAACAAGTGCTATACGAAGCGCTGACAGTTCCTTTGTGCGGCAGGAGTAGCCCATGACAGCAGCGTCCAACTCATTTGACGAAACCGACTCCGAAGCATTGCGAGCGGCGCGGATCATCGAAAACGTGGTCGGTAACGCATGGGCGACCGACGCCGCCGGCAAATTCACCTACGTGACTCCGGCGGCGCTTTCGCTTCTTGGCATGACGTTGGAGGAACTCAATTCGCCTTCGGAAGAGGGCCGTTCCGGTTGGAAGCGGATAATCCATCCAGACGATTATGACGGCGCCGTCGCCACATGGCGTCGCTGTCTGCAATCAGGTGAGCATTACAATGTCGAGCACCGCATTTTGCGCCCGAGTGGTGCTTACGGTTGGGGGCGAAGTTCGGGACAGCCATTGCGCGACAGCCAAGGTCGTATCCATGCATGGTACGGTGCAGTGATCGACGGCGATGTTCCGTCCGTCGTCAGTAAGCGATTCGCGGATGTCGCCAATGCTGCGCTTGAGGAAAAAGCCGCGCCCGACGTACCGCATTCGCTGAGGGTTATTCATCCGGACGACCGGGCTGCGGCGGCTCATGCGGCCGCGCGCGCCTTCTGGACGGGCGTCCCACAAGTCACAAGACATCGGCAACTCCAGGCCGACGGTAACTATCGTTGGACCGAAACCCGCTCAGAGCCGGGGTACAGTGTAAGTGTCGATATCGACGATCTGGTGACAGACAGGGAGCCTCGGCCAACTACGACAGCGTCAGACCGGTCGGGCGAAAACGAAGCCGAAGCAATCCGGTCGGCGAGGGTCGTCGAGAGCATATTCGGCAACGGATGGGCATTCGATGCGGCCGGTAGGTGGATCTACCTGCACCCGTTTGCCCAGAATTCCCTCGGGGTGACGCTGGAGGATCTGAATGCTTCGTTGAAGGAGGGTCATACCGGCTGGAAGCGGTTGCTTCATCCGGATGACTATGACCAGATCGCCGCCGCATGGCGTCACTGCCTGGAGAGCGGCGATCATTTTAATGTCGAGTTTCGCTTTCGGCGCGCGACCGGCATCTATGTCTGGGCTCGAACCGCGGCACGACCAGTGCGCGACAGTCAAAGTCGTATCACGGGATGGTTTGGCATCGCGCTTGACATCGACGTTTACAAGAAAACCGTGGCGGCGTTGCGCTATCGGGAGCGTGAGCTCTCACAGCTCGTGGACATGGTTCCGAGCCACATCTGGCGGCTGGCTCCGGACGGCGAGCCGATTTTCTTCAACAAGCGCATGGTCGATTTCCTCGGCCTGAACGTAACGGATGCGGACAAGCCGGGGATGAGTCGGCTGGAGGTGGTCATAGAGACAATCCATCCAGACGACGCAGCAGCGTTCCGAAACGCGCTCCACCATTGCCTCGCCACCGGCGAGCCCTTCTCTATGAGACATCGCCTGCGCCGCGCCGACGGCGTCTATCACTGGATGTCGAGCCGGGCGGACCCGATACGGGATCAGGACGGACGCATCGTCCAATGGTATGGCCTCTGTCTCGACATCGATGATGAGGTGCGCGCGCAAGAGGCGTTGCGCGATCGGGAGCGCGAGCTCTCGCAACTCGTGAACATGGTCCCGGTCCAGATCAGGCGTCTGACGCCGGACGGCGAGCCGACCTTCTTCAACAAGCGCTTGCTGGACTTTTTCGGTCTGGACGACGTAGCGGCTTTGGACAAGCCGGGCATGAGCCGGCTGGCTGCAGTCATAGGGACCCTCGTCCATCCCGATGATGCAGCTAACTTGCTGGAGACGGCCCGCCACTCCTTCGCCACCGGCGACCCCTTCTCCTTGAAGTATCGTATGCGTCGTGCGGACGGTGCGTATCGCTGGGTTGATGGTCGCGGGGAACCGCTGCGAGATCAAAGCGAAGCGATTGTGCAATGGTACGTAGTTTCCATCGACATCGACGATGAGATGCGCGCACAGGAAGCGCTGCGCGATCGGGAGCGGGAGCTCTCGCAACTCGTGGATATGGTTCCCAGCCTGCTCTGGCGGTTGAGCCCAGAGGGCGAGCCGACCTTCTTCAATAAGCGCCTGATAAATTTTCTCGGCATGGACATAGCAGACACAGACAAGCAGGGCATGAGCCGGCTGACAGCCGTCATAAAAGCCGCCGTCCATCCCGATGATGCGGACAGCCTTAGGGAAGCGCTCAACCATTCCCTCGTCACCGGCGAGCGCTTCTCCAAGAAGTATCGCCTGCGGCGTGCGGATGGCGTCTACCGCTGGGTGGAAGGCAGCGCGGAGCCACTGCGGGATGAGAGCGCCCGCATCGTCCAGTGGTACGGCCTCTCACACGACGTCGATGATCAGCTGCGCGTCGAAGAAGCGCTGCGACGCAGCGAGCGGCAGCTTCAGCAGCTCATAGATACAGTGCCAATGCAGATCTGGTGCGTAACGCCAGGCGGCGAGCCAGCATACATTAACAAAACTATGGTGGACTATCTCGGCCTGAAGCTGGAAGATTTTGATGCTCCAGGATTGCCGAGCGCCATTGAAACCATCGTCCATCCGGAGGACAGGGCCGTATTGCTGGGAGCTCTAACCCATTCCTTCAGCACGGGTGAACCGTTCGAGCTGAAGTTTCGTAACCGTCGATGGGACGGTGCATACCGCTGGACTGAGGGACGCGCGGATCCGCTTCGCGATGAGAGCGGTCGCACAATCCGGTGGTACGGCGCCAATGTCGACATCCACGATTTTGTAATTTCTCAGGAAGCGCTGCGAGAAAGGGAGCGCTCGCTCTGGCAGCTCGTTGAAACGCTGCCGGCAATGATCGATTGCGCCGCGCCGGATGGTGAGCCGATATATCGCAGCCAGCAGCTCCGCGAATTCCTCGGCTACGACCTTGAAGAATTGGACGACACGGGAAAGTCCCGGCTGGCCGGCACACTCGACGCCGGCGTTCATCCCGACGACGTCGCGGGAGTCAAGGAGCAGTACGCCCATTCATTGTCCACCGGCGAGCCATACTCGCGGAAGCACCGTCTGCGGCGCTTCGATGGCGAATATCTCTGGGTCGACACGCGCGCGGCGCCGATGCGCAACGCCGAGGGTGCCATTGTGCAGTGGAATGTCATCTGCCTGGACATCGAAAATGAGGTTCGGGCGCAGGAGGAACTGCGTCTGGCGCAAGAGAGACTTGCGCGTGCGAGCCAGGCGGCGAGCCTTGCGGAACTCTCTGCTTCCATCGCGCATGAGGTGAACCAGCCGCTGGCCGCAATCGTCGCCAACTCCAACGCATGCCACCGGTGGCTGTCCGCCGAGCCTCCGAACGTCGAGCGCGCGAAGATCACGGCCGGGCGCATCATTCGGGACGCTAACTCGGCGGCGGATGTCGTCAGCCGCATCCGTGCCTTGTTCAGGCCATCCCTTGAAATGAGAACCAGCATGCCGATCCCAAGTGTCATTGCCGAAGCGCGTGACCTCATGGCCGAGGAAGCCATGCGGCGTCGCGTGCGCATGGATGTCGACATCGAAAGCAACCTTCCGCTCGTCGCGTTCGATCGCGTCCAGATCCAGCAGGTCTTGGTCAATCTCATCCGCAACGGCGTGGAGGCGATGGACGCCATTGCTGGCGACAAGGTTCTTGGGATACGCGTGCGCCGGATAGAGGACAAAATCCAGATCGATGTCAGCGACCGCGGCCCAGGAGTCGAACATCCTGACAAGATATTCGAGTCGTTCTTTACGACGAAAGGGAACGGAATGGGCATGGGGCTCGCGATCTCCCGTTCGATCGTCGAGTCTCACGGCGGACGCCTTTGGGCGGAGAATAGCGTGCCGCGTGGGGCGACATTCATCTTCACCCTCCCGGTTGAAGCGAAAGCTGCGCAATAACTGGCGGCGCTCAGTAAGCGCTTGGTTTTTTCGGCTCTCGGTGAAGGGGCGCCGCCGCCCCGTGCAATGCATGGATTTCCATGAGGTGCGGTTGGGGCGTGGCGGGACTAGGGTGGCGACGTGAGTCCGTCAGCCCAGTCCAGCTATCAAGAGCAAGTGCTACACGAAGCGCCGACAATCTCCAGATTTTGTTTGTCCGTCAGGGGCACCCGATGACGACAGCGCCCAACTCATTTGGCGAGACCGATTCCAACGCAACGCGCGCGTTAACGCATGACTTGGACCGATCCGGACCGGGAAGTGGCCGACCTTTCGCGACGAATGAACCGGGCCTGATTCGCGGCAACATGATCAGCGATCTTGAAAGAGGCAGGTTGTCGCGCGTCTGGTCGCACCGTCCCCAACTCTTGCATCTGGGGCTTTTTATTACGGCTTATGTCCTGGGCTGCGGATTCGCCCAGTCGCTCGCAATCATACCTGGAACAGGGATTTCCATTTGGCCTCCGAGCGGGCTGTTCATCGCTACGCTTGTCTTCGCCTCCAGGTATAGCTGGCCGTGGTGGGTGCTGGGGGCCTGTCTGGCAGAACTGTTCAGCAATTTCAGCCCGCGGCTTTCTTGATCTTTGCCGGCAACGCTCTTGAAGCGGTGGCCGGCGCATGGCTCGTGAACCAGACCTGCAAGCGCCCCGTTCGGCTGGAAACCTTGCGCGACGTTCTCGCATTCGTCGTACTGGCCGCTGGAATTGCGCCAGTCGCAAGCGCGACGGTGGGAAGTGCGGCGCTTGCGTGGTTTGGCATACAATCGCAAACCTTTGCGACGGCTTGGCCGCTGTGGTGGATCGGAGACGCGACGGGAGTCCTGATCGTAGCGCCACTGGCGCTGGTCGTATTCCAGAACTGGCGCGGCAAGGCGCAGCTCTCGGCAGCGCGGTGGATGGAAGCTTGCGTCCTGGGGCTGATCTTTCTTGGTATCGCCGCCCTTTCCTTGAGCGGCTATCTGCCCTTCGCCTACATCATCATGCCGCCTCTTCTTTGGGCCGCGGTGCGCTTTGAGTTCAGAGGCGCCGCCGTAGCATTGACCGTCCTCGCTCTGATCACGGCGGTATTCACGATATCCGGCGCCAGCCAATTTGCCGGCGATCCTGAGTCCCAGAAGCACAACCAGATCATGCTGCAGCTTTTTCTGGCCATCTCGGCATTTTCGGCGCTCGTCGTGGCCGCCATATCCCGGCAGCATCAGGCAGCGGTGCTCACCTTGCGTGAAAGCCTTGAGGCATTGGGCGACCGGGAGCGGGAGCTCTCGCAGCTTGTCGACATGGTTCCGAGCCACGTTTGGCGCCTGAGGCCCGATGGCGATCCGACCTTTTTCAACAAGCGCATGGTCGACTTTCTCGGCCTGGACGTAACGGATTTGGACAAACCGGGCATCAGCCGGCTGGCGGCGATGATAAAGGCCGGCGTCCATCCGGACGACGCAGCAGCATTCGGCGATACGCTCAGTCACTGCCTCGCCACCGGCGAGCGCTTCTCCATGAGGTATCGCTTGCGCCGCGCCGATGGCGTCTATCACTGGATGTCGAGCCGGGCAGAGCCGATGCGCGATCACGCTGGCCTGATCGTGCAGTGGTACGGCCTCTGTCACGACATAGACGATCAGATGCAAGCCGAAGAGGCGCTGCGGCGGAGCGAATTGCAGCTTCAGCAGATGATCGACGCTGTGCCGGTCCGCATCTGGAGCGCGGTGCCGACCGGCGGGCCGGTCTACTTCAACAAACGATACCAGGACCATTTCCGCTCGGTGATCGCCAATTTCGAAACACTCGGAGAGCCGCGCATCGAGGAATTGCTGCAAGAACTGGTTCATCCCGAAGATGCTCCCGAGGTGCTGCGCACGTTGCTTAACTGTTTCGAAACAGGCGGCGGTTCCGCGATGCGGTTTCGCTGGCGCGAAACAGATGGCTATCGCTGGGCGGAGTGCAGGGTTGAACCGCGGCGTGATGAAGACGGGGCGGTTGTGCAATGGTACGGAGTTTCCCTCGACATCGACGAAGAGGTGCGCGCGCGGGAAGCGCTGCGACAAGCCTCCGACGAACTCGCGCAAGCCACTCAGGCTGCAAGTCTCGCCGAGCTTTCCGCTTCGATCGCGCACGAGGTGAATCAGCCGCTGGCCGCGATCGTCGCCAATTCCCATGCATGCCACCGTTGGCTGGGCGCCGTCCCGCCGAACGTCGAACGTGCGAAGATTACGGCCGAGCGCATCATCCGGGACGCCAATTCGGCGGCGGACGTCGTCGGCCGCATCCGTGCACTGTTCAAGCAATCCACCGAGACTAGGACCAATGCGACGCTCAGCAGTGTCATCGCAGAGGCACGCGACCTCGTGGCCGAGGAAGCGATGCGGCGGGGCGTTCGCATCAGCGTTGATGTCGGAAGCGACATTCCGCTAATCGCGTTCGATCGCGTCCAAATCCAGCAGGTTCTGGTCAATCTCATCCGCAACGGCATGGAGGCGATGGACTCTGGTGCGGACGACGGAGCTATCAGCATCCGCGTGCGCCATATCGGGGATGTTGTCCAGACCGAAGTCAGCGATCGCGGCCGGGGCGTCGAGTTTCCCGACCGGATATTCGAACCGTTCTTCACCACGAAAGAGCAAGGGATGGGCATGGGACTGGCGATCTGCCGTTCGATCATCGAGTCGCATAGCGGGCGTTTATGGGTCGAGAAGAACGAACCACGTGGAGCGACGTTCATCTTCACGTTGCCGGTTGAAGCGAAAGCGGCGTGATGACGACGGACTGCCAAATTGTCTTCATCGTAGATGACGATGAACGCATCCGGGAGGCGCTCGGTGAGCTGCTGGCCGCACACGGTATGCGTGCCGTAGCGTTCGGATCGGCGGGCGATTATATCCGCGCTGACAAGCCGGACGTCCCCGCCTGCCTCATCCTCGATATCGAGCTGCCGGATATTAACGGCCTCGATCTGCAGCGGCAGATTGCCGAGGGCGATCATCCGCCGATCGTCTTCCTGACAGGACATGGCGATATCCCGTCCTCGGTGCGTGCGATCAAGCACGGTGCCGTGGATTTCCTGACTAAGCCCTTCAGCGATGCAGACCTCATGGCCGCAATCCATGCAGCGATTGCCCAGGATCGGGCACAGCGATCGGAGCGCGCCGAGCTGGGCGTGTTGAAGCAACGTTATCTCGAGCTGACGCCGCGCGAACGTGAGGTGCTGCCGCTGGTGGTCAGCGGCCTGCTCAACAAACAGGCGGCCGCTGAACTGGGGATCAGCGAAGTTACGCTGGAAATTCATAGAAGGAACGTCATGCAGAAGATGGTCGCGGCGTCGCTCGCCGACCTCGTGCGCATCGCCGAGCGATTGGGAATACCGATCACGCACTCGCGCCGGGCAGGGGGGAGCTGAGGGTGAGCAAGCGGAGGCCTGTCGTGGCGATTGTCGACGATGACCCAAGACTGCTCGAGTCGCTGGAGGACCTTCTGGAGTCCGCCGGCTATGTGGCCCGCAGCTTCTCGTCGGCGAGGTTGTTGCTGGTCAGCGGCCTGTCTGGATTGGACATGCTTATCACCGACATCGGGATGCCCGGCATGGACGGCTTTGAACTTCGTGACTTGGTCAAGAAGGCGCGTCCGGACCTGCCTGTGTTCCTGATCACCGGCCGCCACGAGATAGTGGATCAGCACCGCGCCAAGGGCATTGGCGGGCTTTTCCGCAAGCCGTTCGATGGCCAGGCACTGCTTGCGGCGATCGGCGACGCTTTACGCAACCCAGAAACGGAGGCTAAACATGAGAGTTGACCAATTGCCCTTACCGAGATCGACGCCGTCATCACAGCAGCGAAGGGCTGAAGCCGAGCAGCCGCTGGTCATTATTGTCGATGATGATGCCTCTGTTCGGGAGGCGCTGTCTGAACTGATCCTGTCGGCGGGTTTCCTGCCGGTGTGCTTTACCTCAACCCGTGAATTGCTTGACGCCGGCGTGTTGGAGAGCCCCGGCTGCTTGATCCTCGACGTGCGCATGCCGGGGACGAGCGGTCTCGATCTGCAGCACCATCTTGCGAAAAACGGCAACCCCAAACCCATCATCTTCCTGACCGGGCATGGCGACATCCCGATGACTGTCCAGGCGATGAAGGCCGGCGCCGTGGACTTTCTCACCAAGCCGGTGCGGGATCAGACGCTGCTTGACGCCGTGATCGCCGGCATTGCGGTGGACGCCAAGCGGCGGGCGGATGCCGTGATCGTCAAGCGCAACATCGAGCGCGTCGAGACGCTGACGCCGCGCGAGCGCGAGGTTCTGCGTGAAGTGGCGCGCGGGCGCCTCAACAAGCAGGTCGCCTTCGACCTCGGCATCAGTGAAGTGACGGTCAAGCTTCACCGCGGCAATGTCATGCGCAAGATGGAAGCCGCTTCCATCGGTGAGCTGATCCGGGCGTGGGAAACGCTGCCCGCGCCGATGCGCGAGGCCGGCGCGGCCAAGACTTTCGAATAGGGCCGAACCATGCCTCCGTCCGATAGGATCGCCCGGCGGCGGGCGCTTCTTCGCTAAGAAAAGCTTGCCCAGGACGATCCGGACTCAGGAAAACCTTTATAGAGCTTAGAGCGATAACCGCCGCGCGTAATCTGATGTTGACGCTGCACAGCCAAGCTTCTGCCGCGCATCGCCCGCTAGCAGCGACGCATTGGGAAAGCTTTGGAGCGGCCCTATCTCCATCACGACGACTATCGCTAATGCTGTGCCTTCAGGCATCAGCGAAGCTTAGTATGCTGGCGGCAGGAACCCGATCAGGGCCTTGGTGACGGCGGCTGGCTGCTCCTCCGGAACCCAGTGACCTGAGCCCTCGACTACTACGGCGCGTACGTTTTCGGCGACGTGGCGGAGATGGTCTTCGTACATCGATCCTAAGCCACCTGAGCCGCTTATTCCGAGTACCGGCATCGTTAGCTTGTGTTTTGCAAAGGCTTTGTTCTGCTCTTCGTCACGGGGAAAAGCCCGGTAGTACTCGAAGCCTGCGCGCAATGCGCCAGGCTGGGCATAGGAACGGCCGTAGACTTCGTCGGCCTCGTTGTCGAACGCGCGAGTATTTACCCCCTCTGCATTGTGAAACCACTTTAAATACTCAAGCTCGCGACCGGCAATGAGCATTTCCGGTACGTCGCGTACGGAATGGAAGCGAAAATGCCAAGTGCGAGGGCCTTGAATCAATTCGTTCCATGGTTCGATGCCTGGCAGTGGGACGTCAAGGATGGTTAGTGTGGTGACTTCCTCCGGGTGCTGCGCCGCATAGGAATAAACGACCATGCCACCCATATCGTGGCCGACAAGATTGACGACCGGACCAAGGTTCAACTGATTGACGAGTGCGTGAATATCCTCGGCAATCGACGCCTTTTCGTAGCCGGCCGCAGGCTTGGCGGTGTCCCCCAAACCGCGCAAATCGGGCGCAAGTACAGTGTAACCGCGCGCCACCAGTTGTGGCATTACAAAGCGCCACATGTATGAGGTCGTGCCCCAACCATGCAACAACACAACAGTTTTCGGGCCGCCTACCGCAAGCAAATAGTGATAGACCACGCCGTTAACATCGGCCTTGCCGTCGACGATACGTGCCGACAGGTCAGTCGATTGTCCGAGCGGCACGTCTGAGTGCGGAGCGTTGGCAGAAGTCGATGGTCCGGCAGCAAGGACCGCAATGAGGAAACCAGAAAGAAAGTTAAGGCGCATTAGAGCACTCCGGGATTGCGAGGTCCAAAGGGCTCCAAGAGCGGCAAATGCCGCTTAATGTCTATAAAACGAAAGCTAGCAGATCTTTGGCCTGATAATCATACGCAGTATACGTAAGTATATACGCCTCCAACTGGCGGTGAGTTGATTCCTCAATATAAGGACCACATTGGCGAATCTTGTCGCGGTCCGTTCGGGCGGTGACTTGCTCGTGATCAGCCGCTTCTCGTTTTGAGAAGCGGATCCTCATACGGATTGATAGGTTCTGTTTGTAACGGCCGCCGCACGAGCGGCGGGTCGCGCACGACACTAACGTCATGGCAATTTTAGCCCCACCTCGGCGACAGCTCCAGGACCTCGGCGTGCCTGCCCTGCACCTTGGCATCGTATGACAGATGCTTCCGTAGAATAGGCTCGCGGCCCGGATCGATGCATCCTGTTCCTCGCAAGCCATCACGACCGTCGGGTTTCGAGCGCTCCTCGCTCGCTCCTCCCCGAACGCGACCGCACAGGCCGACTCGACGGTCGTGATGGTGAGCAGGATGTTCAAAGCACATGGATGGACATGATGAACAAAGACGGACTTTTCTCCGTCGGCGGATCTCGCCGCGATGTCTTGTTGGCAGGCCTGATCTCTACGGTTGCCGCCGGACTGCCCCGCGCTGCTTCGGCAACGAGCCGAAAGCGAAACCTTTCCTCTTCCCCCTCAATCAAAGGAACCAAGACGATGAGCACCATCACGACCAAGGACGGCACCGAAATCTACTACAAGGATTGGGGCAAGGGTCCTGTCGTCACGTTCTCGCACGGCTGGCCGCTGAATTCCGACGCCTGGGACAGCCAGATGCTCTTTCTTGCCCATAACGGCTTTCGCGTCGTTGCGCATGACCGGCGCGGCCATGGCCGATCGAGCCAGGCCACGTCCGGTAACGACATGAACGGCTATGCCGACGATCTTGCAGCCGTGATCGAGGCGCTGGATCTCCGGGACGCCACGCTGGTCGGACATTCCACCGGAGGAGGCGAGGTTGCTCGCTATATCGGACGGCACGGGACGAAGCGGGTGGCCAAGGCTGTTCTTATCGCCGCTGTTCCGCCGATCATGGTGAAGACGCCGGCCAATCCGGAAGGCCTGCCGATCGAGGTATTCGACGGCATAAGGGCTGGCCTCGTCAAGGATCGTTCGCAGTACTACCGGGACCTCGCACCGTTGTTTTACGGCGCGAACAGGCCAGGCGCCAAGGTTTCCCAGGGGATTCTGGATCAGTTCTGGCTCTGGAGCATGCAGGCGGGTCTCGTGAACGCGTACGAAAGCGTCAAGGCGTTCTCCGAGACCGATTTTACCGAGGACCTTAAGAAGTTCGACGTACCAACCCTGGTCCTGCATGGCGAGGACGACCAGATCGTCCCCGTCAAGGACTCGGCAGTCAAGTCGGCACGGCTGATCAAGGGCGCAAAGGATGTCTATTACCCCGGGGCGCCCCACGGGATCACGGCCACGCACCAGGATCAGGTCAATGCTGACCTGCTCGCCTTCATCAAAGGATAGCACGCCCTCAGTCACGACCGCATGTTCTCCGCAATTCCCTGGAGCCGCCGATGACCACCTTTGGTAGTATTTCGCGCGCCCTGAACCGCATTTCAGGTGGCGCGCCAGGTCAAACCTTGTGCGCTCGCATAGCCGAGCGGTGGCCTGAATGCTGGTTCTGCCGGCTCATGTCCCGGATTGTGGAACCGAACCACTGCGCGATCGAGTTGGAGCGCTGGCAAAGGCGCGAAACATATGCTGCGCCACGGCTGCCATTCGGGCAACTGCGTCAGTGCAGCGCGGAGGCGATCGCCGGCGTTCGACACTACGTCGCGCTGTCGGGGGTCGCTGCCGCGCGCTTGTTCTGCCTTGAAGGCCAAAGCGCTCTCGAAGACGTCAAACTGGCTAAGCGCCGGGAGTTTACCAATCGGTAGCCGTTTGCAATTGCCGCTCATTTTGCGGTCTCAATTCGGCGTGAAATTTTCTTGGCCAGCAGTTGCGACTATCGCAGCAGCACCGGCGCTATTTTTCGAAGGCAGGAACGACATGGGCGCACTATCAGGCAAGATCGCGGTGGTCACCGGCGGAAACAGCGGGATCGGACTATCGGCTGCAAAAATCTTTGCGGCCGAGGGCGCACAAGTCGTCATTACCGGCCGCCGGCGGCAGGCGGTCGAGGAAGCGGTCGCACAGATCGGGGCAGGCGCGCTGGGCATTCAGGGAAATGTGGCCGACGTGGCGCACCATGATGAGGTAGCGCAGCAGATCCTCCAGAGGTTCGGGGCGCTCGACATCTATATGGCGAACGCCGGCATAAACACCATCACGCACTCGGCCGACGTCTCCGAGGCAGAATATGATGCGCAATTTGCCGTTAATACGCGAGGCGTCTTCTTCGGCGTCCAGAAGCTGATTCCGATCATGCGGAACGGCGGCGCAATCATCCTCACAGGCTCGCTGGCCAGCGAGAAGGTTCTGGACGGTCATGCTGTTTACGCGGGCTCGAAGGCGGCCATAAATGCCTTTGCGCGCGCTTGGGCGATCGAACTGAAGGCTCGCGGCATCCGGGTCAACGTGCTCAGCCCAGGTCCGGTGGATACGGCTATTCTCGATAAACTAGGCATACCGTTTGAGCAGCGCGGGCTGTTTGAAAAGGCGATGGCTGAGGCAATACCCTTGGGCCGGATGGGGCAGCCGGAAGAGCTGGCAAAAGGCGCCCTGTTCCTTGCCTCGGACGCGAGCAGTTTCGTCACGGGCATCAATCTCCGGGTCGACGGCGGGATGGCTGTGCTCTGAGCCACGACTGCGATGTCGTCGCGCCAAAAGACTGCCGGTTAACGGCTGAGCAATCGGTCTTCCGCACGAAGATTTTCCGGGACGTGCCGCACGAGTCGCGCCAAACAGGTCGGAGGCGAGACGTTTCGTCGACGTGGTGCAAATTGAGCCACGTAAGCGGCAAGTCGCATTGCAGGGATCGACGCGCAAGAGAGAAGTCGGCTCGCCGATACGGAAGGACCGAGGTCTCGCCCCGGTCCTTCAATTTTCTGTAGGTCGGGATCAGTGACCCCAGATGCCCTGGCCATATTCATCGTTGGGAACAGTCGGCTTGCGTACGGTTTTCGGCGCCCCGATATCGTTGTTCATTTTATTGATCGAGGATGTATACATGTTGTCAGACGCAGTCGCAGGCTGCTGGGCTCCGTTTGATCCATAGTGGTCGCTTCCGGCAATGGCGCTTCCTGCTGTAATAACAAGCGCGGCGACAGCAAGGACTGTCATTTTCATTTCAGTAACTCCATTAATCGCTTGGATGGTATTCACCCATACAAATATAAATGTCGTGACGCAGCGACACGATCAGACGGTCCGGCTGTTTGACCCATACCAAGGCATTGGGCGATGCGGGCCGAAGGCCAGGAACTATGTCGTTGACGAGAGGAGGCTTTTGCTGCCGGGCCGAGCATTGTCAGGCGGAAATCGTGTTCGATCCGGCCGGCTGACCAGCGCTCAACGGATCGACTGCGCCAGGTACTGGCCACGGCGGCAGCGGCGTCTTGCAAAGACAGCTCTCCGGCCGTGCGCCCTCCGTGTCTGTTCAGGCAGGTGCCGACAGTGCACACCCGGCATAGATACCTCAATCATGCTGCAGGGCACCTGATCTCCCTGGTGACCTACCCTGCACCTTGGCATTGTATGACAGACCCTTCCGCACAATAGGTTGGCGGGCCGCGTCGGCGCATTCTCCTGAGCATTGGTCACCACAGGCCACACGGAGAAAGCAAATGCGAAACATAACTCGAGTCCTGGCGCTCACTGCAGCGCTTGCCGCGTCGGGCGGCGGGATGGCGCAGGCCGCGAATTCTCAGCCCAAGCCGACGATCGTACTGGTGCACGGCGCCTTCGCGGAATCGTCGAGCTGGGACGCAGTCATCACCAAGCTCAGCAAAGACGGTTATGTAGCGATAGCCGCAGCTAATCCGCTCCGCGGCGTTGCCAACGATGCGAAAGCAGTCTCAGCCATCGTCCGGTCGGTTTCCGGGCCGGTCGTGCTGGTGGGCCATTCCTACGGCGGGCCGGTCATCACCGAGGCCGCCAATGGCAATCCCAATGTAAAGGCGTTGGTCTACGTGGCGGGTTTCGCGCCGGATACCGGCGAATCGAGCCTTACGTTGTCCAGCATGTTTCCCGGCAGCACCTTGGGGAGCGCGCTTGCTCCAGTCGCGTTGCCGGACGGCGGACAAGACTTCTTCATCGAGCCGGCCAAGTTTCGCGCCCAGTTCGCCGCCGACGTTCCGCAAGAGCAGACTTTGCTGATGGCTGCCACTCAACGCCCTGTTGCACAGGCAGCTCTGGCTGAAACCTCGGGCGTCGCCTCATGGAAGACGCTGCCGTCCTACATGATCTACGGCTCGGATGACCGGAACATCCCGGCAGCCGTCATGAGCTTCATGGCCAAGCGTGCGCACGCGGTAAAGACCGTCGTCATCGAGGGTGCGTCCCACGCGCTCATGGTTTCGCATCCCGACGAGGTCACGTCACTCATCGAGGATGCTGCAGCATCGGTCAGTCAGTAGCAGGCCGGAAACGCCAGCATCCGATCGAGCAACGAAAATAGACACGCAACACCAGGAGACTAGACATGAAGATCGTCGTCATCGGCGGAACCGGGCTGATCGGTTCAAAGACCGTGGAGAGACTGCGAAACAAAGGACACGACGTGCTTGCGGCGTCGCCGAATTCGGGCGTCAACACCGTTACGGGCGAGGGTCTGGCGGCCGCGCTTGCTGGTGCGCAGGTCGTCGTCGACCTCGCGAACTCGCCGTCGTTCGAGGAAAAGGCTGCCCTGGAGTTCTTCGAGGCATCCGGGCGTAATCTTTTTGCGGCCGAAACGGCCGCCGGCGTCCGTCATCACGTGGCGCTGTCGGTCGTCGGTACCGATCGGCTGCAGGGCATGGGCTATTTCCGCGGCAAGTTGCTTCAGGAAAAGCTGATCAGGGAGTCCGGAATTCCCTACACCATCGTTCACGCCACTCAGTTCTTCGAATTCACCGCCGCCATCGCAAACACGGGCGCCGTCGGGGATACCATTCATATGTCGCCGGCCTACTTCCAACCCATGGCGGCTGACAATGTTGCCGATGCGATGGCGGATGTCGCGGTTGCCGCGCCGTTGAACGGCATGATCGAAATTGCCGGTCCGGAGCGTGTTCGCATGAGCGAACTTGTCGAGCGCTTCCTGAAGGCCACCAACGACCCGCGCAAAATCGTTCCGGATCCGGGCGCGCTCTACTACGGCCAAGTGGCAATCGACGATCGAACGCTGGTGCCCGGCGACAACGCGCGCATCGGCGCCGTGCGTTTCGATGATTGGCTCAGCCGATACACGCCGCCGAAATAAGCAAACAAAAGCGAACGCCGATCCTCTGATCCATCAGATCAGCACTCTCTTACCATTCGTATTTCAACAAGGAGACCAGACATGATCAAAACACTTCTCTGCGCGGCGGCGCTCGCCGCCGCTTCTGTCACTGCAGCGATGGCCGATGATGCAAGCGTGAAGCTTGTCTACGACCAGGCTCTTCCAAACGTGCCCGGCAAGAGTATGAAAGCCGTGCTGGTCGAGTACGAGCCGGGCGGAACATCGCGGGCCCACACCCATCCCAAATCCGCGTTCATCTATGCCACCGTCCTGGAGGGAGCTATGCGAAGCCAGGTCAACGATGGCCCGGTGAAGACTTATCGCGCCGGCGAAAGTTTCTCGGAATTTCCGGGCGATCGTCATGCCGTCAGCGAAAACGCCAGTAAGACCGAACGCGCTCGCCTGCTTGCGATCTTCGTCGTCGACACCAGCGAGACGGAACTGACGACGAACGCGAAATGAAATCGTAGCCCCTGGGACCATCGGGGCGTACGCGAAGGGACGGTCAGTGACATGAATTCGATCGCCATCCGCACACTTGCGGGGATTTCGGTCCCCGATACACCGCTTGTTGGCCGGGCGATCGAACATGCCCGCCAGCGATGTGAACCCTACTTGTTCAACCACGTGGTCCGATCCTGGCTTTTCGCGGCCCGGATCGGACAGATTCAGAATATCCAGCACGACGCGGAGGTTGTTGCCGTTGCAACCCTGTTGCATGATGTCACGCTCAATGAGGACTTCGCCGGGCCGCGCCGTTTCGAAGTGGAAGGCGCCGATCTTGCCCGCACCTTCGTTCGGGAGGGCGGCTTCGACGAGCGGCGCGCCCAATTGATCTGGGACAGCGTTGCCCTCAACTCGACGCCGTCGATCGGCCTCTACAAGGAGGCTGAGGTGGCGCTTTGCACAGCTGGCATCTGCCTCGATGTCGTCGGCTTGCAATACAGCCTCGTTTCGTCAGCCGAGATTGCAAAGATCATCGGTGAGTTTCCACGCCTCCAAATGAAGCGACGGATGACCCGATGCTTTTGCCATATCGCCGAGGTCAGGCCGGAAACCACCTACGACAACTTTGCCCGGGACTTCGGCGAGCGCTTTGTTTCAGGCTACAAGGCGACTTCGGCAGTTAATCTTGTGATGAACGCTCCCTTCGAAGAGTGAACGCAGTTTCGATCCAGGTCTCTCGATCGACGCCGCCCAGCTCAGCCGAGCCCTTCATATGATCCAAACGCCGCGCGCCTGCCGCATGCCTGCGGCAAAGCGAATTGCCGAGGGCAGCGTTCAGGGTGCCAATTTCCACCTCCTATACTTCGGTTTAGGCGCCCCAAACCAATCGAGCGGCAATACATATCATAGGCACGATAGCAACAGTGTGGCTCACCGGTCATCCTTACGCTGCAATGGATTGCAAACACCTCAAGGAGATAAGTAATGAATATTGCAGCGTCACCGGTCGCTCCGAAAGGAAAAGCCGTCGCCCAACGCGCGAGTTATGCGGAGCAGTCGCCAGAACTTCTGAAGAAATTTATTGAATTTCTTGGTGCGACGCGAGAGGGGTCGATCGAAGAACCGATCCGCGACCTTGTTGCAGTCCGAGCCGCGCAGCTGAACGGGTGCACCTTCTGCCTCGATATGCACGTCAAACAGGCGAAGATCCACGGCGAGCGCGAACTGCGCCTTTACCACCTGGCAGCCTGGCGGGATTCGACCTTGTTCGTTCCTCGCGAGCGTGCAGCCTTGGCATGGACGGAAGTCTTGACCAAGCTGCCCGAGCAGGGTGTCCCGGACGAGATCTACGATCGGGTCAGGTCGCAGCTTTCCGAGAAGGAAATCTCCGATCTGACCTTCGTCGTCATGGCGGTCAACTCTTGGAACCGTCTTAACATCGGCTTCAAACCCGTCCCGGGCTCAGGCGATGCGAAGTTTGGCCTGAGCAAAGCAGCACTAAGCTAATCTTTGGAATGGGTCAGAATGGTGCTTGTTAGCGCGCCATTCTGACCGGCCAGGCGAAGGCGCCGAACTCGGCGACCAACACCGGAACCGATCCCAACCTCCCGGCCGCGGCCGCGAGGCGCTCTCAGGAGGGCGTCATGCGCATTGACAGTCTGCATCCAGTAATATCGGCCCGTCTCATGGTGATCGATGTCGACGCTCCACTCCGCAGTGCAGCACTCTCACTTTCCAGGCCCGCAATAGGCCTGGTCGTGGTGTGCCACGGCAGTGGGGAGGCGGCAGGCGTGCTGAGCAAGTCCGACCTTGTCCGCCATCTGGCGAATTCAGGGCCAACAGAAGCGCCGATTGCGGCATTGATGAGCCGGTCCATCGTGTCCTGTGGTCCCGATGACGACCTTCATTCAGTCTGGCAGACTATGGCCGCGCAAGGCCTTCAGAATGTGCCGGTACTCGGGGCTGACTCGAAACCGCTAGGCGTCCTCGATATCCGTGATGCGATGAGGGCGCTCTTCAAACAAGAGGAACTGCAGGAACGGCTGCTTGCCAACTATATCAGCGGGATCGGCTATCAATAGAGCATGATCTCGCGATTGAATATACAGAAGTATGTATCGGCGCCTCCTTAGATATAATGGACAATAAATGCCCTAAATTATAGCGTCTTGACGCAATAGGGACTGAGCAAACGGGGAATGAAATGTTTCGTCCGGACATAAAAGAAGATGTCTTCGACGGCCCGCTCGATGGTCCTGGAAGTGGTATGTCCGTGCAAATGTCGACCGCCGGCATCGTCCATGACCTGGGCAATCTCATTCAGGTCGCCTCGTCGGCGTTGAACCACCTGGCCCGCGATCCGATCATCCAGGCGGCTCCGGCGCTTGGGCCTGTAATTGCCGGCGCCAAAACGGCTTTGGAACGGGCCGGGGGCCTTGTCCGGCAAACCATCAGCCTGGCCCGAGAGAGCCACGCGGAAATCGAATACACAAACGTAGGTGCTTGCCTGGCTGAGATCGAAACTCTCGTGCGGAGCGCCTTGGATGCCAATTTCGATCTTGAGCTTCGGGTGGGGCCGGACCTGCCTTTGGTGAGATGCGATCGCTTTGGATTGCAAAATGCGGTTCTGAATCTTCTGTTCAACGCGCGCGATGCAATGCCTGACGGCGGTTTGATCTCGATCGATGCCGGCTTGGCCTCTGAAAGCTCTACCACCGGTCAGGTAGATATCCGTGTCGCGGACAACGGTATCGGAATGACCAGCGAGACAATGGTCTGCGCCTTCGATCCGTTCTTCACCACCAAAAGCGAAGGCCTCGGCGGCGTCGGGTTGCCTATGGTGAAGCGCTTTGCCGAGCAATCAGGCGGAAGCATCGATATTCAGAGCACGCCTGGGGCAGGCACGACCGTCACTCTGCGGTTGCCTGCGGTGCGATAGCGGCCGGCCAATCTGTCTCCGGTGACAGACGTGACATACAATCGAGAGATAAAGATGGATGCACAAGTCGTTGAAAACGTCCAACACCACCGTTTCGAGCTGCCGATCGCCGGCGATATGTTTGCGGCGGCCTACTATCGGCTCGAGGGCGGGAAGGTCGCGCTGATACACACCGAAGTCCCGTCGGAATTTTCCGGACAAGGGATCGCGTCGCGATTGGCCCAAGGGACCTTCGAACTGCTCCGCAAAACCGGCCGTAAAGCGATCTTGAAATGTCCCTTCATGAGCCGCTTTTTCGCCAAGCACCCGGACTATGCAGATGTCGTTGACGGCTAGTCAGGGCACGAATGTTGAGGGTTTCCCAAGGATCTATCCAAATGCCTGACGAGTATGATTTGCAGAGGTTCGTCAGCGCACAGGATCCGGTCTACGACGACGCGCTGGCCATTCTACGTCGAGGAATGATGTGCACTCCCTACATGGAGTTCATCTTTCCAAGGTTGGCCACCAGGCGAAGCGGTACTGCGCTTGAGCCATATGCAATCGCATCGCTCGACGAAGCCAGCGCCTATCTCTCATTTCCGATTCTCGGAGGCCGTTATCGGGAATGCGTTGGCACCCTGCAGCGGCTCTCCGGCCTAAGCGCTCGCGTTGTCTTCGGTGAGGTTGATGCGAAGAAGTTGCACGCGTCCCTCACGCTGTTTTCCGAAGCAAGCAACGACGAGTTCCTGCTCGAGACAATCTTCGACGTCTGGTTCGACGGTTTGCTCGATGAGGAAACGATGAACGATCTCTACTTGTTGTCGTAGTGGTCTGCCTGCGCCACCGGCGTAAAGCCGTCGCGGCGCTGAGGTCACCATTCGCTGCCTTATCCCTTACACGCTGCCATCTGGCAGAGGCATGAGCTCGTGCTCTCCCGGCACGCCGGGGAAGCGGCGTTCGCGCCAATCCGCCTTTGCCTGCTCGATCCGTTCGGCTGAAGAGGAGACGAAGTTCCAATAGATATGACGTGGCTCGGCCAGGGGCTCGCCTCCTATCAGCATCAGCCTCGCCGCATGGAAGGCAGGCGCCTGGAGGACAATCTCAGCGCCGGGCGCCAGAGCTATCAATTCAGCCTCATGAAACGTACCGAACTGGCCGACAATTCCAACCTCACCGGCGACGATGTAGATCGCACGCTCACGGTGTTCGGGTTTCACCTGGTATCGGGCGCCGCTCGTGAGCACAATTTCGGCATAGACCATGTCGGAGAACGTCCTTGCCGGCGAGACCAACCCGTCGGACGCGCCGGCGATCAACGTAAACTCGACGCCGTCGGCACAGATCCTCGGTATTTCGGGAGCGCCAAAATGTGCGACTTCGGCAGCAATTTCTTCATAGCGGGAGGGGAGGGCGATCCAAGCCTGAGCGCCGAAGAGATTGCTTCCCGAGGCCCGGACTTCCGGTGGCGTGCGCTCGGAATGGACGATGCCCGACCCGGCCGTCATCCAGTTGACCTCGCCAGGACGGATGGTCTGCACTTTACCGAAATTGTCCCGATGGACGATCTCGCCATCGATCAGGTAGGTCACGGCCGCAACGCCGATATGCGGATGCGGTCCCATATCGAAACCGTGACCTGCGTCGAATATGGCGGGGCCGAAATGGTCGAACAGGATGAAGGGCCCTATCATGAGGCGATTCGAGGAGGGCAATACACGCCTTATCTTCAGTCCGTCGGCAAAATCACGGACAGCCGGCTGGATGAGTGTATCGATGCCTGTGATATCGCTTTGGCGGGTGGTCATGGATCTCTGTCCTTCTGCATGCCTTGTCAGCCAGGTGCTCGAACGCGCTTGAACGGAGCGGCGCGAAAGACCGTCTGAATGGCATTGAGGAGCGCGAATTTGGAGCTCGCGTGGTGCTGTCCGGCGATGCCGCTTTCGTTAAAAGCCGAAACCCTCATCGACAGGATCGCGGCAAGATCTTCGGCCATTTCGGGCCGGTCGTGCAGCAGCGGCGCAAAGCTTTCCTGGTCTATCTCGTAAACCGTGACAGGGGTCATTGCCCGCAAACTCGACATCTCGCCAATGCCGGCGAGCAAGCCGGTCTCGCCGAAGAAATCGCCGGGTGCAAGCCGGCCGATCTCCTGCAGTTGATCATCGCCCTCGCCAATTTGCCGGACGATGACTCCCGTCCGTACGATCATGAGCGACGGCAGCATCTCTCCCAGTCGTGCGACGATCTCGCCCTTGTGGTAGCTGCGAACCGAAGCCGCTTTGGCGAGCGACTCCTGCTCGGTACCCGTCAGTGCCGAGAATACCGGTATGGAATTAATGAGTTCGATTGGGGTGTAGCCTTGCGACGCTGCCGTCTCGTCGCTCGGCCGGTTGGTCATGGCAATCGAAGCCGAAAGTGGCTGCGCCAGCAGCATGCCGGTCGACTTTGAATGGCGATAAATGAGATCGAAGATGTCGTTCCGAGCGGCACTTCGCTGGTCAATACTTGCGACGCGAAACGACAACTCTATCTCGATAGCTGCGGCATCCAGGCTTCTGATGGTAACCGAAGGCGGAAGGTCCTGGAGGATTGAATTACAGCTCAGCAAGACAGTGCGCATGAGATCTACGATGATCGCCGGCGTCTTCGTTGGCGCCACCTTGACGGTTACGGCAAGTCCATGGCTCTCGTCCGGACCGCTTAAATTTGTTACCCCGATCTTGGCGAGAAGGCTGTTTGGCAGCGCGACGACATTGTGGGTCGGGGTCAGGAGTTGAGTCGACCGCCAATTGGTCTCGACAACCCGGCCTTCGGTTCCGTCGCCCAGAATGATCCAGTTTCCAAGCACGTAAGGGCGGCCGAGGTTAAGCGCGATCCCCGAAAATACGTCACCAAGCGTATTCTGGAGCGCCAGTCCCAGGATGACGGCAAAGACGCCTGACGTGGCAATGAGCGTTCCGACCGGCACTGCAAAGACAAATGCCAGGATCGACAGGAACATTCCAGCGTAGACGACACCGACCACGACGTCCTGCAGGAGACGTGCCTCGCGCGGCTTTCGCTCAAAGACGAGATAGATACGGACAAATCCGATCAGCGCCCAGGCAAGGTGAACCCACCAGAGCAGCTTGACCGAGCCGATGAGGATCGCTCCTCCGCTTGTCTCGTTGTCCCCTACGGCCTCGTATGGCACGACGCGCAGGTCGAGAACCATGGCCGACATCGCGAGGAAAAAGCCAAGTTGGACGACCAGCTTCGCATTGGCGAAGCGTCTGGGGATGAGGGTCCAAACGACGATCCCGGCGAGGCCGAGCAGCACGATGTAGACCAGAGGAGAGTTCCACCAGTTCATGAACGATCACCGCCATGCCCAGTTCAACGTTTGGTCTCCGGCCCGGCGATCGGGCCTCTGCCGCTGGCCTTGTCTTTTTCGAGAACTGCTTCGGTGATCGAATTAGGCAGCCGTCGCGGCTTTTCGATCAGCCCGAGCACAGGCATGGCGATGATGAAGAACGCAAAATAGTAAAGCGTCGCCAGTTGGGACATGACGACGTATGCGCCTTCCGCCGGCCGGGAGCCGAGCCAACCGAGAAAGAGGGCGTTTGCAACGAACAGCCAGAAGAGCACCCTGTACCAGGGGCGATAGACCGCCGAGCGCACCGTCGAGGTGTCGAGCCACGGCACCAGGAACAGCACCGCGATCGAGCCGAACATCGCGAGCACGCCGCCGAGCTTGGAATCGATCGGCCCGATATTGAACGTGATGGCCCGCAGGATCGCGTAAAACGGCAGGAAGTACCATTCCGGCACGATGTGGGCCGGCGTCTTCAGCGGATTGGCGATGCTGTTGTTGTCGGGATGGCCGAGATAGTTCGGCAGGTAGAAGACGAAATAGGCGAAGAAGAACAGGAACACGAGGATGCCGAAGGCATCTTTGACGGTGGCATAGGGCGTGAAGTCCACGACATCGGTTTTCGATTTGACCTCTATGCCGGTCGGATTGTTCTGGCCGACGACGTGAAGCGCCCAGATATGCAAGGTCACCACGCCCGCAAGCACAAATGGCAGCAGGTAATGCAGCGCAAAGAAGCGGTTCAGCGTCGGATTATCGACCGCGAAGCCGCCGAGCAAAAGCTGCTGGAGCCAGTCGCCGATCAGTGGGACGGCCGTGAAGAAGTTGGTGATGACAGTAGCGCCCCAGAACGACATCTGTCCCCAAGGCAGCACGTAGCCCATGAAGGCCGTCGCCATCATCAGCAGGAGGTTGGTGCAACCGAGCACCCACAGCAGCTCACGCGGCGCCTTGTACGAACCATAGTAGAGCCCGCGGCAGATGTGGAGGTAGACGGCAATGAAGAAGAACGACGCGCCGTTGGAATGGAGATAGCGCAGCAGCCAGCCCGAATTCACGTCGCGCATGATCTTCTCGACCGAATTGAAGGCCAGCCCCGTATCCGGAGCGTAATGCATCGCCAGCACGATGCCGGTCAGGATCTGTGAAACCAGCATGATCGTGAGAATGCCGCCGAACGTATAGGCGTAGTTCAGGTTGCGCGGGACGGGATAGACGATGAAGCTGTCGTGCACCAGCCGCGGCAGCGGCAGGCGGGCGTCGAACCAACGTTCGATTCTGGTTTTGGGCGTATAGGTCGAGTGTTTGTCGCCGCTCATCGAAATGCCCCCTGCCTTAACCGATGCGGATCTTGGTGTCGGAAACGAACTGGAACACCGGTACCGCCATGTTCTCGGGCGCCGGCCCCTTTCGGATGCGGCCGGCGGTGTCGTATTGAGAACCGTGACAAGGGCAGAGCCAGCCACCGAAATCGCCTTCCTGGCCATGCGGGATGCAGCCGAGATGGGTGCAGACCTGGACCATCACCACCCAGGCTTCCTTGCCCGGCATAGTTCGGTTGGCGTCGGTTGCCGGCGCATCGGCCGGCAGGTTGGCGTTGCGGGCAATTGGATCCTTGAACTCGGCGAGGCTGACTGCCTGGCCGTCCTTCCTCTCTTTTTCGGTGCGGTTGCGTATGACCACCGGCTTGCCGTGCCAGTCGACGATCAGCGACGTTCCCGGCGTCAGCGAGGAGACGTCGATCTCGATCGCGGCGGGCGCTTCGACGCTCAATGTGTGCTCGGCTTTGGAGGTTTCGGAAAAGTCGGCCATGATGGCGACTCCTATTGTTGGAAGCTGCTTCATCGCGTTGGTGGCAATCGAGCAAAAGCAGGCCACGGCTTTCGCCTTTCCAGTCTGCTTATGTCGCGCGAAATATGCCGGCCGTGGCCGGGTGTGAGCCATCGTGCCAACGGCACGTGCGTCCAATACTTTCGTTTAGGATTTCCTGAGCGAAGGACTGGCCGGGCTGTCGTTGATGCCATCACGGAAAATTCTGGATTCCTCCAGATAACCGTTGGCCACTGAGCTGGGATATGCCCCGGCATTGCGCACGGCGATCCCGAACTTCAGCCCGACCATACCTCGGCATAGGCACGTCTAGCTGTCGGTGTCGTAGTCGTCGTCTCCGCCAAGTGCGAGTTTCTGGAGCGGTTGCCTCGCGTGGCGCGGGGCAGGTTTTCCGCCCGGCGACGACCAATTGCGGAATTCAATCGGGTTTAGAAAAGGGAAAAGCGGTGAAACTCTACTACAGCCCTCTCGCCTGCAGCCTAGCGGACCACATCGCATTGGAAGAGGCCGGTGTTTCCTTCGAGCGCGAAAGTGTGAACCTCAAGACCAAACGAACAGGCTCCGGGGATGATTTCACTACCGTCACGCGCAAGGGCTACGTTCCAGCCCTCGTGCTGGATAGCGGCGAAACGCTGACGGAAAATATCGCCGTCCTCGACTGGATTGCGTCGCAATACCCGCCACTGGGAGTGGCGGGGCCGTTGGGCCGTACCCGCCTTCTCGAAGCGCTGGCCTACGTCTCAACTGAAATACACCGAAGCTTCAAGCCGATGTGGCACCAAAGCAGCGATGCCGAAAAGGCCAAGGCGAGCGTGACGATTACGAGCCAACTCGAGTTCTTCGCTGACGGGCTCGAGACCGACTATCTGTTCGGCGACAAACCCACCGTCGCGGATTTTTATCTTTTCGTGATGCTGCTTTGGGCGGCGCGCTTCCACGTCCCTGTTCCCGCGCCTTTGCAAGCGCTTCGCGCCCGAATGGCTGCCCGACCGGCTGTGCGCATCGCAATGGATCGTGAGGGCCTCGTCTAAAGCCGGGGGTGGCTCCGAGCACAAGATCAGACGCAACATATTCTCTCGCCCCAACAGAAGGTCAGGAGTCATTGTCATGCTGCCGTTTCTGCGGATGCTACATCCAGCCGCTTCCAAGCGCGGGGGTGGCCTACGTCTCGAATTTCTCCGGAGGGAAATCGAGGATACGCTGGACCTTACCGACATTCAGTCAGAGCTCGCCGCACGGCCCCTGGCGGAGTGGTTACAATCCTGGATTCGCCGCAGTCACCGTCGAAATAAGCCCAATATTTCCTGTCGGCCGGTGTGGCGGCCGGTCTAGTCGTTCCCGCTTGTTGGTCATCATAGAGGCTTCATCATGAATGCGAGTAAGGCTCCCGAGACGGTCGATCATCGCCGCCGGCGCATTGTTGGTGCAACAGCAATGACGTTCGCCGCCACCGAACTCGGCTTGAGCGCGCCGGCAGCCACTTGGATGGTCGAGGCGAGGGCATCTGCAACGCAAGCCACGCTGAAATCATTCGGCTCGCTCAGACGGGTCAATGCCGGAAAACTGAGCGTCGGATATGCGGAGCTGGGGCCCGCCGAAGGTGCCCCTGTGATCCTGCTTCATGGCTGGCCTTATGACATTCACACCTACACCGACGTCGCTCCTTTGCTTGCCGCAAAGGGGTACCGCGTGATCGTGCCCTACCTGCGCGGCTACGGCACTACCCGCTTCCTGTCGGACGAGACGATGCGCAACGGCCAGCAGTCGGCGCTCGCCGCGGATACGATTGCGCTGATGGATGCGCTGGGGATCGAAAAGGCCACGATCGCCGGCTGCGACTGGGGCGCCCGAACGGCCAATGTCGTTGCCGCCCTCTGGCCTGAGCGTTGCAACGCGATCGTCTCGGTGAGCGGCTATCTCATCGGAAATCAGCAGGTCGGCATGGTGCCGCTGCCACCGGAGGCGGAGCTTCAATGGTGGTATCAGTATTACTTCGCCACGGATCGCGGCCGCGCCGGCTACGAGAAATACACGCGCGATTTCGCCAAACTCATCTGGCAACTCGCTTCGCCGCGGTGGAATTTCGACGATGCGATCTTCCAGCGTAGCGCCGCAGCCCTGGACAACCCGGATCACGTCAGCATCGTCATTCACAATTACCGCTGGAGGCTCGGCCTGGCGCAGGGCGAACCGGAATATGACGGTCTGGAAAACCGGCTGGCCGAAGCTCCCGTGATCACAGTGCCGACCATTACCCTTGAGGGTGATGCCAATGGCGCACCCCATCCCGACAGCAGTTCCTACGCCAAGAAATTCTCGGGCAGATACACGCACCGGATCATCACCGGTGGTATCGGCCACAACTTGCCTCAAGAAGCCCCGCAAGCCTTTGCCCAGGCTGTCATCGACGTCGGCGAATACTGATCAGGCAAGCTGAGTGAGCTGCTGATGCCTGCGCTGGATGGGCGGCGAGGGCTTGATGGTTGCGCATTGTGCTGAACGTCGAGGCGCGGCGCTGGTCCACATCGATGTTGCGCTTGACTTGTAATAAGTCATACATATTGCCTCGAAAAAAGACGGCAGGTCTGGGAGGACCAATGAAAATCACGGCCATCAAGGCGCGCGTCTGCAATGCGGAAATGCGCAACTGGGTCTTCGTTCGCGTCGAGACCGACGAGCCCGGCCTGTTTGGCTGGGGTGAGGCAACGCTGGAATGGAAGACCCGAGCCGTCGTTGGGGCGCTTCAGGATCTTGAAGCCCTGCTCATCGGGCAAGATCCGCGCAATGTGGAGCAGTGCTACCAGATACTTACGCGGCACGGCTTTTGGCGTCTCGGCGTTGAGGGAATGTCCGCCGTCAGCGGCATCGAGATCGCGCTCTGGGACATCCTGGGCAAGTCTTTGGGCGTCCCCCTCTGGCGCCTTTTGGGCGGCCAGGTCCGCAACTATCTGCGCACCTACACCCATCTCGGCCTCGGGGACATGAAGGCGGTCTATGAGACCGGATCCGTGGATGCCATCGTGGAACGCGGACGCATCGTGACGCAAGCAGGCTACGATGCGGTCAAGGTCGTCTGCATTCCCTACACCCACTACGTATCGCCCGCCAAGGCAGTCGACTCCGTTGCCAACATGGTTGGCTCACTTCGCGAGGCGGTAGGCCCGGATATCGACATCATGGTCGATTTCCACGGACGCCCTGCATCGGTTAACGCGGCGATGGATTACCTCAAGGCAATCGAGCCGGCCCGCATCATGTTCGCGGAAGAGCCCGTTCCACCCGAAGATGTTGCCGGACTGGCGCATATTACGGCGCGATCGGCCGTGCCGATCGCGTCCGGCGAGCGGCTGATCGGGCGCCGCGAATTCACGCACTCGATCGCAGCCCGCGCCTTCAACATTGCCCAGCCTGATATTTGCCACACTGGCGGTCTGCTCGAGACAAAGAAGATCGCGGCCATGGCGGAAACCGCAGGCATCGGCCTTGCGCCGCACAACCCGCTCGGTCCGATCGCCGGTGTGGCTGCTCTTCATTTCGGCATATCGACGCCAAACGTTGTCATTCAGGAGGAGATGTCCGGTGCCGTCTCCTGGTACGACGACGTCGTCACCTGGCCAATTCAGCGTAAACCAGGCCGCTGGGATCTGCCCGAACTGCCGGGCCTTGGCGTCACCGTCAATGAGGACGTGATCGCGCGCCACCCCTTCAAGCAGGAAGTGCTGCATGCCCGCAATGCCGTCATGCCGGACGGCACCGTGGTGGACTGGTGAATGCAATGGCGGGTCGGCTGCAAGGAAAGATCGCAATCATCACGGGCGCCGGCCAAGGCATCGGTGCCGCCACCGCCCGCGCCTTTGCAACACATGGGGCAAAGATCGTCATTGCTGAACTGAATGCGGCAAGCGGGAAAGCGGTCGCCGACGAATTGCGTGCCCAGGGCGCGGACGCCCTGTTCATCGAGACGGACGTCACCGACGCATCCGCAGTCGCGGACATGATCGCGCGGACGATCACGGCCTATGGCGGCGTCGACATTCTGGTCAACAATGCCGGTGCCAACGTCTTCTACGAACCATTGATGATGCCGGATGAGGAATGGGAGCGCTGCCTCAAGCTCGACCTCCAGGCCGCGTGGTTCTGCGCCAAGGCGGTTTTGCCGACGATGCTGGCGAACGGCTCGGGGTCCATCGTCAACATAGCGAGCTGTCACGCGTTCCAGATCATTCCCCATACATTTCCGTACCCGGTCGCCAAGCATGCGCTTCTGGGCCTCACCCGCTCGCTCGCCATTGAATATGCCGCGCGCGGCATCCGGGTGAACGCGATCGCCCCCGGCTATATCGAGACGCCGATCGCGGAAGCCTACTGGAACACATTCCCGAACCCCGCCGAGGAGAAGCGGCGAGCCTACGACCTCCATCCGCCCAAGCGTATTGGCCGGCCGGACGAGGTTGCAATGACGGCGGTTTTCCTCGCTTCGGACGAAGCGCCGTTCATAAATGCCGAGACGATCACCATCGATGGTGGGCGCTCGGTTCTCTACCACGACTAGCAACCACCATAGAGCTCAGGGAGGATCTTCATGAAAACCACAACAAAGGCTTTGGCGACATTTGCGGTACTGGCTGCCGGACTGATGAGTAGCGCAGCAAGCGCGGACGATATCAAGATCGGCTACATCAACAAGATGGGAGACCATCCATGGTTCGTCGCCGAAGTCGGCGGCGCCAAGAAAGCGGCGGAGGCGGCAGGGGCCGCGTTGGTGTCGCAGGACGTCCAGTTCGACGCCAATTTGACGATCACCACCTTCGACACGATGGTCGGCGACGGTGTGAAGGGAATCGCCATCGTCGTCCCCGACAAGGCGCTGGGACCGGTCATCGCGGAGAAAGCAAAGGCCGCAAAAATTCCCTTGGTGGCGGTGGACGACGATATCTACTACCAGGATGGCACCCAGGTCCCCTATGTCGGCATGAATGCCTACAACATCGGTGCGCGGGTGGGCGAAGAGCTTGCCAAGCTCTACAAGGCTGATGGCTGGGCGGGCAAAGAGGTGCGCATCGCTTCGATCGAGGACCGCAAGGCTGATACCTGCATGCAGCGCAACAAGGGCGCGGAAGAAGCGTTCTTGAAGGCGGTGCCCGATTTCAAGCCGGGCAACATCGTTCGCGTCCCCTACGATAACACGATGGTCAACGCCATCGACGTGATGACCACCACACTGACGGCCAATCCCAGCGTCACGAACTGGATATTCTATTCATGCAACGATGATGGCGTGCTGGGTGGTGCGCGAGCACTGGAGAATGCCGGCTATTCAGCAGACCAGGGCATGGGGATCGGCATCGACGGGAGCCGTGCCTGCGACGCTTTCGGATCCGGAAAGCCCTCGGCATTCCGCGGCACGATGTGGCTCAATTCGGCAAATCACGGCGCATTGGCGGTGAAGATCTTGTTGGCCTCCATCAAGGATGGAACCAAGCTACCCGTGCAATCCTTCACCGATCCGGAATACATCACTGCCGACAATTTTGCGTCGGACTACAAAGCCAAGCTCTGCCACTGAACCAGATATGCGTCATGCGCCGCAGGCGCATGACGCTTTTTGGGCCGGCAGTTCGTCCGCAGGCACACGGGATCGATCCTCGGGAGTGAGCTTTGATGCAATCGGATTTCTTCTCGCTCGATAGGATATCGAAGCGCTTCGGCGTCGTGCAGGCGCTCGACAATGTCTCGATTGCCTTTCGGCCAGGAGAGGTGCTTGCCCTGGTTGGCGAGAATGGCGCCGGCAAGTCGACAATGATGCGAATTCTCGAGGGCGTGTTCGCACCGGACACCGGCATCGTGCTGCATGGCTCCACGCCGATCGTTTTCAGCGAACCGCGCGACAGCCACAGAGCCGGAATACGCGTCATCCATCAGGAACCGGAGATCGTTCCGAACCTGACCGTGGCCGAGAACATTTTCGTCGGCGAACTGCCGCGGCTGGCAGGCGTCCTGCTCGACTGGCACAGGCTCGAGGACCAGACCGATAAGGTGCTTGCGACCTTCGGCATGCAGCAGGATATGCGGCCGCGTCAACTCTGCAGCACACTCGGTCCGGCACAGCGCCAGATGATCGAAATCATGCGCGCCATACGTGCCGGCGGCCGGCTGATCGCATTTGATGAGCCAACCTCGTCGCTGACCGACGACGAAGCGCGCCGTCTGTTTTCAGTAATTCGCCGGCTGCGCGAAGAGGGCACTTCGATCGTCTACATCTCTCACAGGCTGAACGAGGTCATCGACCTTGCGGATCGCATTGTCGTGTTGCGGGACGGCCGGCTGATCGATGATTCCCCCGCGGCCGGTGCCAGTGAGCAGACCATAGCCAAGCTCATGGTCGGCCGCGACATTGCAGATCTGTTTACGCGCGAGACGTGGCAATCGGGGCAACCGTTGCTGGAGGTGACGCGCCTGACCACCGACCACGTCACCGATGTGAGCCTCAAGGTCCGCCATGGCGAGGTGCTCGGCATTGCCGGCCTTATGGGTGCGGGTCGATCCGAGTTGGCAAAGGCGATTGTCGGCTATGACAGGCGTCTCGACGGAGGCATAATGATGAATGGGGTGCCCGTTGGCCCTAACAGTCCGCATGCAGCGATCGTGGCGGGCATCGGCTTTGCCCCAGAAGACCGCAAGCACGAGGCGCTGCTGTTGTTCCGAAGCATTCTTGATAACGCCTCGCTTTGCGTGCCCGACAGAACGTCGACCTTCGGCTTCTTCAACCGGCGCAAGGCACTGGAGATCGTCTCACCGCTTGCAGCAAAGATGTCGATCAAGGCGCCCAACCTCGACGAACAGGTTTCCAAACTGTCGGGTGGCAATCAACAGAAGGTCGTTCTCGCGCGCTGGCTTGCGCGGCAGCCGATGCTTCTCATCCTCGACGAGCCGACCCGCGGCATCGACATCGGCGCCAAGGCGGAAATCTACCGCCTGATCGACGAACTCGCCGCCAGCGGCATCGGCATAATCCTGATTTCCTCGGAAATGCCGGAACTGATCGGGCTCGCCGACAGGGTGCTTGTCATGGCTGGAGGTCGGATCACGGCCGAACTTTCCCGCCCTGACATCGACGAGACCACGATCCTGAAATACGCCATGCCGCAATCTGTAGCATCGCTCGGAGGACAAATTCAGTGAACAGCCTTGAGCTCACGACAGCAACAACACAAACCGGAAAAAGGCGCGCTTCCTTGCGCATCGCAGAGCGCATCGGCATTCACAACATAAGTCTTCTTGTTGCTCTCGCCATTCTCGTGCTCATTTTCGGCACCCTGAGAGGCGACGTGTTCTTCTCGAGCCGAAACCTGCTGAACATCGGTCTGGGCATCACCATCCTGGGCGTCCTGGCGATGAGTCAGACCGTGGTCATCGTCGCCGGCGGGCTTGATATTGCGGTCGGCGCAATTGTCGGTCTGACCACAGTATCGACGGCAATGGCCATCCAGGCCACCGGATCACCCGCCGCGGGCATTCTTGCCGGCCTGGTCCTGGGCGGTCTTGCCGGCCTCGTGAACGGCATCATCATCACCTATGGGCGCGTCAACGCTGTCATCGCGACTCTCGGTACGATGGCGATCTTCCGCGGCATCGCGTTCATCATATCCGATGGGCAATCGATCGCGATTTTCAGCGACACTTTCCGCTTCATCGGGATCGGACGAATCTTCGGCCTGCCTCTGCTGATCTGGATTCTTTTGCTGACCGCGATCGTGTTCCATCTCTTCCTTGCCCGCTCGATCGTTGGCCGCAACATCTATGCCCTGGGCGGCAATCCCGTTGTCGCACGCTTCTCCGGCATCAATATCAACCGCTACCGCGTCGGCATCTACATCATGAGTGGAGTGGCAGCCGGATTGGCCGGGATTCTGTTGGCTGCCCGTACCGGCTCGGGCCAGCCCGTATCCGGATCCCAAGGTCTGGAACTCGAGGCCATCACAGCGGCCGTGCTGGGTGGCTGCGCGTTGCAGGGCGGGAAGGGTACGATCATCGGCGCGCTGCTGGGCGTCGCCATCATTGGCGTCCTCAACAACGGAATGATACTGACGTCCGTGCCAACCTTCTATCAGTTGCTTGCCAAGGGCTCGCTGCTGATACTTGCTGTGGTAATTGCCGAGTACCACTTGAACAGGACATGACGATGGACGCGGCGATCGCTTCGACTGGCCAAGGCACGCAGGACATTCCTGCCGCAGAGGGCGCCACGTCATCGCTCAAGGATCGCATCGCACGCGATCTCGGACAGCGAATCCTCGCCGGCTCCTACGCGCAGCACTCCGTCCTGCCGACGGAAGCCGAACTTTGCGTCATCTACGGGGCGAGCCGCACCGCGCTTCGCGATGCTCTTCTGACGCTTTCGGCGAAAGGATTGATCGAGGCACGCAAGCGGGCCGGGACGCGTGTGCGCGTGTCGAGCGAATGGAACAGGCTGGATGCACAGGTTTTGGAATGGATGCGCGATATCGAGCCCGATCTCGATTTCGTCCGCGGATTGATCGAGGCGCGGCTGGTCATTGAACCCGCTGCCGCCCAACTTGCGGCCAAGATGGCGACGTCAGGCGATCTCGCAGTCATCGAAGCGGCGTATGAAGCCATGCGCATTGCTCCGCAGGATGACCTTGCTGCGTGTCTCGATGCCGACGTCAGGTTTCATACGGCCATCCTTCGTGCCAGCCGCAACCCGGTATTCGCCAATCTCGGCAATATGCTTGCGGCCGCCCTCAGCTTCTCCTTCCGCTTGACCACATCGGCCACCGCTAATTACCAGCAGACACTGAGCGCGCATGGCGACGTGCTGGAGGCAATTAGGATGCGCAGGGCCGACGACGCTCACGATCAGATGAAGGCGCTCATCGGGATCGCGTCGAACGACCTTCTTGCAGTGGCTCGCAAAGGCCGCCATCAACAGCCGATCGCCGCTGCCAAGGCCGATACCGTCTGAAGCTGATGGTCGGGACGATCAAGATCAGAAGCGGAGACCTGTCCGCTGAAATCGTCCCGTCGCTTGGGGCAGGTCTTGCGAGACTGGACTATGGGCGCGTGCCGATCTTCCGGCCTTGGCCAAACGGCGGGAGCAGCAACCCGGTCGATCTTGCCTGCAACTTGCTTTTGCCGTGGTCAAATCGCATCTCAGGCGGCGGATTCACATTCGACTCCAAATTCCACGAACTGCCTGCCAATGTTGCAGGCGAGCCATTTCCCATTCACGGCAATGGATTTTCGCGCGAGTGGGACGTCGACAGCGTAGCGCAAGACAACGCAAAGCTGTCCCTCATCAGCAACGGACCCGGCCCATATCGATATCGCGCCGAGGTGAGCTACGCTCTGACCGGACAGGGGCTCGAGCTGAAGCTTCGCATCGTCAATCGGGCATCGATCAGATTGCCGTTCGGGCTTGGCATCCATCCATGGTTCCCGAGAACGGCACGAACCGCGCTTCATGCGCCGGCCTCGCAGGTTTGTCTCGAACTGCTCAACCATCTCCCCGAACGGTTTGTGGATATCAAAACCCGTCCCGATTGGGATTTCGGCGCCCCAGTCGTGTTGCCGAGTGGATGGATAAACAATCTGTTTGCCGATTGGAACGGCGTCGCCACCATATCGTGGCCGGAGCACAGTTGCAGCCTGCGGATCGAAGCTTCATCGCCCTTGAATTTTTACCTGGTCTATTCGCCATCGAAGGAGAGCGACTTCTTCTGTTTTGAACCGCTCAGTCATGCTGTCGATGCTCACAATCGTGGTTCGATCGACAAATGGAATGGACTGTCGGTGCTTGGGCCTGGCGAGAGCCTGGCAGCCCGTTGCAGCTTCGCCGTCCGTTAAACCGATATTGGCTAGCCATCGGCAATCCAATCCGAGAGGCTGCGGGCAAAACTTCGCGGCACGAAGAGTTCGCACGCGGTCTCGCCGGTGCGCAGGAAGAGCACGGGCACGTGATGGAAGGATGTTTGCACGGCGCGGCCCGGAGCGGCGGTCGGCGCGTGCCAGTCGACGGCAATGCAGCCGGACAGAAGCCTTGCGATGTCAAGGCCGGCCATTTTCAAACGAACACGACCTTCGCCGAGGGGAACGGAACAGCCGAGATCGGGGTCGACGATAAGCGCGGGCGCTTGCGCGTCTTCGTCGAGAACCAGCCAGAGGCGGCGAGGTGCAACGCGGATAATTAGAAGCCCCTTGTGGCGAACCGTCTCTCCGACTGAAGCGGGAAGTTTCTTGCCGAGCGACGCCGAGACGCTCTTTTCGAATTGCGTCAGTGTCGCGTCCCAGCCCTCGATCTGGATAAGCGGACAATCTGCCACGGACAGGCTGAAATCCCGAGAAGAGGTCAAGCTAGCCATGCAGCCGTTCTCCCTGTGGATCGACGAATACCGGCGAGACAATGCGGGCGCGAACCGTTTCGGCCTTCATCGGATAGACCGCAACGACCTCGCTTCCTTCTGCCGCAACATCGCCGGCAAGCAGTGCCAGACCGACATAATGGCCGCGTTCGGGGCTGAAAGTGACGGAGGTGACGCGACCGCGCCCATGGCCGTAGGGTTTCTCATCCGGCAGGAACAGGATGGCGCCGCCGCGCAGGCGCTTTCCGTTCTCGACGCATTCCAGTCCGACCAAGCGCTGCCGGTTGGGCGCCTGGAGGGCAGGGCGCCGTCGCAGGACGTCGCCGACGAAGCTGCTGCGCTTGCCGACCATGCGGCCGAGGCCGAGATCGTCGAGTGTCGTGCGCCCATCGATCTCCGGTCCGGCGACATGGCCCTTTTCGACGCGCAGCGCGCCAAGCGCCTCGACGCCGTAAGGCTTCAGGTCGAACGGTCTGCCGGCTTCGAGCAGACGGCTCCAGAGCTGTTCGCCGGCAGTGGCGCCGACATAGACTTCGTAAGCGCGCTCGCCGGAATAACTGAGACGCAGGATGCGGAGCGCACGGTCCTCCCACTCGCTTTCGAGTAGTCTCATGTGCGGAAGTGCCTCATCGGAAACGTCAAGACCAGGAAAAGCAGCACCGAGGATTGCGCGGCTTTTCGGTCCGGCAACCGACATCGCTGCCCATTCGTCACTTACCGAGGTCACTGCCACACGCAAATCCGGCCAGGCCGTGTCGAGCAGGAATTCGAGACGCGACAGCACATCGGCGGCCTTGGCCGTCGAAGTGGTCATGAAGAACCGGTTTTCCGCGAGCCGCGTCGTGGTGCCGTCGTCGAAGACAATGCCGTCGTCGCGCAGCATGACACTGTAGCGGGCGCGGCCTACCGCCAGTTTGGCAAAGCCGTTGGCGTAGACGCGATCCAGGAACATCGCCGCATCCGGGCCCTGGACATCGATCTTGCCAAGGGTGGAAATGTCCATAAGGCCCGCCGCCTGACGTGCGGTACGCATTTCGGCGACATAGGCCTCGTTCACGTCGCGCCCCGACTGCCGGTAGAAATAGGGCCGCATCCAGAGCCCGACCTCGAGCATCTCGGCGCCGTTCGCCATGTGCCAGTCGTGCATCGGCGTGCGGCGGATCGGCTTGAAATGATGGCCGATGGCGCGCCCGGCAAGCGCACCGATGGAAACCGGCGTATAGGGCGGGCGGAAGGTCGTGACGCCGGTCTCGTGAATCGTTGCGTTGCGCAGCGCTGCGATGGTGGCAAGTGCGGGAAAATTGCTGGTCTTGCCCTGATCGGTGCCCATGCCGAGCGTGGTGTAGCGCTTCAGATGCTCGACCGATTCATAGCCCTCGCGATGGGCGAGTTCGATATCCCCGGTCGTCACATCCATCTGGAAATCGACGAAGGCTTTTCCGCGTCCGACCGACGGGATTTCGCGAAGTGAAATCGTGGCGGTCTCGCCGAGATCGAGTCTGGACGGATCGGGCACCGGCGCCGACTTGCCGCAGGAGACTGCCGCGTCGATGCCGGCGCGATGACCGTCCTCGATGGCTTCGGCAGTTGCATGGGCCCCCATCATCGCGCCGGCGCCGAACCGGCCGGCCGGAAACGCGCCCGGCACGAAGCCGCCGATGTCGTCGCGATAGACAGGTTTGACACCAAGGTGCGAGGTGAGATGCACGGTTGGCGACCAGCCGCCGGACACGCAGACCAGGTCGCAGGCGGCCGAGGACGGGCCGTCCGGCCCGTTGAGCGTTGTGTCCCTGACGGCATGGCCGCCACGCAGGTCGACGATCCGCGTCCCGGCCCGTATCATTACGCCGAGCCGTGCGGCTTCTGCGGCAAGTGCTGCGGGCGGGACTGCGCGCAGATCCGCAATCGTCACCTTCGCGCCGGCTACGGCATAGTCGAAGGCGGTGCGCCAGGCACCGTCATTGTTGGTGGCGACGACGATTTTTTTGCCCGGCAGGACGGCGAATCGATTGAGATAGGTCCGGGCGGCCGAGGCAAGCATGACACCGGGCCGGTCATTGTTCGAGAACACCATCGGCCGCTCGATGGCGCCGGTGGCGAAAACGATCGAACGGGCGCGCAGCATGGTGACCGTTTGCCGGGCCTCGCCATTCGGCAGCGGATCGGTTGGATCGCGCTGTTCGACCAGTCCAAGGACATTGCCGTCATAGCTGCCGAAAGCGGTCGTCCGCTTCATCAGCGCGACGGTTTCGAAGCCCTCCAACTCGGCCTCGGCCTGCCTCAGCCATGAGGCCGCTGCGCTGTCGGACGGTTCCGCCAGAAGCTGGCCGCCAAGCAGGAAATCCTGCTCGATCAGCGCGACCCGCGCGCCGGCCGCGGCGGCCGCCCGCGCCGCCGACAATCCCGCCGGGCCGCCGCCGACGATGGCGACATCGGCGAAGGCATGACGAACCTCGTAGCGGTCGGGATCAGCGTCGGTGCCGGCCCTACCCAGGCCGGCCGCCTTGCGGATGAAATGTTCGTAGAACATCCAGGCGCGGCGCGTCGGGCCCATGAAGGTCTTGTAGTAGAAGCCGGCGGACAGAAATGGTGCCAACAGCCCGTTGACGCTTTGCACGTCGAAGGCAAGCGATGGCCAGCGGTTCTGACTCTCCACGACCATGCCGTCGGCGAGTTCCAGTGTCGTCGCCGGCAGGTTCGGCTCGCGCCTGCCGGCGCTCCCGAGCGTAACCAGCGCATTCGGCTCTTCGGGCCCGGCGGAAAAAATGCCGCGCGGTCGATGATATTTGAAGCTGCGACCGACCAGGGTGACGCCATTGGCGAGCAGCGCGGAGGCAAGCGTGTCGCCGCGATATCCAGCCAGCTTGCGGCCGTCGAAAGTAAACTCGACCGGCTGCTCGCGGACGATGCGGCCACCCACCGACAGTCGTTTGCGGTTCGAACTCATGCCGGTGATTTCCTGAGAGTTGATTTCGTGGCCCGCAATTTTCTGGCGAAGTCGACGGCTGTGATGGCGTGGTTGCGTGTGTCGCGTTCGACCACCAGCCATTGCCGGCAACCGGTCACGTGTTGCCAGAATTCACGGTGCAGGCCGGCCGGGTTTGTCCTGACATAGACATAACGGTACCAGGCCTCCGGATCGGGATCGTCATGGGCCGGACGCGTGACCGAGGCATCGCCGCCATAGCGGAACTCGTCATGGTCGCGCGGGCCGCAGCAGGGGCATTCGATGCGCAGCATTTTGTTCCGCCTCCTATTGCAGCCAGGCGGAAGGACCGACGCCGGCTTCGTCGAGCGTGTGGCCGGTGCGGAAACGATCGAGCCCGTAGGCCGCGATCAAGGGATGCGACTTGCCGGTGGCGATCGTGTGGGCGAAGCACCAGCCGGAAGCCGGCGTCGCCTTGAAGCCGCCATAGCACCAGCCGCCGTTGAGATAGAGGCCGTCGATCGGCGTCGGGCAGATGATCGGGCTGGCATCGGGGGTCATGTCCATGACGCCGCCCCAGTGGCGCAGCAGGCGGACGCGCGAAATGCACGGCATCAGCGCAATGGCCGCCTCCGCCACCTCGCGCACGACGCCGAGATTGCCGCGCTGGGCGTAGGAATTGTAGCCGTCGAGACTGCCGCCAAAGACCAGCCCGCCCTTGTCCGACTGGCTGACGTAGAAATGGTCGGCACCGTAGGCGACGACGTGATCTACCAGCGGCTTCAGCGGCTCGGTGACGAAAGCTTGCAGCACATGGCTGTCGATCGGCAGTTCAAGCCCAGCCTTGGCGCCGAGCACGGATGTGTGGCCAGCGACCGCGAGGCCGACCTTGCCGGCGTTGATCCGGCCCTTCGTCGTTTCGACGCCGACGATGCTGTCGCCGTCGCGGACAAAGCCTGTCACTTCGCAGTTCTGGATGATGTCGACGCCATGGCCGTCGGCGGCGCGCGCATAGCCCCAGGCCACGGCGTCATGGCGCGCCGTGCCCGCCCGGCCCTGGAAAATGGCGCCATGGATAGGAAAGCGGGCGGTGTCGGAAAAATCGAGGTAAGGCACCAGCCGGCACACTTCTTCGCGGTCGAGGATATCGGCATCGATGCCGTTCAGCCGCATGACATTGGCGCGGTGGCTGAAGCTGTCGAGCTGATCGGCCGAATGCGCGGTGACGAGCTGGCCGCGCTGGGAAAACATGACGTTGAAATTCAGCGCCTGCGACATGCCCTCCCAAAGCTTCATCGAGAATTCGTAGAACTGGGTGTTGCCGTCGAGCAGGTAGTTGGAGCGGATGACGGTGGTGTTGCGGCCGACATTGCCGCCGCCGACATAACCTTTTTCGAGCACCGCGACGTTGCGGATGCCGTGGTTCTCCGCGAGGTAGAAGGCGGTAGCGAGGCCGTGTCCACCGCCGCCAACAACGATCACGTCATAGGACGGTTTTGGCTCCGCCGCACGCCAGGCGCGCTGCCAGTTCTTCTGGCCGGACAGCGCGTTGCGTAAAATCGAAAATGCCGAATAGCGCGCCATGCGTGCGGGCCTATCGAACGATCGGGCCGGCCGGCGTACGGGTGAGCACTTCAGCACCCGCATCGGTCAACAGCACCGTGTTGGAGACGAAGTCATTGCCGCGACCCGTTCCCATCAGCCACGACAGGATGTGGAAGCTCATCCCGGTCTCGATCTCGAGGTCGGAATCGTGTCTCAAGCCGGTCACAGAATTGCCGCCGGTCCATGACGGCGGCTGGCCGGCGCCGACCAGGTAGCCGCAGTGATGGCGGCGATAGTGGGAAAGACCGGCCTCGTCGGCGACAGCCTGCCAGGCGGCGTAGACATCGCGCGCCTTGGCGCCCGGCCGCAGCGCCTCGATGACCGCGTTGAACGCCTTGGCGGTCACCTCCGCCATTGCGGCGTCTTCGACGCTGATGTGGCCGATCCGAACAAGCCGGCCGAGCGGGGCGTGGTAGCGCGAGATGCACCCGGACAGTTCGACAAAGACCGGCTCGCCCTTGCGGTAGATCCCGTCGCCCCAGGTCGTGTGCTCTTCACCCAGGCGCGCGGCCGGGCGGATGAACGGTCCGAAGCCCGGCGCATGACCGCCGGCGCGGATCATTGCCGCAACACATTGGGCGGCGACCTCCTGCTCGGAAGCGCCATCCGAGATCGCGGCGATCGCGGCGCCGGCGGCGGCGTCCGTCACCTTTGCGGCACGCCGCATCAGCGCCTGCTCTTCGGCGCTCTTCACCCGCCGCATCTTGTCGATCAGACCGGAGACATCGCTCCACTTTGCATCGGCTTGCATCTGGAGCGCCACGGCAAGTCCATGGCTAAGGCCGGCCGTCCAGTATTCGAGGCCGATCCGCTTGCCGGACAGGCCAAGCTCTGTAAGCACCCGTGCGGCAAGGTCGGCCGCCGTTTCGCTGTCCGAGTGGCCACGGAATTCCGCTGCCTTCACCTGATTCTCGATCGTCACCTTTTCCATCGAGCGGGTGACCAGGACAGGTTTTCCCCGGAGCGGGACCATCAGCAGGTGAGGGGCAAAATACCCCCAGTGATCGAGCCCGGTGAGATAGAAGACGTTCTCCGGCGAGGCAAACACCGCTGCGTCGAGCTCGCGCTCAACCAGTGCAGTACGGACCTTTGCCAGGCGGCCGGCGATTTCGGCTTCGGAAAACGGATTGCGGTCCATCGGGCGTCCTCGTGCTTGTTGCCGGCTTGCTGGCGGGCATGGTCTTTTCGGCAGCCGGTTTCCCGGCCGCCATGTCAGTCGATGACGATGAGTTCGCGCGCCACGTCGCAGAGGCGTTCGCCGCCGCGTTCCGTGACGACGAACGATTCCGAAATGGCGATGCCGAAATCGTCGAGCCAAACGCCGGCCATGAAATGGAAGCACATCCCAGACTGCATCTCGGTGGTATCGCCGGGACGAAGACTTGCGGTGCGTTCACCCCAATCGGGCGGGTATGCCAGCCCGACCGGATAGCCGACGCGGCTGTCTTTCTTCAGCCCGCTCCGTCGCAGGACTGCCTGCCAGGCGGCTTCCACCTCTTCGGCGGTGTTGCCGGGGCGCGCCTTCTCGAGGCCAGCATCGACGCCCTCGACGATCACCTTGGCCATGTCGAGGATGGCTTGCGGCGGCTTGCCGAAATGTACCGTTCGGGTCAGCGCTGCATGATAGCGGCGCCGCACGCCGGCGATCTCCAGAATGGCGAGGCCGCTGTCCGGCAGCGGCGCGTCGGACCACGTGAGATGCGGCGTGCTGGTGCCCTCGCCAACGGGCATCAGCGGACAGATCGCGGCATAGTCGCCGCCCGCTCCGGGCACGCCCATGATCTGCGCGTGATAGATTTCCGCAATGACATGGTTCTGAGGCACGCCAGGCCGCATTTTCTCGATGGCGCGTTTCATGGCATGCGTGCAGATCGCACCCGCCTCGCGGATCAGCACCAGCTCGGCTTCGGATTTGACCAGCCGCGCCCAGTTGACGAGATCGTGGTTGTTAGCGAAGTGCGCGTCGGGCAGCCCCTCGACAAGGTGGGCGTGGCAGCGCGCAGTGTAATAGTGCGCGTCCATCTCGACGCCGATGCGGGCCTTTCCCCAGCCGCGCGACCGAATCAGTTGGGCGAGTTCGTCATAGGGGTGTTCGACCGGCTGCTGCACCAGCCGTTCCGAGAACGGCACGATGTTTGTCTCGGGCAGGCCGGTGGTCAGGCGTGCGCTCTTGGCGTCCTGCGCCCTGCCGAACCAGATCGGCCGGTCCTCCTCCAGATGGACGAGCACGCACTGCGGAACGTAGAACGACCATCCGTCATAGCCGGTCAGCCAGCACATGTTGGCGGGATCCTGACAGACGACGAGATCGAAGCCGGCTTTTTGCATGCGTGTCTTCACGCCGGCCAGGCGCTGCGCATACTCCGCTTGCGTGAATGTCCCGAAACCGCTCGCGCTCGCCACCGAATCCTGCCCACCGGTAAATTGTGCACAACTAGAACAATAATCTGTGGTTTGACCACGGATTATCGCCGAGTTTCTATGGTTTTTAGATCTTCACTTGCGAAATGTCTAGGGCAGTTGTATACGTCTGATCAAGCAGGCGTCGACCTCGAAGAAGGCCGCGCCCTGGGAACCATCCATCAGTTGTCCAATGGGAGAAAAGCATGTTCAAATCATCGATATCGCGCCGCATGGTCGTGAAAGCGGCTGCCTGCATCGCGCTAGCAGCGACGTCATTGACGTCGCTGTCCGCTCACGCGGAAACCACCCTCGAACGGGCCAAGAAGGACGGCTACATCCGCGTCGGTTTCGCCAACGAGGCGCCGTTCGGTTACGCCACGCCAGACGGCAAGCTGACCGGCGAAGCGCCGGAAGTCGCCAAGGCGGTGCTCGCCAAGATGGGCATACCGCAGGTCGACGGTGTTCTGACCGAATTCGGCTCGCTCATCCCGGGTCTCAAGGCCGGCCGCTTCGACATCATCGCCGCCGGCATGTTCATCACTCCGAAGCGCTGCGCAGAGATCAACTACTCCGAGCCGTCCTACGGCATCGGCGAGGCTATGCTGGTGGCTAAAGGCAATCCGAAAGGCATCAAGGATTTTTCCAGCATCAAGGACAATCCGGATCTCAAGCTTGCCGTGATGGCCGGCGCCGTCGAAGGCGGCTTCGCCAAGGAAGCGGGCGTTGCCGGTGGACAGATTGTCTCCTTGCCCGACCAGTCAAGCCTGGTCGCCGCTGTCCAGTCGGGCCGCGCCGATGCTGCCGCGCTGACCGCTCTTTCGATCGCCGACATGGCCAAGAAGGCCGACGGCGTCGAATCGACAAAGCCGTTCGGCGAGGTTGCCGGCAAGTCGGTGAAAGGCCATGGCGGCTTCGGCTTCCGCAAGGAAGATACCGATCTGCTGGAGGCGTTCAACGCCGAGCTGAAGAAGTTCCTCGGTTCGCCGGAGCACATCGCGCTGGTCGAGCCACTCGGCTTCGGCAAGGACTATCTGCCCAACAAGACCACCGCAGAGCTCTGCGCTGGCAAATAGGTTCCCAACTGCTGGCGGCGTGAAAGCGCCGCCCTCTTTTCCCGGGGGAATCGCATGGGAATCCGTACGCTCATTGCCATGCTGGTCATCGCGCTCGTCGTGATCGGCGCGTTGGCAACACAGGAAAGCTATAGAGTGTTCATGCCGGGGCTGCTGCAAGGCGCGGTCCTGACGGTCGAGATCGCCGTCCTCGGCAGCCTGCTCGCAATTGTCATGGGCGTGCTTGCAGCACTTGCACGGATGTACGGCCCGACGCCGCTCAGATGGCTGGCCACGGTCTATGTCGAGATCTTCCGCGGAACGTCGGCGCTGGTGCAACTGTTCTGGTTGTTTTTCGTGCTGCCGCAATTCGGCGTCACGATCAACGCTTTCGTTGTGGCGGTCCTGGCGCTCGGCCTGAATGTCGGCGCCTACGGGTCGGAGGTCGTGCGCGGCGCGATCCTGTCGGTCGCCCGCGGGCAGTGGGAGGCATGTACGGCATTGAACATGAGCCGCCCACAGATGTTGCGCCGGATCATCCTGCCGCAGGCCTTTGTCGCGATGATCCCACCCTGGGGCAATCTGTTCATCGAGCTTCTGAAGTCGACAGCGCTTGTCTCGCTAATCACGCTCTCGGACCTCGCCTTCAAGGCGCAACAAATGAACCAGAACACGTTCAAGACCATTCCGATCTTTACGCTCGTCCTTTTGATGTACCTGGCAATGTCGCTGGTTCTCACCATCGGCATGCGGCTTCTCGAAAGGCGGGCGTCGCTCGGACTGGCGCGGGGGAAGGCAGCATGATCTGGGACTGGGCATTTGCTTTTGAAATCCTGCCGGTGCTCGCCCGCGCTGCCATCGTCTCCATCGAGGCGACGCTGATCGGCTTTGCGCTTGCCGCCTCGCTTGGCTTGGTGCTGTCCGTCGTCCGCATCGCCGTGCCGTGGACCGGCTGGACAATTTCGGTGCTGGTCGAACTGATCCGCTCGACCCCGCTGCTGATCCAGATATTCTTTCTCTATTTCGTCTTTCCGAAATTCGGTGTCGTGCTCGACGCCTTCACCGCCGGGGTGCTTGCCATCGGCATCCACTACGCTGCCTATTGCTCCGAGGTCTATCGCGCCGGTTTCGACAACATCCATCGTGGCCAATGGGAAGCCGCGGTCGCACTCAATCTGTCAGCCTGGACGACGTTCCGCGACATCATCATTCCGCAGGCGATCCCGCCGATCGTTCCGGCGCTCGGCAACTATCTGGTTGCCTTGTTCAAGGAGACGCCATTGCTTTCCGCAATCGCCGTGCTGGAGCTGATGCAGACGGCCAAGATCATCGGCTCCGAAACCTTCCGCTACACTGAGCCGATGACGCTGGTCGGCCTGTTCTTCCTTGCCATGAGCCTGGTTTCTGCCGCGCTCATTCGCTCCCTCGAAGGCCTGCTCAACCGGAGGACCATGCGATGACGGAACAACCGATGGTCCGCTTCGACAATGTTTCGAAACGCTACGGCGCGCTGACCGTTCTCGACGGGCTCAATCTGGAAATAGCACGCGGCGAGAAGGTCTCCATCATCGGGCCGTCCGGCTCCGGCAAGACCACGGTGCTGCGCATGCTGATGACGCTGGAGACGATCAATGACGGCGTCATCTGGGTCGAAGGCGAGCCGCTCACCCACATGCAGAGGAACGGCAAGCTTGTTCCCGCCGATCTCGCACACATCCGCAAGATCCGCGCCAAGATCGGCATGGTGTTCCAGTCGTTCAACCTGTTCCCGCACATGACGGCGATCCAGAACTGCATCGAGGCCCCGATAACCGTGCTCGGCATGAAGCGGCCCGATGCCGAGGCGCGTGCTGCCGAGCTGCTCGACACGGTCGGTTTGTCGGAGAAGAAGGACCACTATCCCTCGCAGCTTTCCGGCGGCCAGCAGCAGCGTGTCGCCATCGCCCGCGCCTGCGCAATGCGGCCCAAGATCATGCTGTTCGACGAAGTGACCTCGGCACTCGACCCCGAACTCGTCGGCGAAGTGCTTGAAGTCATCCGAAAACTCGGTAGGGAACATGACCTCACCATGCTGATGGTCACCCACCAGATGGGATTTGCCAGGGAATTCTCCGATCGCGTCTGCTTTTTCCACGCGGGCAAGATTTGCGAGCAGGGACCGCCAAGCGAGTTGTTCGGCGCCCCCAAGAACGAGCGGACACGGCAGTTCCTGCACGCTGTCCTGGAGGCTGGATGACGCTTGAGACAGATGCCACCCCCATGGCCGTGACCGCCGCGCCGCCGCGCCCCCTCTCCGCACGGGAGCGGTTCGAGCGCATTTACCGGATACTGCGCGACCGCATCTGCCTGCTCGACTATGCACCGGGAAGCCATCTCTCCGAGGAAGAACTTGCCCAGGAGTTCCAGATCAGTCGCACGCCGGTACGACGCGTCCTGGCACGCCTTGAATCCGAAGGTCTGGTTCAGTCCGTCCATGGCGTCGGCACGATCGTCACCGATGTCGATATCGAGGAATTGCAACAGGTCTATCACCTGCGCCTGGAGCTGGCGCTGCTCGTCGGCAAGCTCTCGCCGATCCCGCGCACGGCGGACGATCTCGACCGGATAAGGGCGCTCATCGCGCGCTGCGATTCCGATATACTCAATCCCGACCAGCGCGCTTTCCTGCGCCTCAATATGGATTTTTTCTACGAGCTCACCGCGATGACCGGCAACCAGCCGCTACGCGAGATCAGCGAGCGCCTGTATTTTCAAGTCGCGCGCGTCGTCCTGAAGCTGATGCCGCAATTGGGCCTTGTCGAGGAATTCACTGCGTTCCGCCGCGAGATGGAAGAGGTTCTTGCCGCCGCCGAGATCGGCGACTGGGAGTCCATAGGGCACATCAGGCGGGCGCATATCTCAATGAGCTTTCGCCGCATGATGCGTCATGCAGGCGAGGCGAATCTGGATACAGCAACATAGTCAGCCCTTAAGATTGTGCTGGTGGCCTGCCGTCACACTGTCCTCGTTGCTTGGGAAAGCATGGCCGCTCGCCGCCCGATGCCGACAGAATTTGCCAGCGCCGGGGATGACTAACGCGGTTCGAGACTGCAGGCCCGCGCCGCCCTTAAAGAGGATCCTCACTCGGTATGTTGGCGGGGTTCCAGACGACCTCCCACAGATGTCCGTTCGGGTCGCGGAAGTATCCGGCATATCCGCCAAAGAACGTGTTCCTGGCAGGCATGATGATCTCGGCTCCGGCACGGGCGGCCTCATCCATCACTTGATCGACTTCCTCGCGGCGCACAACGTTGTGGCCGATTGTGAACGAGGTCGAGGTAATCGGCGCCTTGGGCAGGCCGGTGTCGTAGGCGAGGTCGTCCTGAGCCCAGATCGCGAGCTTCAACCCGCCGGACAACGTGAAGAACGCGACGGCGCCATGCTCGAACTCGCGGCCGATGATCCCTTCCGTTGGCAAGCCGAGACCGTCACGGTAGAACGCGAGAGAACTCTCGAGGTCGGCGACAGCGATGGTCAAAACCGAAATGCGCGGTTTCATGGCAGTCTCCTCTGATTGTCGGAGACACCAGGATAAAGTCGGGCGACAGTGAAGACTTGAACAAAACGGCCAAAAGCGTGCCGCCAAGTCGAAGAACGCGCCGAGGTTTCACTCGTTGTGCAGCAGGTGATGAATCTGTCGCGGGGTGCTTCCCGTCAGGCGGCGGCTCTCGCGGACAAGATGCGCCTGATCGGAATAGCCCGCCTCGGCTGCCAGCATGGCGGTGGAGCTGTTGGAGTGGCTCGAAAGCCGCAGAAAGCGCTGGTAGCGGAGGATACGGTCAAGCGTCTTGGGGCCATAGCCGAAGCTCTCGTCGAAGCGCCGGCGCAACGTCCTTTCGCTCATCTCGAGCGCGCGAATCAACCAAGGGACGAGCGGCGCGTCGGGTGGCGGCCCGCGCTCGATCAAGCGATATGCCGCCTGCATGGGAACGTCTGGCGAGTGGGAGGCCACCTTCTCGGCAACGACCTGTTCGAGCGAGCAGGCCAGATCCTCGAGATTGTCGCTGGCGCGCACGCGACTGGCGAGGCGCCGAGCTCGCGCCCCCCACAAATCGTCGAGCGACAGCCTCTTGCCGACCAGCTCGACTTGCGGCACGCCGAGCCATGCCGTCGCCGCGGCAGGATGGAAGCGCAAGCCGATCACGACCTCGTCCGCCGCCAGAACCTCGGTCTGCGGCTCCTTGTCGGGGCCGGCAATTCGGAAGCTGCCTCCGATCCATTGCAGATCGATCGTTGCGTCGGGCATGACGACGATCGGCGGTGAGCCCGCCGGGTCCATTCGATGCACCCACACCGAAGCGAAGCTTCCGCGAAGCCGCGCCGACACTGGACGTTGCTGAAATGAACCCGTTGCCTGCGCTGGGACGGGATCGCTCATCTCGCCCCTTCGGATTAGCGGCGGTGAACTTACGGTGCAGCGGCTGCGCCCGGCCGTCGCCCGAGACAACATTCTGCACGACCGACAACGTGTTCCAATCGAGAACGGTTGCAAGAATCGGTCGTTTTCTTCCGGCCGGAACGAAGAGGGCAGGTGAGGGGGGTGATGCCACTTGCATCGCCATCGGCAGCGCCGTGTGCGGCTCATACGTCGATAGCCGTTTTGTTCAATCAGGCAAGCGGAGATGCGTGCTTATCTTTCGGCGTCGTACATCACATGAGAGGTATGCGTCATGAGCAACAACAACGACCAACGGATCGACTACGTCGAATTCAACGTGAAAGACATTCAGCGGTCACGCGACTTCTACGGAAAGGCGTTCGGCTGGACCTTCACCGACTACGGCCCGCAATATTGCGAGTTCAACGACGGGCGCTTGTCAGGTGGCTTTGCCGCTGGCCCAGCGAGGTCGGGAGGAGGCCCGCTCGTCATTCTCTATGCCGATGATTTGCCGGGAACGGTCAAGCGTGTCGAGCAAGCGGGAGGCAAGATCGTCAGGCCGATCTACGGCTTCCCCGGCGGCCGGCGCTTCCATTTCGCTGACCCGGATGGTTACGAGCTTGCGGTTTACACCGAGGACGGCAGCAAGGAATGATCGCGTTCTTCCACCACCTCGGATTGGTTTTGCTCGGCGGCGTCTTTATCTGGGCGGGCGCCGAGCATTTCCTCAGGTTCCGGGCGGTCGCAGCGTCCCTGGCCGAGCGGGGCTTCCCTGCTCCCAGGCCTCTTCTCGCGGCCGGATCGGTGCTGGAGATTGCAGGCGGCTTTTGCCTAGCAACGGGCCTTGGTGGACCCTTTCCCGCCGTGGCCTTGGCCGTATTCACCATTGCGGCGTCTTTCATGGTCAACTTCTGGCGCTACGGCGGCGATGAACGCGAAGCGCTTCGTACCGGCTTCACCATCAATGTCGCCGTCTTGGGCGGGTTGATTGTCGCCGCGACCACTAGCCTGTGATCATCGTTTCGAGGCGGCGGGCCACTGGACCACGACAGAGCCATTCCACGACGCTGCGCTGCTTGAGCAGTTCATTGATGGCTTCCGCAAGGCCGATCTTCCGGCGTGACCTCCCAAACGGCCAGCATTGAACGCGGCGCTCTGTACAAAGCCTGCTTCAAGATCGCGACGATGAATCCCATCCCCTGCGATCCTCCTCTAAGGTAACGGCGCCTTGGCTGTCACGGGTCGCTTAGGCGCTCACGAATGCCTATGGGGCAATGTGGATGAAGGCAGCGCACCTTGTAAGCATGCAAGTTCACATTTTAGCGGCGTGAGCAGGCGGCCTCTGAAAATCCGTGTTCTGATGTCGTTGCCTCCTCGGCACCGTTCGTGCGACCTATTCCTCAAAGCGACCCGTGGCGTCACGATCGCGCTCGTATCGTCTGGTGAGCGGAAACGGCGGCAACCAGGACTCGCGACGGATGATCCAGCTTTCGTAGGTCGGCATCAGCTGGTCAGGCGCATCCAGCGATCCCAGGTTCACTTCGATTTCGTCGGCGGTGCGTCCGAAGATGGAGGAGCCGCAGCGGGGACAGAAAAACCGCCCGGCGTAGTCGCGTGTTTCGCCGTCGATCGTCACCGCATCCTCAGGAAAAATCGCGGAAGCGTGAAAAAGGGCGCCATGATGCTTGCGGCAGTCAAGACAGTGACAAAGCCCGACCCGGTATGGGCGCCCCGACGCGACAATTCGGACTTTGCCGCACAGGCAACCGCCGGTGAATCGGTCCATGCTGCGTCTCCTCCAAAATCAAGCGGCCGGAATGGTTACAACGACCGGCACTGTTGTTGCAATCGCCGCGCCGCGGACACGTCGTTCTTCCGTGACGATGGCATTGCGGCCGCCTCTCTATGCCTTACGCGAGCTTGCCTCCGAAAATAGGCTTTGGTTTGTCATATGGAACGAAACGGCGCGTTCCATTGAGCGGCCAACTCGGCGGCCGAGGCGATCTTGACGCCGCAGTCGGCGAGTATGCGTGCGACCGTCGCTACCGGTTCGGCGTTGGACGAGGCTATGCTGCCGTTCGGAAGGAAAAGATTGTTTTCGAAGCCGACCCGGACATGGCCGCCAAGCAATGCGGCGGCGGTCACGCACGCCGCTTCGTAGCGGCCGAAGGCGCAGACGCTCCAATGGTCGAAGTGCGGCATGTTCGCCGCGAGGAATGGCAGGAGATCGGCAGGAACGGACGTCTGTCCCGGCGTGTAGCGGCCTAGCACGTAGAGAACCGGTATGCTTGCCCAGGCGATCAGTCCGCGCTGCTGCATGTCCGCAAGCCTGACGGCCTCCTCGGGCGAATAGAGGATGATCTGCGGCGCAACCCCCTCGGTGTGCAGCCAGGCCATGAAGCGCACGAAGGCGAGTTCCGATCCGGCATCAGGAACGATTTCGCGAAGCGCCAGCGAGACAGCTTGCGGCTTCACATCTTGTACGACGGCCATCTGTTGGGCCGGCGAATAGATACCGAGCGCTTCGGAGGTGATCTGGATTACCAAGCGGTCGCCGGCAGCACCGCGGATGGCGGCGATCGCCTGGCGGTAGGCGTCGGCGTCGAGCAGATGATTGCCGCTTCTGTCGCGGACATGGACGTGGATCATAGCCGCACCGGCATCGGCGCATTCCGCGGCCGTCCTCGCAAGTTCGGCTGGTGTCAGCGGAATCGCCGGATGGTCGGCCTTGCTGCGACGTCCTCCGTTCGGCGCGACGGCTATGGCGATGCGGTCGAGACCATGGGCCGGCTTCATGGGGACGTTCTGTGAGTGACAAGATTCATATGAATCAATCTTTGATCACACTGAAACAGACGTTGCAATCGCTGGTCTGGCGAGCTAGCAATATCCATGGACCAGGGAGAGCTTGCTGGACAGATCGTCAGTGCCTTCGACGGCATGTCGGCGCAGCTTCGGTCCGCCGCGCGCTATGTCCTTGATAAGCCGTATGATGTCGCGCTGTTGTCCATGCGCGAGCAGGCCCGGCACGCAGGAGTGCAGCCGGCGACGATGACGCGGCTGGCCCAGCATCTCGGCCTTGATGGCTACGAGGCGGTACGCGATATCTACGCCGCCGCGATCCGGGACGGCGAAATCGGTTTCGCCGGCAAGGCAGGTCTTCAGGTGGCCAGCCAAAAGCTCAAGGGCGACCACGCGCTGGCGGCCGATATTCTGGATTCGATTTCCAGCCAGCTTGCCCATCTCGCCGAAGGCAGATCGATCGACCGTCTGGTCGAGACGGCCAGGGCGCTGAGTGCGGCAAGGCGCGTCTATTGCCTCGGCCTGCGCTCGAGCCACGCAGTCGCCTGGCATCTGCATTACATCCTGTCGCTGATCGGCGAGAAGTCGGTGTTGCTGCACGGCATCGGCGGAACCGATGGCGACGCTCTGGCCCATGCGACCAAGGACGACGTGCTGATCGCCGCCAGCGTCCTGCCCTACACGCGCTTCACCATCGAGCTTGTCGAGTACGCTGCCGGCCGCGGCGTACCGGTCATTGCGATCACCGACAGCGGCGTAGCGCCCTTGGCGCTGCTTGCCGATCACCTGGTCGTCGTGCCGACCGGCAGCCCGTCCTTTTTCCACACCATGACGCCAGCTTTCATCGTTGCTGAGGTCCTCGGTGCTCTTGTCGCAGGGCAGGCAGGCGAGGGCGCTGTTGAGTCGCTGCGACGTTTCGATGAGCAGGGCGCCGCCCTCAAGACCCATCTGAACCAGCGTCCGCCGAAGAAAATGCCCATGAGGGACCGTCGATGACACACATTCTTCATCGAACCATCCACTCGACGCTGCCGGTCGCCGCTCGCGGCCAAGGCATCGAACTGTTCGATGCCGAGGGCAAGTCCTATATCGACGCGTCGGGCGGCGCCGCCGTGTCCTGTCTCGGCCACGGCCACCCCGACGTGATCGCTGCACTGCACATCCAGCTTGACCGCATCGCCTACGCCCACACCAGCTTCTTCACCACCGAGGTGGCAGAGCGCTTGGCGGATCGGCTGGTCGAGGACGCGCCGAAGGGGTTGGACCATGTCTATCTGGTCAGCGGCGGCTCGGAGGCGGTCGAGGCCGCGCTCAAGATGGCCAGGCAATATTTTGTCGAGAAAGGTGAGCCGCAACGGCGCCATCTCATCGCACGCCGGCAGAGCTATCACGGCAATACGCTCGGCGCTCTCGCCACCGGCGGCAACGAATGGCGGCGCGCCCAGTTCAGGCCGTTGCTGATCGAGACCCACCATATCGACCCCTGTTACGCCTATCGCTATCAAAAGCATGGCGAAAGCGACGAAGCCTATGCGGCGCGCGCCGCCCAGCAGCTCGAAGACAAGATCCTCGAACTCGGCCCGGACGAGGTCATCGCCTTTGTCGCCGAGCCGGTGGTGGGTGCCACGCTCGGCGCCGTGCCGCCGGTCGCCGATTATTTCAAGCACATTCGCGCGATCTGCGACCGCTACGGCGTGCTGCTCATTCTCGACGAGGTGATGTGCGGCATGGGCCGTACCGGCACGCTGCATGCGTGCGAGCAGGACGGCATCGCTCCCGACCTGCTGACCATCGCCAAGGGACTCGGCGGTGGCTACCAGCCGATTGGCGCGGTGCTGCTCGGCCGGCATATCTTCGATGCCTTTGCCCAAGGCTCGGGCTTCTTCCAGCATGGGCATACCTATATGGGCCATCCAATGGCAGCGGCGGCCGGCCTTGCCGTACAGGAGGTCATCCGGCGTGACCGTCTGCTCGACAACGTCAGCGCAATGGGCGCGCAGCTGGACGAACGGCTGCACCAACGCTTCGATAACCACCATCACGTCGGCGACATTCGCGGGCGGGGGCTATTTAGGGGAATCGAGCTGGTGGTTGATCGCGCCAGCAAGGAACCGTTCGACCAGAGGCTTGAACTCAACGCCCGCATCAAGCGCGAAGCAATGGCCCGCGGCCTGATGATATATCCGATGGCCGGGACGATTGACGGTGTGCGGGGCGTTCATGTGCTTGTGGCGCCGCCTTTCATCATTTCCAAACAGGATATCGATCGGATCGTCGAACGGCTCGGCGAGGCGATCGACGCTGCGATCGCTTCAGCGGCCTGACCCGCACGACGCGGACCGCCTCAACCAGTTCCAACGCGTCATCGGCGACGGGCCGGGACACCCACCAGAGAGGTAACAACCATGTACAGTTCGATGAAAACCCTGATCGGCGCGGCGGCCTGCATGCTGCTGGCGCTGCCATCCGTCGGAGCCGAGCAGCGCTTCGTCACGGTCGGCACCGGCGGGGTCACCGGCGTCTACTACGCCGTCGGCGGCGCCATTTGCCGACTGATGAACAAGGACCGGCAAAAAACCGGCATCCGATGCTCGACGGAGTCGACCGGCGGTTCGGTGTTCAATGTCAACTCCATCCAGACCGGGGATCTCGATTTCGGCTTGACCCAATCGGACGTCCAGTACCAGGCCTATGAGGGCACCGGAAATTTCGACGGCAAGCCGTTCAAGGATCTGCGGGCCGTGTTCTCCGTCCATCCCGAGCCGTTTACCGTGCTGGCGCGGCCGGACGCCGGCGTCACCAAATTCGAGGACTTCAAAGGCAAACGCTTCAACGTCGGCAATCCCGGGTCAGGCACCCGCTCGTCGATGGAGGAGTTGCTCAAGCAGATGGGCTGGACGCTCGGCGATTTCTCGCTTGCTGCGGAGCTGAAGGCGGACGAGCAGGGCAGCGCGCTGTGCGACAACAAGATCGACGGTTTCTTCTACGGCGTCGGTCATCCTTCCGCCGCGATCCAGGATCCGACCACGGCCTGTGGCGCCAAACTCATCCCGCTGACTGGTCCGGCAGTGGACGCGCTGTTGGCAGCTCATCCGTACTATTCGGTCGCCACCATCAAGGGCGGCATGTACGCCAACAATCCGGACGACGTGACGACATTCGGCGTCCGCGCGACAGTGGTGACGAATGCCAGCACGCCCGATGAGGTGGTCTATGAACTGGTGAAGTCGGTCTTCGAAAATTTCGACGACTTCAAGAAACTGCATCCGGCTTTCGCCAATCTCGATCCCAAGGAGATGATCAAGACCGGTCTGTCGGCGCCAATGCATCCGGGCGCGGAGCGCTATTACAAGGAGAAGGGCTGGCTCTGAGGCCTTCAATGCGAGGCGCCAAGGGCGCCTCGCATCGCAAATAATTGTGGGGAACGATGACAGATCAAAGCCAGCGGGCGGCAGCGCCTGACCAACCCGTTATCGACATTGATAAGCTCAGCGAGATCGTCGCCGAGGCCGATACCGGTGGGCGCAAGCCGACCGGCCGCACCGCGAAGCTGATCCTCGGCGTATCGCTGGCATGGTCGCTGTTCCAGCTCTGGTATGCCTCGCCCCTTCCGTTCATGCTCAATTTTGGCGTCGTCAGCGACGGCATCGCCCGCTCCATCCATCTGGCCTTCGCCCTGTTTCTGGCGATGCTGACGTTTCCGGCCTTCAAGACCTCGTCGCGCAGCCGGGTGCCGCTGCCCGACTGGGTGCTAGGCATCGCCGGCGCGGCGTCCGCCCTCTATCTGTTGGTGTTTTACAGCGATATCGCCCATCGGCCGGGTCTTCCTACTACGGCTGACCTGGTCGTCTCGATCACCGGCGTCCTCATCCTGCTCGAGGCCGCGCGTCGTGCCGTCGGGCCTGCCATCACCGTCATCGCGGCGATCATGCTGATCTATATCTTCGCCGGGCCTCACCTTCCTGGCCTGCTTGGCCACAAGGGCGCGACGCTGTCGCGCGCAGCCTCGCAGATGTGGCTGACGTCAGAGGGGGTCTTCGGTGTTGCCCTCGGTGTGTCCACCAACGTCGTCTTCATGTTCGTTCTGTTCGGAACATTGCTGGAGCGCGCCGGCGCCGGCGGCTTTTTCATCCAGCTTGCCTTCTCGCTGCTCGGCAAATACCGCGGCGGTCCGGCCAAGGCCGGTGTCGTGGCTTCCGGCCTGACCGGCATGATTTCCGGCTCGTCGATCGCCAATGTCGTGACCACCGGAACCTTCACCATCCCGTTGATGCGACGGGTCGGATATTCTGCGGTGAAGGCGGGCGCCATCGAATGCGCGGCCGGCGTCAATGGTCAGCTGATGCCTCCGGTGATGGGCGCGGCCGCATTCCTGATCGCGGAATATGTCGGCATCTCCTATGCCGAGGTGGTGAAGCACGCCTTCTACCCAGCGCTGCTGACCTACGGCTCGTTGTTCTACATCGTCGATATCGAGGCGATGAAAACGGGGATGAAGGGCCTGCCGTCACGCAGCACGCACTCCGCATTTCAGGGTGCGCTGCGCGGGCTGATGGGCATATGCGGCTTCATCGTCCTCGCAGGGCTTGTCTATTACGGCATTGGCTGGACGAAGATCGTTTTCGGCTCGGCCGCGACCTGGATGATCACTGCCGCGCTGATCGCCGTCTACATCGGCCTTGTCGCCTACCGGGCGCGCTGTCCCGACCTGCCGCTGGAGGATCTGGAGGGCGAGATCGTCAGGATTCCGCACTTCGGCGAGACGGCGCGCACCGGCCTGCATTTTCTGCTGCCGGTGATCCTGCTGATCTGGTGCCTGATGGTGGAGGAGTTGTCGCCCGGCCTCTCGGCATTCTGGGGCGCTGTCGCCCTGATGGCGCTGATCGTGACGCAACGGCCGCTCACCGCCTTTTTCCGCAAGGACCGCGCGCTGGCACGGCATTGGCTTCACGGTTTCGACGATCTGGTCGGTGGCCTGTCCGCCGCCGCACGCAACATGACGACGGTCGGCATCGCCACTGCGACGGCCGGCATCATCGTCGGCACGGTTCTGCTCACCGGCATCGGGCTGGTGATGACCGAGCTGGTCGAATTCATCTCGGGCGGCAGCTTCATCGTCATGCTTTTGTTCACCGCGGTGATCTGCATCATTCTCGGCATGGGCATGCCGACCACTGCAAGCTATGTCGTCGTCGCCACCTTGATGGCGCCGGTCATCGTCGATTTGGCGGCGCAGAACGATCTTGCCGTTCCGCTGGTCGCCGTCCACATGTTCGTTTTCTATTTCGGGCTGATGGCGGACGTGACGCCGCCAGTGGGGCTGGCGGCTTATGCTGCTGCGGCAATTTCCGGCGCCGATCCGGTGAAGACCGGCATTCAGGGCTTCAAGTACGAGATCCGTACCGGCCTCTTGCCATTCATCTTCATCTTCAACACCGGACTGCTGATGATCGATCTCGAAGGTCCGTTCGATTTCGTCGCGATGGTGGTGACATCGACGCTGGCCATGGTCTCGTTTGTTGCAGCGACGCAGAATTGGATGCTCGTGCGCAACCGCTGGTACGAGACGATTGCGTTGCTTCTGGCCTGTTTCATCTTGTTCAGGCCGGGATTGTTGCTCGATCAGGTGAGCGAACCGTATCGGGCAGTACCCGCCACCGAACTCAGCCGTATCGTCGACGAGACAGCCGAGGGAGGCGCGGTTCGCTTGCGCCTGACGACACTGAACCTCAACGGCGATGAGATATCGAAGCTGGTTCGGCTACAACTCGGGCCTGCAAATTCATCGGCCGAACGCCTGAAGGCTGCGGGCCTGGACGTCAGTGCGCTTGGCGACAGCGTGACAGTCGGGGTGGTGCGACTGGGCAGCCAGGCGGCCAAATTCGGCCTGCAGCCCGGCGACGAAATCAACCAGGTGCTAGTCCCTGCGGAGCGGCCGTCGCGCTATTGGTTCGCGCTTCCAGCCCTGCTGCTGCTCGGTCTCGTCTTCTGGGTCCAGAAGCGGCGAAGGCAGACAGTCGGCCTGTAAGCGTCTTGTGAGCGGAAGAGTCTTGGCCAGCATGTCAGTAACACGAGAACCAAACGGCGCCGCAGAACCGGCTAACGCGGAAATGCGCATGACGACGCGCGACCGCCCCTTCGAACCCGTCGACTACGGGCTTTACGCGCTGACGGTCATTGCCTGGAGCGCATCTTGGTTCGCGATCGAACTTCAGGTCGGCAGCGGCGTGTCGAACGAGGTCAATCTGGTCTGGCGCTTTGCCATCGCCACGCTGCTGATGTTTGCCTGGGCGGGCCTTTCCGGCCGGCGGCTCCGCTTTCCGATCACCGATCATCTGCGCTTTGCTGTGCTCGGCATCCTCATCTTCTCATCGAACTTCCTGTTTTTCTATTACGGCGCCGGCTACCTCGTCAGCGGCTTGCTCTCGGTCGTCTTCTCGCTCGCCTCGGTCATCAACATGCTGCTCGGTGCCTTGATCATCGGCGAGCGCCCGGCGCCGCGCATTCTCGCCGGCGGCATCATCGGCTTCGCCGGAATAGCGCTGATGTTCTTTCCCGAAATCGCCGCCAACGGACTTTCCGGCGGCACCTTGGTGGGCCTTCTTCTGTGCCTCTGCGGCACGCTGAGCTTCTGCGCCGGCAATCTCGTCTCCGTCGCAAACCAGCGCCGCGGCCTGCCGCTCGTTTCAACCAGCGCCTGGGGCATGCTTTATGGCACTCTGTGGTCGGCGTTCCTGGCCTTCCTGCTGGGTGAGCCGTTCGTGTTCGCGACGACCGCCTCTTATATCGGCTCGCTGGTCTTCCTCGCCGTCATATCGACGGTCATGGCTTTCGCCGCCTACCTGACGCTGCTCGGACGCATTGGCGGCGCCCGCGCCGGCTATGCGACCGTCATATTTCCCGTCTTTGCGCTTTTGATCTCCACGGCGCTGGAAGGCTATGCCTGGACCGCTTACGCGATCATCGGGCTCGTCCTCGTTGCCGCCGGAAACGTCCTGGTCATTCGCGGAGGACGGCGCTGACGCATGCGATAGTTCGCAATGCGCCGCGTTCCGGTTGCGCGGGCCGCGGTGCCTATCGAGCTTGACTCTCTGCATCCTCTGTCTAAGCTGCGGTCAATGGGTCAGACCAATGTACCAGGGGTGGCCCGGGAGGGAACTAAACGCGCATGCCGATCCAGGCCGTTGAACCACGCCGGCTTTACCGACAGGTCGCCGATCAGCTTAGGCAGCTGATCGATGCCGGCGAGTTTTCCGTCGGCGACCGTCTGCCGACCGAGCGGGATCTGGCCGACCAACTCGGAATTTCCCGCCCGACGGTCCGTGAAGCGCTGATAGCGCTGGAGGTCGAAGGCCGCATACGCATCCGCGTCGGCTCGGGTATCTACGTTACCGATCCGCCGAGCGCCGCCTCCTCCGAACCCGAAATGGAGGAAGGCCCGTTCGAGCTGTTGCGCGCGCGCGAATTCGTCGAAGGCGCGATCGCCGCCGAAGCGGCCCTCCACGTGCGGCCTGCAGATATCGAACGGCTCGACGACGTGCTGCGCCGGATGGAGGCCATGCGTCACCCCAACAAGATGACCATTGCGCTCGACCGGGAATTCCACACCGCTGTCGCCGGCATTCTCGAGAACGCGGTGCTGGTGCGCTTCATCGGCGAGCTTTTCGACCAGCGCATGAACCCGTACTTCGAACGCCTGTCGATCTATTTCGAGACCAGCGATTCCTGGCAGGTCGCGGCAAAGGAACATCGTGCCGTGCGCGATGCAATTGCCGCGCGCGACCCCGAGCGGGCCAAGGCCGCCATGCAGCAGCACCTGCGCCAGTCGCAAATCAGATTCTCACGCAATTTCGATGAGAGAGCCGCAGCCAGGGAGGTTGCGGAATAGCAGTTGGCCGGGGGGAGATCCGGCCATCAAATTCAACCAGGGAGGAATTAGATGCTGAGAAAATACGCAGTTCTGCTCGGTGCGATCGCCGCAATTGCCATACCCATGGCGTCGGCCTCGGCGGAAACGGTCCTGAAATGGGCACATGTCTACGAGACGACGGAGCCCTTCCACACCGAATCCGTGTGGGCGGCCGACGAGATCAAGAAGCGCACCCAGGGCCGCTACGCCATCGACGTCTATCCGGCCTCGCAGCTTGGCAAGGAAGCAGACATCAACCAGGGCCTGATGCTCGGCACCGTCGACATCATCATTTCCGGATCGAGCTTCGCGGCGCGCGAATATCCACCGATCGGCGTCACCTATTTCCCATACACTTTCCGCGATGCCGACCATCTGCTGAAATACACCAAGAGCGACGTCTACAAGGCCCTGACGAAGGGCTATGAGGACAAGACCGGCAATCACATCGCCGCCACCACCTATTACGGTACGCGGCAGACCACCTCGAACCGGCCGATCGCCAAGTGCTCCGACATGCAGGGCTTGAAGATGCGCGTTCCTGACGTGCCGGCCTATCTGGCCATGCCGCGTGCCTGCGGCGCCAACACCGCGCCGATAGCCTTCGCCGAGGTCTACCTGGCCCTGCAGAACGGCACGGTGGAGGCCCAGGAGAACCCGCTGACCACCATCGAGGCGAAGAAATTCTACGAGGTGCAGAAGAACATCGTGCTGACTGGCCACATCGTCGATCATCTCAACACCATCATATCGGCGTCGCGCTGGGCCTCGCTGTCCGACGAGGACAAGAAGATCTTTACCGAGGTGATGCAGGAGGCCGCCGCCCGCGCCACGGCAAAGATCGTCGCCCGCGAAAAGGAACTGGTGCAGGTATTCAAGGACCGCGGCATCACCGTAACGGATGTCGACCGTGCCGACTTCGAGAAGAATGTGCTGGAGAAGGTCACCTTCGAGGAGTTCGGCTACAACAAGGCCGATTGGGAAGCGATCCGCGCCATCAAGTAGAGCATCGAAAACCGGATGCTCAATCAAGAGGTAGGGCGGCGATCGGATTCGCCGCTTTAACCTGCCCATCCGTCCGGCTTCAAATAGCGCCGGACGGCCTTTCCAATCCTTGACGATCCACCAGCTTCGGGAGTCCGCGCCAATGGCCGAGGAACACCACACCGAGATCACCGTCGAAGAGATTGCTCACGCCTTCGAGGAGGTGCCGGTACACGTCGACCTATCGGACCACGGCATCGAGGACTGGGTCACGCTTGCCGTGTTCTGGGGCATGGTCGTCTGTGTCTTCCTGCAGTTCTTCACCCGTTATGCGCTGAACAACAGCTTTGCCTGGACCGAGGAGATCGCCATCAACGCGCTCGTCGTCGTTGTCTTTCTCGGCGCCGCCATGTGCGTGCGCCTTTCGCGCCATATCCACGTCGACGTGCTTTACCACTATCTGCCGGAGCGTGTCGGCCGCTGGCTGGCGCTCGCCGTCGATATTGTCCGCATCGCATTCTTCGCCTACGGAACATGGCTGATGTGGCGCTACGTCACGATCGTGGCGCATGAGCGCATGGTCACCGTCAACCTGCCGCGGCGCTGGTTCTTCTACGCCGTACTGGCGGGCTTCGTGCTGATGCTTCTGCGCTCGATCCAGGTCTTCATCGGCAATTACCGGCGCGGCTATTCGGTGCTCGAGCGTCCCGGTGCGTTCGAGACGGCGGGGGTCTGAGCGATGCTGCTTCTGGTAGGGGGCTTTCTTGTCCTGATGCTCATCGGCGTGCCGGTCGCTGTTTCGATGGCGGCCGCCTCGATCCTTTACCTCGTCATCTACGGCGTCGCGCCCGATATCATCGCAGCCCAGCGCATGATCGCCGGGGTGGAGAGCTTTCCGCTGCTCGCCGTTCCTTTCTTCATCCTGGCCGGCAACCTTATGAACATCGCCGGCGTTACCGGACGCATCTATTCCTTCGCCCTTGCCCTGGTCGGCTGGATGAAGGGCGGCCTGGCGCAGGTCAACATCATCGGATCGGTGATCTTTTCCGGCATGTCGGGCACCGCGCTCGCCGACGCCGCCGGCATTGGCACGATCGAGATCAAGGCGATGAAGGACCACGGCTATCCTATCGACGCCGCGGTCGGCGTCACCGCCGCTTCCGCCACGCTCGGGCCGATCTTTCCACCCTCGCTGCCCTTCGTCATCTACGGCATGATGGCCAATGTCTCAATCGGCGCGCTGTTCATGGCCGGCATCCTGCCCGGCGTGGTCATGACCGTGCTGATGATGATTACGGTCGCTATCTTTGCCTACAGTCGAGGCTGGGGCTCCGACACACCTTTCGAGCTTCGGCGGCTCGCCGAAGCGGCGGGCGAGGTGCTGGTGGTGGCTGCCTTTCCGATTGGCTGTTACGTGCTTGTGCAGCTTGGCCTGTCGATCAACATCGCGGTCGGCATCGCGCTGCTGGTGCTGATCGCGGCGGACTGGTATTTCGATTTCTCCGCGGTCATGGCGCTGATGACGCCGGTCATCCTGATCGGCGGCATGACGATGGGCTGGTTCACGCCGACCGAGGCGGCGATGGCGGCTGTCATCTGGTCGCTTTTCCTCGGGCTGGTGCGCTACCGCACGATGACGCTGCGTTTGCTTGCCAAGGCCAGCTTCGACACGATCGAAACGACCGCGTCGGTGCTGTTCATCGTCACCGCCGCATCGATCTTCGCCTGGCTGCTCACCGTCAGCCAGGCAGCACATCTGTTTTCGAACTTCATTTTCGCGCTCACCGAAAACAAGTGGGTCTTCCTGATCCTGGTCAACATCCTGATGCTGGTGGTCGGCTGCTTCCTCGATACGATCGCCGCGATCACGATTCTGGTGCCGATCCTGCTGCCGGTTGCCGCCGTCTACGGCATCAACCCGGTGCATTTCGGGCTGATCATGACGCTCAACCTGATGATCGGGCTTTTGCACCCGCCGCTCGGCATGGTGCTGTTCGTGCTGTCACGTGTCGCCAAGCTTTCGGTCGAGCGCACCACCATGGCGATCCTGCCGTGGCTGGTGCCGCTTATCGTGGCGCTGCTTCTGATCACCTTCATACCCGCCATCACGCTTTGGCTGCCGACCGAGATGGGCTTGATCCGGTGAGCGGCCAGGTGATTGCGGCGACGCTGTTCGGCCCGCAGGACCTGCGCGTCGTGGAGCATCCGCTCGAAGCGCTGGCACCAGGCATGGTGCGGGTGCGCTTCGGGGCAGGGGGCATCTGCGGCTCCGACCTGCATTATTTCCGCCATGCCCGTACCGGCGACTTCGTCGTCACCTCGCCGCTTGTCCTCGGCCATGAAATCGCCGGCGAAATCGTCGAGATCAACGGCGCCGCGCCCGGCCTCGGCGTCGGCGACCATGTCGCGGTCAATCCGTCGCGCTGGTGCGGGCATTGCGCGCGATGCCTGGAGGGGCGCGCCAATCTCTGCGAAAACATCTATTTCATGGGCTCGGCATCGAAGACGCCGCATATGCAGGGCGGCTTCGCCAGTCTGTTCGACGCCACGCCCGCGCAATGTTTCAAGGTTCCATCTGACGTGGCCTACCAGGCGGCGGCACTTGCCGAGCCACTGGCGGTCAGCCTGCACGCCGTCGCGCGGGCCGGCGACATCAGGGGCCGCAACGTCATCCTGTTCGGTGCCGGCCCCATCGGTCTCTTGACCATGCTCGCGGCCAGGCTTGCTGGCTGCGCTGAACTGACCGTCGCCGACATCGCCGCCGCGCCGCTCGCCTTCGCCCGCAGGTTGGGCGCCGACAGGACGGTCGACATTTCCGGCGGCGACGCCGAGCTCCAGGCGCTCTCGGCCGGCGGTTCGCTCGACGTGGCGTTCGAGATTTCGGGCAGCGCGGCCGGCCTTGCCGCCGCAATCGCCAGCGTCCGGCGCGGCGGCACGGTGGTCCAGGTCGGCAACCTTCCCGGTGGCCAGATCCCACTGCCGGCCAATGCCGTGATGGCCAAGGAGATCGACCTCAAAGGCACCTTCCGCTTCGGTACAGAGTTCGGTCGCGCAGTCGACCTCATTGTGTCGCGGGAGGTGGACGTCCTGAAGCTGGTGACAGCGGAGCGCACGCTTTCTTCGGCCCCCGATGCGTTTCGACTTGCCGCCGACCGCACTCAGAGTGTCAAGGTCGTGCTGACCGCCGACTGATTGAGGATTTGCAATCCTGGCTGGCGAGGCAAATGGCCTTGAGGCAGCCGCCCTGAATCACGGATGAGGGAAATCACGCCGTGTGCAGTCCGCCAAAGATAGTCCTGGCTGTGAACTGCAGAACCAAGTTGTTATAGGTGGTTGGAAGCGACTGAGTGCCGCGTCCATCTCGGACAGCATATTCGCATCCGTTTTCTTGCAGTTATCTGGGGTGTCGTTACAGACGAGGATAGCGCCCGCGGCACGTTTCGACTGTTGGCCGGCCATCGTGCCGAACGCCGTTGAGAATTGAATTGCGCGAGCGACCGCGCTTTTCCACGAATATATGGGCTCAATCGCTATTGCATGTGTGTCGCTTACGCAGTCGGCTATGGTTTTGTCGCTCAGCCGCATCTGCGTCACCATTCCAGCACAGAATTGCGACTGTAGTTCCGCTTGCTCATCTCCGATTGCGAGCCCTGCAATCTCTGACTTTGCGCGGTCGGACAGTGACACGATGTAAGGAGGCCTCGGGCCGTACCGGTCAACATAAGAAAATTCACAGGTATTCATACCCGTGTCTGAATCGTGTTCTTGAGAACCGGTAAGCTTTCCGAAAGTGATGATCGACTGTCCGGCGTCCAAGGTTGGAAAAAACTTTCTCTGGGATTGGATGTCATAGAAGTCGAAATAATAATCCATGCCGGCGCGGTCAGAGGTCTGCAACGCGCAGCGAAAATTCGATCTGATCGAGGCGGTGGAGTAGCCGGTATTCTTTCCGCCGACGCGGATCAAAGAGATGTATTGCGTCACCCTGTCGGTTTGGTCGCTTACTCCGCGATCGTCCAGACCTACATTGACAATGTCGGGATTAAATAGCTCGGCCGTCACATAGGCTCTGTCTTGGTCGAACCAACTCAGCATGGCGGCGACCGTCGGGGTGAAGAATGCGGTTAGTAGCGCAGCCACGGCAGCAGGAAACCCGATCCAGTCGCGCACGAGTTTTGCGCCAAGTGTCACCTTTTGCCATCTGGTTTCCCCTCTGCCGAGATCTGCCAGGCAGTGAGGGCATCGAATGGCCTTCATGGAAATAGGCTCGTCACATTTCGGACATTGCCTCCCAGAGCCGAGCAATACAGGTCTCGGGTCGGCCGTCGCCGTTGCCTTCTCTGTGCCGTCTTCTGCCATGCTTGCCTCCAAATGATCCCGACGCCTTGCAGCCTTGTGATCATGGTTTGTTTGACACGACGTCGCCGATCTTGATGTAAGCGGGTGGCGGTGGTGGTACTCCTATTGCACGTTTCGAATCTGACTCGCCTGACGAGTCTGACGATGTAAGCACGAGTTCAGCTGGGCGTTTGCTCAGCAGCAACTCGCGTAATTGGCTGCCGGAGTATCGTTTGTTGCCATCGGCAAGTGCCTTCGCCTGAATCAACGATGCCAGGCCTGCAATCAATGCCGATGCGGCCGAGGTTCCGCCGAAGCGGGTGTAGAGAAGCCCGGTCGGCAGGGGTGTTATGTCGTCGATGACGTCCGCATCTCCGGCCAGGCGGGCAGGTACGTCAATCGCCAGAACGCTGAAGGGCGAATATTCGGCTCCGGCCTTCGCAATTGCTGGCCCAACCGAGCTGGCGATTGCCCTGCCCATCTCAGCGGCGAGGTCAATTCGTACGACCTGGTCGGTGATCATAGCCTCGTCGTCACTGGGGCCGTAGATCGTGACGCCAGAAGCGTAGGTGCCGCTTGAATAGGCGGAACGCCACCCCAGCTGATTGCCCGCGCCAACAACGATCAGAGATGTCGCTCCGAACGGTGCGTCCGTAGCAGTCGCCAGTGCCGCGGGGTAGGCCGGTTCGGCCATTCCGTCATTCCCGGCTGCGAGGACGACCGGACGATCCGCTGCGATCGCTGCCAGAAGATGCTCAAAGACCTTCTTGTCGGTGGCCAACGCCTGGTCGTCGTCGAACCGCGTCATGCGAACATCCGTCCCAGACGCGTTCTTCCCTCTGGCCAGCCTGCTGAGGTCGTTCACCGAGCGTGGCAGCAGAATGACATCGGCACGACAGGCGACCGCGTGCAGAAGCGCGGTGACAAGTGGAGCGATTTCATGGCTGTAGGGGGTGGCGACCGGAATAATCGTCGCAAACGGATTCACGCCAAAGTACGGCAGAACGGCGCCATCAAGCGCAGGCGCCGACCCCGCCGGCGTCTTCGTTAATGTCCGGCCTGCGATAAGGCCTGCGCAAGAGGTGCCGTGTCCGGCAAAGTGCTCTGCCGGATCGGCAGCTTTGACAAGCCGGGGCTCCCCTCCGGACATCGCTTTGACGCGCCGGGCAATATCGTCGCGAACGTCGTCGTCCGCGATCGTTTTCAATATTGGCGCCATCGCGGTTTCAAGGTTTTGCCAGCCATCTCGGGCGGCGCGCAGATCCTCTTTGCGATAGACTACTCCCTCGGTCGACACCGCCACGTCCAGCCGGGCTTCGATGCAGGCGGCTGGCAGATTTGGATGCCGTGATGTGCAGCCACTGTCGATAATGGCGACCCGGCTCTCAGGCAGGCCCTTTGACCAGATTGGCGGCACAACGCCTGGTCTTTGCGCGTCGAGCAAGCCAATGCTGACAAGATGCCAGAGGTAGAAAAGAGGGGACTGAGTCCGCTCCTGTCCTGGTGCAATATCCGGTTCCATAGCTTCCCTCCCTCAGTGCCATTCCAAGAGAGCTTGACGCATCTCGCGGCTGCACAAATCCATCAAAAACGGCGCGAACTGCCTGGCTAGGGCCTGTCCGGCCTCGGTATCCGAACGGTAATGTAGCCCCGCGTGCTCCCGGTTTTCGGCGACGCGCTCGGCAACGAAGAATAGTTCGGTTGTGCCGGGATGTTCTGGTATCAGGCGCGTGAGAACCTCTGCGATGCAGAACATTTGAAACGAATGGTTGCTTGGAAATGCTGCATGAGGCGGAACGGGAATGAATGGCCTCAACCGGGAGTCTACCTGGTTCGGTCGCTGGCGATTGAAGACGGCCTTGTAGAAGTAGCCAACGCGCTCGGCGACCTGCAGGATCAGTTCGATCAACCTTTCGGTACTGTCAAACCCGCCGCTTTCGATGCCAAGAGGAGCAAAGATGTCCGACAGATTGGCTGTGTCGGCTTGCGACAGGATCTCTTCCTGCCTGACGCGATCGTTGACAAGGCTCAGCTGGTGAGCATGAAGCGCCGCAATTTCGGTGGCAGTTTCCGACGGACCCCGCGGCGGTTTGATCTGCAAGGTCTCGAAAGGGTAGGTCCCGTCCGCCATCCCCGCAGCGTAAAGCCGCCTCACGATGTCCCAGGACGCGAGAACCTCGCCGACTGCGCCACCGCCCCGCTCCGCCTGCGCAGTTGATCTTGAACGTGATCGCGATCGTGACCTTGACCTTGAGCGGGACCGTGATCGCGAAAGGACTTCGAAGCTGCTGCGGGAACGCGATAGGGGATTCCCAGCAAGGGCCGCAGCAAAGTTGTTCGTATCGGGCAGATGTTTAAGAATATCCTTCAAGAGAGAGTTGTCTATTTGAAGAAAGCCGATTTCTCCACGTCTTGTCAGGATGATATCCGAACTAATATTCCGAAAATCTAGTTGGTCAATAGGTTGAAGTCCCATCTCTTTGTCCCCCATTCGCCCGGCAGCTTTTCTTCGAAGGCTGCCCCCGTGTTTAACTTTCTGCAAGCGATCGTCATGCCGGCTTCTGGAACATTGCCTTCAGTTGGTTGGCCGCATATGGAAGAAAGAGCGATGCGCCATAGAAAAGAAAATTCCCGACACTGGTGACGATTCCAGAAACCTGTTCGGGCCGCACGATCGCAAAGTAGAGGACTACGTTGCTCGCGCCCCAGAACAACGTAACCATCAAGGATGCCCCAAGCATGCCGGCCACACGACTGTAGCTCTCGACAGGAGCTACGCCGTTGTCGTCCGTGATATTCTTCTCTAATAGAATCGATTTATAGTCAATGCTGGTGAATACGGAGCGAAGAAGAAATATAGTCGCCCCGTTGAAAGCGAGCAAAAGTCCCCATACAGGATAATTGTCCATTTTATTTCTCCCACAGAGTGATCAGTTTCGAGTCTGGACGCCATCGCGACCGATGGCGTCCATTGATTTGCGGAATATCAGACAGAAGACGATTGAATGGCATCGAATATCCATCCGCCGCAGTTCGAGCGTCCGTTTCCGTCATCAGTGCCGTAGGCGCGCAATCGGAGAATCCCGTCGGGCCCGATGCTTAGGCGGCAGTCATGCGGCCGGCCTGCGAGGACTAGAAATGGCTTGGCGTCGGGCTGGGCGATTTTTTCGAGCATGTCGAAGACAGTGTCGTCACCGACCTGTTTGACCTTGCGCGCCTGAATGCGATTATTGGCGGCAAACAGCCCATGCTTGCTGTCCGGGAAGTCGAACAGATGCGTGTCGCTGATCGAGAGTCTGTCCTCATTGAGTTCGACGATTATTGTCTCGGGCGAGCCTGGCCTGATCGGCCGAGCTGGATCTTCACAGCGGCTGGAACTGAGTTGGTTCGCCATATGCGTGCGAAAGTTGTTCATTACATCATCTCCTTTGCTTTGGCGGCGAGCCCAGGCCCGAAAGATCCATCGGGGACGATCGCGTGCAGAGGCCCAACGGGGTTGGACTTCATGACGTCGATCAGGTTGCGGCCAAGACGCACACCTTCGACAGCGTCGATCTGCCAATGCACGCCGAGATAAAGACGGCTGACGGCATTCTCATGGATTGCCTGGGCAAGCGTCATTTGGCGGGCGTGGCGGGGACGTACGGAACCGTCCGGGTCGATGGCGCGACCATCATACTCATCGGATACGAAGGCAAAGACAATATCCTTGCCGTGCCCCAGCGCTTCAAGCAGTTCGCTTGCAAGCCCGAAGCAGGTCGAACCGAAGGTCGCGTGCCCCGACGGATAGGCCGGAAACTGCGGCGTTCGTGACTTCGGACCATCGCCGCCACGTGGAACGGAATTGGTCTGCGGCGCCCCGAGGGGGGCCCAGTGCGCATCCGAATCGACCAGCGAAGGTGTGTCGGGCAACAATTCGAGCCATGTCTTGATGGAGGTATAATCCGGTTTGCCGGCCCCTCCGGGAGGCATTGTGAGCCTGGCCTGATCGAAGGTCGGCACGGACGCGGTATCCTCCCTGAATCCGGCCTCGTTGGTGCGAAGCAAGGTTGCCGGCCGTGCGACATGATAGGTGAATTTTTCGCGCCACGCGGCAATGCCGGCATCGGCCATTCCCAGGTTGCAGATGGCCAGCAGAACGGCCAATGCCTCAGTGGAGAAGTTCGCCTGCTCCGCGATCGCGTGAAGGCATTGATTGTAGAGGCGCGGCGGCAAGCCAATCCCGCGGACCCCGTCATAGGCCCAGAAGGTTCCGATGAGCGTTTCCTCGGCTGTCCGTGTCAACCGGCCGGTCCCTGGAGCAGCGCCTTTGCCGGCGACCAGGTCCCGATCCGCCGGCCAGTTCATTGCTTCAAGAAACGAGCCCAGCGGCTCCGTCTGGCCCGGCTGCGGCGGCTGCTCTCCAAGGGCCTCGCTTGGCCCGACAAAACCTATCGTGCCGTCGGGGTATGTGGCGAAGGGGGTAACATCGAAACCCCATGTCGCACCCAGCACTGTGGTGCCCAGCGGCGAATAAGGGTCAGGGCTGAAGGTTCCTGGCAGGCCGAAGGCGCGGTATTGCCTATCCCGTGGTCCCGAACCGTCGACTGACCGAGCGTCCGCGAGCATCCGGCCGATGGCAGCGCCATACTCGAGCCCGGTTTCGATCGCCTGCGCCGACTGGCCCATTTCATAAAGATGCAGTCGGTATTCCGTAACGAGCTGCTCAACGATGGCGTCTTCGAACAACAGCCGGATCGTCACAGACGCAGCTCCGGCGACAGCGGCTTCACGGCTGATCACGGCAGGCGCGGCAGGGAGCATGGGCTGATATGCGGCCAGCCGAGCAAACCGATTATGGCTATTGTGGAATGAGGCCGGATCGGCCATGAGCAGGGCGTCGTACATAGCGATATGTACGATTGCCAGCGCGCGAGACGCACGCGTCGGCCCGCCCACTTTGGGCTCAAGTTTTGTTCGGCCTTTTTTGGCTTCGTCGATGCCCGTTCCATCGCCGAACGTATAGTCCTGGCGTTGCGCTTCGAGCGAAGCCTTGCTCCAGAACAAGATCGGATCAAATTGATCTAACATTTTTTTAGCCTCCATCTTGGTAGCGCAAGCAAGGTTTTTCATTTCAGTGCGCTGCCGACGCGGGTAATGACCATGCCCGCGTCCGAAAACCGTCCGAATTTCCGTCGTTGTTGCGTGAAAAATGCGTGAAAAGACCATCACTAAACGCTCGGCCGGGTGAGATCGTGTATTCTTTTGCGGCCTATGCTATGGAGATGGCCGGGGTTTTCGACGGTAGGCTGGAAATGGCCATGCAACTGATCGCGCGGCTTACGCTGCGGGGCATCTTTCGACTTGAAGATTTGCACGGCCACCAGATTGCCGTGCCAAGCAAGAAGGCACGTGCTTTGCTTGCAATTCTTGCGTTTTCCCGGAACGGGGAGCGCTCCCGCGCCTCGCTGCAGGACATTCTGTGGGGGCGATGCGAGAAAACGGAGGCCCAAAACAGCCTTCGGCGCGAGCTATCATCGCTGCGCGCGCTGCTTGCGGGGGACATGGCCGATCTGCTTCATATTGACCGCGAGACCGTCTGCCTTCGACTCCACTGCTGTGACGTCGACGCACTGCATGAAGGTCAAAGTGCTAAGACGAACGGAACGCTTCTTGAAGGCCTCGACATTGCTGGGGAGGAAGGGTTCGAGGAATGGCTGCGCGAGCGGCGAAGTCAGTTGCAAACGGCCGCGCCGGCAGTGGCCAGTCCAGGGGCAGACGAGACCCGACACAGTGGCGCTCAGCCCGACAGGCGTCTGGTCGTGAGCATCGGCTTGGACGCGTGGCACAACGGTGCGGTCGGCGCCATGATCTTGCCTGAACTCTTTCGGCAGGCAGTCATCTCTGGCCTGGAGGAAACGGGCTGCTTTCGCGTTTCCGTTCCGGATCCCGCTCGCAACGGGCCGCGAAATGCTGCCGATGCGCCGGATTTGGATCTGCTGATCAAGACGGAGAGCGCCTACGATACTTTGGCGGTTGCCATTATGTGTGTCGGTTCGACCAACCGCGATGTTATGGTCAGCATGAGTACGGTGGTAAAGCTTGGCGGCAAGACGCTGGCACTGGAGCGGGATCTTCAGACCTTCGCGACCAATTGTGTTGACCGTCTCTTGCACCGGAACATTCTCTCGCTCGACGCCATGGACGATTCCCATATCAGCCGAAAACGGCTTTTGACGGCTACAGCGCAGATGTTCAGCCTAAGCCCATCCAATGTCAGGGCCAGCCGCGCAACTCTGACCGAAGCAAATGCACTCAGCCGCCAGGGCATCTTTCATGCTTGGCGCGCCTATCAGGCTGTATTTCTCTTCGACCGCTCGCATGCCTACGACTATCGCCTTACGATCGAAGAGTGCAAGGACGACATGCGCGTGGCTATGGACCTTGATCCGTTTAATGGCGCAGCCCTGTCATTATGCGCCCACGTACACGCGTTCCTCCTGCAAGATTTTGCTACTGCTGGAGAATATTTGGAAAAAGCAAGGCAGACGGGCACACAAAGCGTCATGTATTACGATGCATTGTCTATGCTAAACTTCTATACTGGCAATTATTCAGCGGCCAAGACGGCAGCAAGGAAGGCAGAGGTACTTGGAAAGAACGTGACGTTCCGATATTGCTTCGCGACCTCACTGTGCATGATCGAAGCGATGTCGGGCGATTTCGAAGCGGCCGCCCGCGAGGGGCGTCGCGCGCTCGCGCTTGAACCGGGGGGGCACGAGATTTCGTATCCCCCGACACTCCGCTACTGCGGCGCCGCATTGGCGCATCTCGGCCTCAAGGACGAGGCCCGCGAACTGTTCGGCCAGCTTCGGATGAAGGATGCTGATGTCGCCAGCCAGAAAATCAGAAACAAATTCGGGCCATTTCCCAACCCACGAAGCGTAGAATTGATCAGTTCGGGTCTGGCTAGCGTCGGGTTTTAGGCGGCATTTTCATCGACGAGGAATCGACGTCGAACTTGGTTGTTCTGCCTGTGGTCTGACCCTTGGGCCGCCAGGGCGGCGGCGCTTACCGACCCGCTGGCGGCCAGCCTGCAGCCACTGCGCGGGCCGGCGATATGTGCGGCGGCAACGTCGTTCTGTTCGGGGCCGGCCGTGTCGGTTTGTTGACTATGCTCGCAACGAGGCTTTGCGGCTGCAGTAAACTTGCCATCGCCGACATCGCCGCCGCTCCGCTCGCCGGCTTGGCGTCGACAGGACAAACGACGCTTCCAGCAGCGACCTGCTCCTCCGATCCGATCACCCGATGTTTCGAGTTCGGGGTGCAAGATCAGGAGGAGCTGTCTTTGGGGACAGCGGTGAACCATCCGCCACTGCTGGGCCGTCAGATTGCTCGCCATGCTGAACCGATTTCTCGCGGCTCACGCCTTTGTGCAGCTCCGGAATGGTGAAAACCGGCACCTCACCCTTGAAACCCTGGAGCTCAAAGGCGCCCGCCTGGACGACCGGCATCGATGCTCCTTCCGCAAAGCCGGGGCCAAGCACCAGGGGGATGCCCAGCTTCTTGGTCGTCGACTCGAGCCGTGCCGTGCGGTTCACCGGCGAACCGATCGCGGTGTAATCGAAGCGCCGTTCGGAGCCGAAATTGCCTACCGAGCAGATGCCCGTCTCGATGGCGACGCCGATTTGGATGGAGGGGTGGCCATCCGCGGTGAAGGCGGCGTCTTCGCGCTTCACCCGTTCGATAAGGGCAAGCCCCGCGTCGAGCGCGCGCTCGCGATGATCCGGCTGATCGAGCGGCGCGTTCCAGAAGGCGAGCACCGCATCGCCCATGAACTTGTCGATGGTGCCGTCGCGCTTGAGGATCTCGTCGGTCGCAATGCCGAGGAAGTGGTTGACCACCTTTGCAATTTCTTGGGTATCGAGTCGTTCGCTCATCGTCGTGAAGCCGCGTATGTCGCTGAGCAGAATTGTGATCTCGCGCTTCTCGCCAGACAGGATCGCTTCAGTATCCGAGCTTGCGAGGCGCTGCACCACGGAAGGCGACAGGTATTGGGAGAACTGCCGTGCCAGAGTGGACCGGCGCTGCTCGCTACGCCTGTAGAGGACATAACCTTCGAAGCTCGCAACCAGGATCGTCGCAAGCGCCGGCTGCAGCGGGTCATAGAGTGCACCCTGCAGACTGTATTCGAGAGCGCCGAACACGAACGGCGTGACGGCCAGCAGCGCCAGGGCGAGGGCGCCAAGCACGACGCGCCCGGCGAGCACTCCGGAAAGACCGATGAAAACGACGGCACTGAGGACAAACCAGAGCCGCTCGAGCGTACGCGCGTGCGTTGGCTCGGCAAGATAGCGCCCGGCAAGCAACTGGCCGATTGCATCGGCGTGGATGTCCGCGCCTGGTCGCGCTGGACGCGTCGGGGTGGGTAGATACTGCGTCAGTCCCACGGCCGACAGATCGACAATGGCGATGGCGTCCCGCAGCCGCGGATCACTGTGGCCCGAAAGGATAGTGCCGGCAGATATGCGGGGCGTATCGGTGGCGGTTTCCCAGAGGCGGATGCTCCCCTCGGGCTCGAGCGGCACAATGGCGCCAGCCATCCTGAGTGCGTCGAACCCCGCGGCATTCAGGCGGGCTATGTAGCCGTCCTGCCCGGCATAAAGGCGCAGGAGCTCGAGCGCGAAGGACGGCCAGAGCTGCACGCCTTGAGCGGTATTGCGAAGCCAGAGCAGCGGCACATGGCGCAGTACGCCGTCGGGATCGGGCAAGGTGCGAATTACGCCGAGGCCCGCGGCGGCGTTCGAGAATTCGGCAAGCGAGCCGGTCAGGCCAGTGAAGCCCGGAAGTGTGTCGGGTACTTGCCCGACGATCGACCAGCCGGCTTTGGGCTCTGCTTCTGAAACCGTCGCCTCATTGCCCAGGCTGACGGCAAGCGCCGTTCGATTTTTCGCCAGTGCCGCTGCCAGGCGCTTGTCTCCGGCGATGCCCTCAGGCGAGGTGTCGGCCTCGGGCAGCACCAGCGCAAGCCCGATCACCGCGGCGCCGGATTCGGTGATGCCATCGACCAGATCGGCCAAGAGGCCCCGGTTCCAGGGCCATCGCCCATGTGCCTTGAGGCTGGCGTCGTCTATCGAGACAATCACGACAGGATTGCTCGTCGCCTGGCGCGGGGCGAGAAACTGGTAGAAGTCGTACGTGCGTTCGCGCAGCCGCGACAGCGGACTGTCGAAAGCTAAATGGCAAGCGAGCAGCAGGAACACGACCACAAGACCGGATATTTTGCGCCTGGCAGCTTGCCGCCAATCAGCCCAGCTCGACCCGGCCAAGAGGCTCATGTCGTGCCGCCGGGCTTAATTGCAGTAGTAGCAGCAACCCTCACCCTCACCCTCACACCCACCCTCATCCACGCCGCCGCCCACAGGTGGCGTTGGGCTGTCGGGGAACTCCATGACCACTCCCGGCAATGCGCCGTCGGTGGAGTCGCAGACTTTGAGCGAGCCGCCGAGTGCCGACGCACAAATCGCGCTTACGTCCAATCCCGGACCCGGTGCACCTGGCAGGCCGGTGCCGGCTATCCGGTCGATGCTGTCCAATATCGGGAAGGTGTCGATTCCGCCGTAGCCGGTCAGCAGCTTGCCATCTTCCGATGTGCAGGCGTAGCCCGGGTTTGTGATGACCAGCCGTTTGCCATTGATCGTGCAGGTCATGCGGCCCGCGCGCAGAATGCCCACGGTCTGGCCGGCTGCCACCAGCACTTCGATGATGCCGCCTCTGGCCCCGAGCACCATATGCGGCGTCGCAACCTGCATGACGCCACCTTTCGAAACCTGACCGCCATAGAAACGGGCCAGGCCGTTGTTCATCCCGATGTCGATCTTTCCCGATCCGGAGCCCGGATTGTAGACGAATTCATCGATCGTCAGGCTGGTGTTCGGACCAATCTTGGCGCTCGATTCGTCCCGGAACACCAGCATTCCAAGACCAGTGGGATCGCTGCGCAGCTGGTCGCCGAGTTCGACGCCGGCACCGACGTCCATTGTCCCGCCGTTGTTGCGGACGATGTTGGTCTGGTAGGCCGTCATCGACCCGACAGTCTCAGCGGCGGATGGTGCCGCAAAGGCAAGGCAGCCGATAAAAATGGCGATCTGACGGTACGGGGTCCTCATCGCGGCCTCTTTCAATTGAGCGTCAACGTATAGCTCATGAGCATTTCGAACGATTTTCGGTCGCGGTTGGCGATGTCGAAGTTGGTTTCGCGATAGGCGAGATCGACGCTGATCTTCTGCGCCTCCGTCAGCTGAAAATCGCTTTCCGAGGCAATGCGCCAGAAGTCGCTCTTGATACTTGTGCCGATGCCGACGGACAGGTCGGGAGCGTCGCTATGGCCGGCCGAGAAGGCGACCTGGTGCGACCATGCGAAAAGATCCGGTACGTTCATCAACAGGCCACCATAGCGGACCTCGCCCGTGTAGCTGCGGCCGATTTCAGATCCGGAGGCGAAGTCATTCGAGCCGACAAAGCGCAGTCCGAGCGCCTGGCCATTGCGGAAGCGGTAGCTGCCGCCTGCCTCATAGAAAACCCTGCTATCGGCGAAAATGCCTTGCGAGGCGCTTAGATCGATGTAGCCGCCACCGGCGAAGAGCGTCGTCTCGACCGTCGGGCGCACAAGAAAGCGCCCACTGACGCCGACGCCGGTTTCCTGGATATCGCTGTCGAAGCGATCCGTAACTGTGAAGGCGGAAAGCAGCAGGCGCAGCGAATCGATCCCACTATTGGGTAATCCCTTGTCCCAGGTGATCGCTGCGTTGCCGTGGATAAAGGTCTCCTTGCCACCCGGAACCGACAGGTCTGGCGTGAAAAAGCGCTGTGTCGCCGTCAATGACCCTGAAAGAACGAGAGCGTCGGCACTTGGCGTGCCGAGGTCCCATCGGACAAAGCCTTCCGCCCGCCCATAGGGCGAGACGAAGCTGTCGTCGTCTTGCGCCCCGCCGGGCTCAAAATCGGTAAATGCGCTGAACACGCCGCCGGTCAGGGCGAGTTCCCAGGTGACGCCACGCAACGCGCGCTCGATGCGGGCGAGCAGGCGAACAGCTTCCTGCTGCTCACCTGCGGTCAGGCCGCCGACTTCGATGCCGTACTGCACCTGCCGCCGAGCCAATTCATAAGAGCCGAAATGATAGTACAACCGGCTGGCCGCCAGCCGGGCGCGTGCATCGCGGGGATATTTGATCAGATACTGCTCGATTGAGGAGATCGCCTGATCGTACTGGCCGGCGTTGACGGCGACCGTGACAAACTGGGCGAGCGTTCCGTTGTCGGCCGGACTGGCGATGCGGGCCGAAAACGCATCGTCATAGGCCGAAAAAAGACCCTGCGCGCCGGCCGGCAATACGCCGGTACAAAGCAGCGCCGCAGCGCAGCCGACGATCATTCGAAACGAAGATTGCATGCCGAGAACCACCCCAAACCCGACCAGTGCGAAGGACTAGCACGACTACTAGAAAAAAGGCGACTGAACTTTGACGAAATCGTCCGAGTTTTCAACAGCTGTTGCAGCCGCGCAACAAACTATCGGGCTTATTCGTGCTTCGGATACGCCGGTTGGCCAAATATCTTATCAGCGTTGTTGTACATAATTGAAGTATTCGGCACCATTGCCAACTAACTCAAATCATCACCAGTGGCGGATAGCGCAGCCGACAAGATTAATATTGTTTGCGCGGTTCTGCGCATGTCTGGTCACCGCCTGACGCATCAAGCTCTCACATATGGCTCATCCAAAGGTCTTCCGTGGCGTTGCCCGCGCGATTGCGGCCTGGCCTTTGTTATCTCGGTGAGCGCCGACGAGGTTAGCATATGGGAACCCCAACTCACCAGGGCGCCCCCAAACTACAGCACGAGCATGGTGGCTAGCCCCAGCATCAGGCCCATGCCTACGATATCGGTGACGGTGGTGAGAAAGATCGCCGAAGCGACGGCCGGATCGGCGCCGACCCGCCGCAGGCCCAATGGGATCAGCACGCCGGAGATGCCGGACATGAGGCACGATCCGGACATGGCGAGCAGGATCACAAGTGCCAGCATGGGTGCCTGGGCTGCCGACTCCGGTTGCCGCGAGGCGTAGAACCACATGGCCGCAGCCGCCACAAGGCCGACGAGCACGCCGTTGGCGATCCCGAGCGCGCCCTCCCTCATCACCAGGTGCAGCTTCGGTCGTTTGTCCACATCGCCCAGGGCGAGGCCACGCAGCGTCATAGCCAGTGCCTGGCAGCCGGTATTTCCGCTCTGCCCGGCCAAGACCGGGAGGAACGCTGCCAGGGCGACAATCTTCTCGATCGTACCCGTGAACGAGCTGACCACGAAAGCGGCCATGAAGGCCGTCAGCAGGTTGAGCTGCAGCCACGGATGACGCTTCAGGAAGGCTGAAAACAGCGGCGTAAAAGAACGCTCCTCCTTCTGGACACCCACCATCTGGCCAGACTGGGCAGAAATCTCGATGATTTGCTGCTCGAACAGCCGCCAGCCGCGGACCTGCCCGAGCAGCCGGTTCTCCGCGTCCACCAGGGGATAGACAGGGTAGTGACGGCGTACCGCCGCCTTGCATGCGTCGCTCAAAGAGAGATCGACGTTAAGGGCGAACGGCCTGGGCAGCATGATCTGATCGACCATTGCGTCCGGTTCGCTCAGCATCAGATCGCGCAGGACCACCAGGCCAACCAGCTTATCGCCCCCCTCCGTGACGTAGAGATAAGTGAGCTCGGTCGGCACCTGGGTGCGTCTGACGGCCTCCACTGCGGCGGCTACCGTCGTGCCGACAGGAACGCTGGCGGGAATCGGGTCCATCAGCTCGACGAGCGACTCGGGGATCGCGAGGTCCTTGCCATCGCCATGAGGCTTAATAGGCCGCATATGCGGCGGCAAATGCTCCGCCACCTTACGGGCGTGCCGGTCCGGCAACAACTTTAGTGTGTCCCGAATGAACTCGGGAGACTCTCGGGCCAGCAATACCGCCGCGTCATCAGGTGCTCGAGCACGCAGCGTGCGCACCAGCTTCTCAACGTCGTTCTCTTCCTTCATCTGTTCCCCCAAATTGCGAGTGTCTTGCCTCTGAAGGTATGACACGAATCTGATCGCTCCGCCCTGGCGCAGTGACCTAAGCGCCTCGATCCGGGAATCTTCGCCTTCTCCAGGCGCCGAGTAGACCGTACCCAGACAAATCTGAGCCATTGCGGGTGCATACAGGCGGGCTGTAACCTCTGCGTGTCGCCGAGAATTCAACGTGTTGCGAACTTCACCGGTCTTTTCCTGGGCTCTGCGAGCACGCCGCACCAATAAAACTCAAAACCCGGAAACTCTGCAGAGGCAGGGCCTCCGGCGTTCGAATTGATTTGCCTCATCCGGCGCGTCTTGCCAGTTCCACCAGCTATCGACGCCATGGCCGGTTAAGATCTGCGACTGCTTGCACAGAAGTGGAGCACGAGCTCCATCGAGGACGATTCATGACTGTCTTGCACCAAGGCAAAAACTTCGGCAAGTTCGTTGCGTCTTGGGAGAGAGCCAACAACAATGAAATTATCTTGCATTCGCATGATGCCGGTCGCGGCAATGGTGATTTGCGCAAACTCGTTCGTTCCAACCGCCGCCCACGCCAACTCGGTTGCCTTCGATCATGGATATCAGATGGCGGCTTATTTGTTTTGCTCTCAATCGATCTATAACGACAGACGTTTTGGCGACTTTCTTATTGAGGATAGGAAGCATGACAAAACTAAAGAGTACAATCGTGGCGTTGCCGCTCTGAAAGCCGCACTCAAAGGCACCCACCCTAGCAAAGTGTGCTTCGATGCCGCTCGCGCCAGCGGTTGGTGGACCGACCGCTGACGGCTTTACCATATAACTCCAGCCTCGTCGAACTCGGCCTTTAGTTGGTTGCTTATCTGCACGCTTGATTCTGCGTCTCCCAGCGGCACGGGGAAATTACGGTGACAGCGCATTATTTCTTCGCCGCCTGCCTCATTCCTAAGTTTTATCATTGACGGTCTGACTTCACGTCTGGCCCGAGGGCGGCGTTCGCTACTGTTTCGCCCTACCGCGTAATTGGGGTCGGCTGTCTTAAGAGGGCCGCTGCCCAGGGTGCCTACTTCTTAACGCATTGGCGGACTGGTGCGGCCGAGCAAACTTCGCCCACGCCGCAGTCCAGGTCGCGTGAACAAGGTTTCGGCATTTGCGGTGGCTCCAGCGTGACGAAGGGCGTCCTTGGCTCTTCCCCCGGTCTCACCGTTCTCGGGACGAAGGCGCCGGGATCACCGAGCGACTTCACATATCGATAGAATGACCGAATGTCGCTCTCCGGCATGACGCGAACGTTGTACCAAGGCATCGGCGGCAATGTGCGAAGTGTCTTGATGTAGTTTACATACCCGTCTTCGCTAAGGTCTTGCACGCTCCATCTCAGATTGTTTGCATAGGTTGTGCCCCACGGCCCCCGCCAACCTATTGCTTTCCCTCTCAATGCCTTGGTGGGGTCGAGTGCGCCTTCGGCTTCCCTGTAGCCGTCAGTATGGCAGTCGTGACAGCTGCCGATGATGGAAACCAGCCGTCCTCTCTCGACAGACACCTCCTCTGCCGCAAACGCTGCCCCCGATGCTGTCAATATTGCTGAGCCAACCAGGACCTTAATGAAGTGCATGGTACCCTCCAGCGCCCTCACACCGCTCGCTCAAAGCCAATAACAACGTCGAGACTTTACCACAATTTTGAAAGTTGGGGTGGGGGCAGCAACGGATCGTTGGAACCATGGGTTCCTAAGAGGCTCCTGGGACACTGTGGACAATCGCAGCACAGCACTACGTTCGACAACTGGGCGCTGCTCGCCTCCATCGTGGCCACCTGCAGGCTCAACGACGTCAACCCGGTCGCCTACCTCGCCGAAACCCTCGACGCCATCATCAACGGCCATCCGCAGACCCAGATCGAGGAACTCATGCCCTGGAGATTCCGGAAAACGTCAAGCCCAAATCCATAGGCGATCCGCGAGGCGCTTACGCCTCATTTGTGGTTTGACGGGCTTTGCCGATCGCCTCAGCCAGGGGCATCGAAAGTCAGGACGTCGGTGACAGGGAGCTGGGCGTCTTGGTAAGAGTGCACTGTCACCGTAATTCTTGTAATTCTTGGTAATTCTTGCGCGCCTGCACACGGTACATCCAAGCGTAGGTTACGCGCTCCTGGCCGTTCTTGGCTACGGCCATAATAATTCCCGCCATATGGATTGGCCCCAAGGCAGACATCTACCGGTAACTATCTGGGTCCTTGGCCTTCGCGGCCTGGCAATCAACCTTACTCAGAGCAGCCTTACGGTAAGCGCCTTCAAACACGCGGAGAGCCCTCTCGAATTTAGCCGGATTAGGCGCCAAATGTTTATCTAGCCCGTCGTACAAAAGGATGGAGACAGCCATCATGGCTTTTCCACTTTTGCTTGGTCTCAGCGCCGGGCACCTTTTCAACACGCCATAGATGTTACCTGAAATTGCTGCAGCCCGATGCAATTTGCCATCTGCCATACGTGCCAGGTAATTGATGTTTTGCTGCTCTCCCTGCCCGGCTGAAGCAGTCGATATTGTGAAGCAGATTGCTGCGATGACCGTTACCAAAATGCGGCTCAAACGTTTCCCCCTCTTCTTGCAGTCAACTCGCCCTACTAATCACCCCCTTATCATAGCTTAGCCTGAGCTTAAAAAGCTCGCCAGCCGGCGCCAGCGGGGAACAATTTGGGACATTAGATTCGGTCTTAGGAAAAATTTGAGGAGGCATCGACCTTCTGGCTCGCGGGTGCCTCGCCGGTCGTGAACGTCAGCACGAGAGCCACCCTATAGTTCTACGTGCGAACGGCGGCTATGCGCCTCATGTCGGCCGTAGAGGTGATCTTCGCTGTTGCTCGATAGCGGACGTTGCCGGCGACCACCTTGGACATCGTTGTTGCGCCATTTCCAGACATTCCCGACGCGTTTCAGGAGCGGACCTTCGCTTATCGTCCGGTTCTGACCCGTTGACGACCTTGGGCGTTGCAGACTTGAACCTCCAAATCGAGGTCGGGAACCTGACCTTCAGCGCAAGAGCATTCGGGAGTGCGCTCGCGTAAGGTAATTCACCACATTTGGCGGCACCCGCAGATGCTTTTTCGTGTTATGATAGGCAACGCGCGTAATCTCGACCTCGGCAATATGGCAGAGGTCGAAAGCTATTGCCTTGGCACAGGAAGCTTTCGCCCCAGCACTTGATCGCCTCCGAAACGCTGGGTGTGCTGCTTTCCCTGACTGACCCCGGGGCGAGGAGGTTGTCCATGTCCACGAGTAGTGTTGACCGCCCGCTGCAGCCGGGCGACCGGGCACCGAATGTTGTGCTCAATGCGATCTCACGCGAAGGCAAGATCGCGCTCGATGATTTTCGAGGCCGTAGCCCGTTGTTGATCGGTTTGTTCCGAGGCCTGCACTGTCCGTTCTGCCGGCGCCATGTCGCGGCGATGGCGCAACTCAAGCCGGCCCTGCGTGAGAAAGGCGTCGAATGCCTGGCTGTGGTCAATACGCCGGTCGAGCGGGCGCGGCTCTATTTCCGTTACCACCCGGCACCCGATCTTCTCGCCGCATCCGACCCGGAGCGAGCCTCGCACCGTGCTTTCGGCTTGCGCGAGGTCGGGATGGACACGGTCATGGCGATACCGTTCCATCTCCCGGGCGAGTTGCCCGAGCCTATGGACGTCATGGCAATGAATGAATTTCTTAACAAGAAGGAAGGATATGAGATTACGGAAGCCGATCAGCAGGCGATGGCTTCCAGCCAGGCGCAGCTTGTCGGTCAGTTCCTAATCGACCGGGCGGGCATCGTACGCTGGAACTTCACTGAAGTTCTGGAGGATGGCCTCAACACCTTCAGAGCGCTGAATCCCGAGGAATTGATGTCGGCAGCTTCCCAAGTTGCACATTAATAGGCTGCGGAAATGGGCTGCTGAAAACTCGCTCGACGGCCACCGTCCTGTGGTGATTCTTTGGATTTAACAATCATCGAAATGCTCAGCGCAGGAGGCTAAGGTCTGCCCGTGGGCTTCGTAGCGATTTCGATTCAACGGTCTGCGGACCGCCCCGACGCTAGAGTGAGCAAGCCGCATAGGCGGGGCGACGTCCGCTCCATGAACAGGCGATCCTGCGGTGTCAGGCGCAGTTCAAGCGACTCGAAGACGGCCTTCGTATCGACAATGCTTTCTATGATCGCATGTCGGCGCAATGGCGAGTGGAACAGACGCGACTGCTACGCGAGATCGAGCGGCACAGCGAGGCGCAAGAATCATACATGGAGCACGGCCCGCGGCTCCTGGAACTGGCCCGTGATGCCAGCCGACTATTTGCGAAACAGGCCGCGAACGAGAAAAAACGGCTCCTGAATTTAGTGCTGTCGAACTGCGAATGGGATCGCGGCGAAGTTCGCGAAACTTCCGGCAACCTTTTGACTTACTTGCTGAATCGGCAGCTGCATCGGCGCCGATCGATGCCACCGGAGCGATCGTCCACAGGGCATCCAGTTTGGCTGGGGCGCCAGGATTCGAACCTGGGAATGTCGGTACCAAAAACCGATGCCTTACCACTTGGCGACGCCCCAACAGCCGGAGCGTGCCCGCTGTGCGCGCGGCCTTATAGGACGAGCCGCGAGAAAGCTCAATGCCGACATATCGACTATGCACGACCGACCCGCCAGTTTTACAATCGCTACTTTGAACGGATCTATTCACCCCACACCGCCATTTCATTGCCGGCCGGATCGACGAAATGGAACCGCCTGCCGCCGGGGAATGAAAAGATCGGCTTGACGATGGTCCCGCCGGCATTCTCGACGGCGCTCAATGTTTCCTCCAGCCTTTCGGAATAGAGCACCGGCAGCGGCTTGGCCGGCGCATCTTGGCCATCCGCCTGAAAACCGCCGTCCAGCCCTTCGGCAAAGGCTGAATAGGTCGGCCCGTAATCGGTGAACGACCATGAGAAGGCCGCGCTGTAGAAAGCCTTCACGCTGTCCAGCGTTCCGCCTGTCGCCGGCATTTCCAGATAATCGAGCTTTCCGGCCATTCTCATCGTTCTGCCCTTTTGTTCTCGTTATGTTCTACAGCAAAGCTTTCCAAAAAGCAAGTCTTTTCGGCGGAGCTTTTCCTTAATCGATTGTAGAGGCCGGCCGGCTTGGTCGATGCCTTGCCTTTCGCACTGCAGCATCATATCGCTCGATTTGCCAACCTTTCCAATCTCCTGCAACCGGGGAGCAAGCATGACCAAATGGGTCTACACCTTTGGCGACGGCGCCGCGGAAGGCCGTGCCGGCGACCGCAATCTGCTCGGCGGCAAGGGTGCCAACCTTGCCGAAATGTGCAGCCTGGGCCTGCCGGTGCCGCCGGGCTTCACCATCACCACCGAAGTCTGCAACGCCTATTACGCCAACGGCCACACCTATCCGGCCTCACTGGAGACGGATGTTGCGGTCGCCCTCGACCATATCGGCCGGCTGACCGGGCGCCGTTTCGGCGATCCCTCGAAATTGCTTTTGGTATCGGTGCGTTCCGGTGGCCGCGCTTCCATGCCCGGCATGATGGACACCGTGCTCAATCTTGGCCTCAACGATGAGACGGTCGAGGCGCTGGCCGCCGATTCAGGCGATCCGCGCTTTGCCTATGACAGCTACCGGCGTTTCATCCAGATGTATTCCGATGTCGTCATGGGCCTCGACCACGAGGTGTTCGAGGAAATCCTCGAAGACCAGAAGGGCGGGCTCGGCCATGAGCTCGACACCGAGCTGACAGCCATCGAATGGCAAGGGGTAATCGCGCTCTACAAGGCCAAGGTCGAGGAGGAGCTCGGCAAGCCGTTTCCGCAGGATCCGCACGAGCAGCTCTGGGGCGCCATCGGCGCGGTGTTTTCCAGCTGGATGAACAACCGCGCGATCACCTATCGGCGCCTGCACGACATTCCCGAAAGCTGGGGCACGGCAGTCAATGTCCAGGCCATGGTCTTCGGCAATATGGGCGACACCTCGGCCACCGGCGTTGCCTTCACCCGCAATCCGTCGACCGGCGAAAAGCAGCTTTATGGCGAGTTCCTGGTCAACGCCCAGGGCGAGGATGTCGTTGCCGGAATTCGTACGCCGCAGAACATCACCGAGGCGGCGCGCATTGCCGCCGGTTCCGACAAGCCGTCGCTGCAGAAGCTGATGCCTGACGCCTTCCAGGCTTTCGTCAGCATCTCCGACCGCCTGGAAAAGCACTACCGCGAGATGCAGGATCTCGAATTCACCATCGAGCGCGGCAAATTGTGGATGCTGCAGACCAGGTCGGGCAAGCGCACCGCCAAGGCAGCGCTGAAGATTGCCGTCGACATGGCCAGGGACGGGCTGATTTCAAAGGAGGAGGCCGTCGCCCGCATTGATCCGGCATCGCTCGACCAATTGCTGCATCCGACGATTGATCCGAAGGCGGCGCGCGACATCATCGGCGTTGGCCTGCCGGCCTCTCCAGGTGCTGCCACCGGCGAAATCGTGTTTTCCTCGAACGACGCCGAGGAGGCCAAGACACAAGGCCGCAAGGCGATCCTGGTGCGCATCGAGACCAGCCCCGAAGACATCCATGGCATGCATGCAGCCGAAGGCATCCTGACGACGCGCGGCGGCATGACCAGCCACGCCGCCGTTGTGGCGCGCGGCATGGGCAAGCCTTGCGTTTCGGGCGCAGGCTCGCTGCGCGTCGACTACAAGGCCGGCACGCTGATGGCGATGGGAGCGACCTTCCGCAAGGGCGAGATCATCACCATCGACGGCGGCAACGGCCAGGTGCTGAAAGGCGCCGTACCGATGCTGCAGCCGGAACTCTCGGGCGATTTCGCCGCCATCATGGAATGGGCCGACGGCGCGCGCCGCATGAAGGTGCGAACCAATGCCGAGACGCCGCTGGATGCGCGCATGGCGCGGTCCTTCGGCGCCGAAGGCATCGGCCTTTGCCGCACCGAGCACATGTTCTTCGACGGCGACCGCATCGTTGCCATGCGCGAGATGATCCTGGCCGATACGGAAAAGGACCGGCGAACGGCGCTGGCCAAGCTGTTGCCGATGCAGCGCTCGGATTTCCTCGAACTGTTCGAGATCATGGCCGGGCTGCCGGTGACGATCCGCCTGCTCGATCCGCCGCTGCACGAATTCCTGCCCAAGACCGAAGAGGAGGTGGCCGAGGTCGCCGCCGCCATGGACGTGTCGCCGGACAAGCTCAGGCGGCGCACCGAAGCGCTGCACGAGTTTAATCCGATGTTGGGCCATCGCGGCTGCCGGCTTGCCGTCTCCTATCCCGAAATCGCCGAGATGCAGGCACGAGCCATCTTCGAGGCGGCCGTGGAGGCCGGCAGGAAGGCCGGCGCGCTGGTGGTCCCGGAGATCATGGTACCGCTGGTCGGGCTGGTGAAGGAGCTCACCTTCGTCAAGGCACGCATCGATGCGGTCGCCAAAAGCGTGATGGAGGAGACCGGCGTCAAGATCGAGTACCTGACCGGCACGATGATTGAACTGCCGCGTGCCGCGATCCGCGCCCACGTCATCGCCGAGGCGGCCGAATTCTTCTCCTTCGGCACCAACGATCTGACCCAGACCACTTTCGGCATTTCACGCGACGATGCGGCCTCGTTCCTCGAGACCTATCGCCAGAAAGGCATCATCGAGCAGGATCCGTTCGTGTCGCTCGACATAGAGGGTGTCGGCGAGCTGGTGCGGATGGCGGCCGAAAAGGGCAGGGCGACGCGGCACGACATCAAGCTCGGTATTTGCGGCGAGCATGGCGGCGACCCGGCCTCGATCCATTTCTGCGAAAAGGTCGGCCTCGACTACGTCTCGTGCTCGCCCTACCGGGTGCCGATCGCTAGGCTGGCCGCCGCGCAAGCGGCGGTGCAGGCTGCGAAGGAGGGTCGCGGATAGGAACCGCGCGATCCTTTCACGTACGGTTAAGGACGTGGAGCACGCATTGTGACCTCGCGCTTGCCAAAGGTCAGGCCGGCGGTCAAATTGCCGCTGCCGACGCTTTTGCAGGGGCATCGTCCCGATTTCCGCCTTGATGCCGGTCTTGGGGTCGCCGCTTCAACTTTGATCCGGCCGACCTGGAAATAATCGATGCGCCTGTTCCAAAAGTATTTTTGCGCCGTTGCGATATCGCTGTGGGCTGTCTCTCCTGGCAACGCCCAGTTGCTCATCGCACCGACGCTGCACATCAAGGCCGAGGTGGGCAGCGGCCGCGTCGCGCTGACGCTCGATGCGTGCGGCGGAAGGACCGACACACGGATTCTCTCGGCGCTGGTGGAAAACAAGATTCCCGCCACCATTTTCGTCACCGGCGTCTGGCTGAGGCACAACGCCGCCGCCGTCGAGATCATGCGGGCGCATCCCGAACTGTTTGAATTGGAAAACCATGGCGGCCGCCACGTCCCGGCTGTCGACACTCCGCAAAAGATCTACGGCATTCGCAGTGCCGGCAGCCCGGAGGCCGTGCTGGCCGAGGTCAAATCGGGTGCTGCCGCTCTTGCCGTGACCGGCGAACCGGCGCCGAAATGGTTTCGCGGCGCAACCGCCGAATACAGCCCGTCGGCAATCGCGATGATACGCAAGCTTGGCTTCAAGATCGCGGGATTCTCTGTCAACGGCGATGGCGGCTCATTGCTCGGTGCAAAAGAGACCGCCCGGCGCATTGCCGCAGCAAAGGACGGCGACGTCATCATCGCCCACATCAACCAGCCGACCCATGCCGCCGGCGAAGGCGTGGTGCAGGGACTTCTGGCGCTGAAGGCCAAGGGCCTCACCTTCGTGCGTCTCGACGATGCCGACGGCGTCGGCGATGAAGGCACCACCGACTGATCAGTCGAGCGTGGCCTCGATGGTCACCTTGTTTGGATAGAACGCGCCGTGATCGCGGATATCGGCCATCTCGTCGAACGGCCGCTCATAGGCCCACATCGCATCCCTGCCTGCATCGCCGGCGGGCAGCACGCTCCAATAGCTGGCATCGCCCTTGTAGGGGCAATGGGTCGAGTGTTCGGTCTTGCCAAGCTGTTTGAAGTCGATGTCGCCGAACGGAATGTAGAAAACCGGAGGGTAGGGCGATTCGGTCAGCACTTTGACCTTGCTGGACGAAGCGATGACGACATCGCCGGCGCGCACCGTTACGGTACCCTTGTAAGGCTCGACGGTGATGACCTTGCCCGGATTGCGCTGAAAGCCTGGTGCCGGGTTTGCGATCTGGTCCATGTCGGATCTCCTTGCCTCAACCCAAGATGTGTCTGGCAAGAGCCTTGCGCAAGAGCTGCCTGCCACCAGGCGGGTGTCGCCCGCAGGCGGCAGTCTTGCGCTCTCCTCCGGTATCCCGCCTGGAAATCAGGCCGCGGCCTGGAATGCGTCCATCAGCCCGGCATAGGCGGCGGCAATGCCGGCCACCGGGTTGGTGCTTTTCGAGGTGGTCTCAACCTTCAGCGCACCACCGGTGGCCGGCAAGGTGAGCAGCAGGAACTGGCGATTGCCGCCGTCGCCGACGCAGGCGGCAGCGACGTGCTGGCTTTCGCCCTCGTTCTCGACGCACATCTTGAACAAGAGCGTGCCGCCGACCGCCTCGAGGGCGCCACCGACGACCTCGACGAATTCATCTTCGGAAACGGTTTTGGCGTCGGGCACCAGATCGGCCTGCGCGACATCGGCTGCCACCAGATCGGCCAGACTTTCGGCAAGCGTATTTTCGAGGGCTTTGTCGTCGAACTGCGGGTCCATGCGAACCTCTTTCATTCGCCAATCGCGCCCCGCCCGTTAATCAACGTTAACGCCGAGCATGGCCGGATTGTGGCGAATTCCGCCTCATTTCGCTCCATGCACCGCTCCAGCCCCAGTCCTGGCTGGACAATCCGCCGGTTCGTCCCACAATGGCGAAAAAAATAACGGGAGGAACAAGATGCTCGGGCTGATGCAGGAATGGCCGCTGCTTTGCCACAAGCTGATCGACAACGCCGAAAGGCAGCACGGCAGCCGCGAGATCGTGTCGCGCTCGATCGAGGGGCCGATCGTGCGCAGCACATATGCCGAAATCCATAATCGTGCCCTGAAGGTTGCCGAGCGGCTCGAGCGTGACGGTTTCGCGCTTGGCGACCGCATCGCGACCCTGGCCTGGAACACCGCGCGCCACATCGAGGTCTGGTACGGCATCATGGGTGTCGGCGCGATCTATCACACGCTCAACCCGCGGCTCTTTCCCGAGCAGATCACCTGGATCATGAACAATGCCGGGGATAAGGCGATCTTCGTCGACCTGACCTTCCTGCCGCTGCTTGAAAAGATCGCCGGCGCGGTCAAGTCGCTGAAGCAGGTTATCGTGCTGACCGACAAGGCGCATTTGCCGGAGACTGCGCTGCCCAATGTCGTTGCCTACGAAGAATGGCTCGCTGAAGCCGACGGCAACTTCACCTGGAAGACATTCGACGAAAACACCGCCGCTGGCATGTGCTACACCTCGGGCACGACGGGCGACCCGAAAGGCGTCCTCTACAGCCATCGTTCGAACGTGCTGCACGCCATGATCGCCGCGATGCCCGACGCCATGGGCCTATCGTCGCGCGATACAATACTGCCGGTCGTGCCGATGTTTCACGCCAACGCCTGGGGCCTTGCCCAGAGCGCGCCGATGATCGGCGCCAAGCTGGTCATGCCCGGTTGCAAGATGGATGGCGCTTCGCTCTACGAGCTGCTCGACATCGAGAAGGTGACCTTCAGCGCCGCCGTGCCGACGGTGTGGATGATGCTCCTCCAGCATCTGGAAGAGACCGGCAAGAAATTACCCTATCTGCAGAAAGTCGTCATCGGCGGCTCCTCCTGTCCACGCGCGCTTACGACGAAGTTCCAGGACAATTACGATGTCCAGGTCGTCCACGCCTGGGGCATGACCGAGATGTCGCCGCTTGGCACGCTGTGCACCCTGAAGCCGAACTGTGCCGGGCTGAAGGGCGAGGCCCGCCTCGACGTCCAGCAGAAGCAGGGCTTTACGCCGTTCGGCATCGAAATGAAGGTGACGGACGACGCCGGCAACGAACTGCCATGGGACGGCAAGACCTTCGGCAGGCTCAAGGTCCGCGGGCCGGCCGTCGCGCGCGCCTATTATGGCGGCATCGGATCCGAGCAGTTCGATGAACAGGGCTGGTTCGATACCGGTGACGTCGCGCATATCGACCCCGGCGGCTATATGCAGATCACCGACCGCGCCAAGGACGTGATCAAGTCGGGCGGTGAATGGATCTCGACCATCGAGCTCGAGAACCTGGCGGTCGGCCATCCCGATGTGGCGGAGGCCGCCGCCATCGGCATTCCGCATTCGAAATGGGGCGAGCGGCCTTTGCTCGTGGTTGTGCGTAAGCCGGGCAGGGAGCCGACCAAGACGGACATCCTCGCTTTCATGGACGGCAAGGTGGCGAAGTGGTGGATGCCGGACGACGTCGCCTTTGTCGGCGAAATCCCGCACACCGCTGCCGGCAAGATCCAGAAGATTACCTTGCGCCAGCAGTTCCGGGACTATCGCCTGCCGACGGATTGACCGGAGATGCGGCGTCTTTGCGCCTTCAAGCCGCCGCTGAAAGGCATTATGCCTTTGTTCGGGTTGGGGCAGCGCGGAAAACAATGACGGGAATTCCCGAGCGACAAACGTCGAGGGCTGCCGGTTGGTCGCGGCGCACCGGCACTTTTTCGGCGGTCCTGCTGCTGACGGTTCTTATCGGCCACCGATATGACCTCGTCGAGACGCCGGCATTCCTGTGGGTGCTTGGTATTGTCGCGTTGCTGGCCGCGGTCGCGCTTTTGTTTGCCGGGTTTGCCTTTGCGCGACTGTGGAATTTCGGCGATCGCGGCGGCCATGACCTGACCGCCGGCGCCTTGCTGGCGCTTCTGGTGCTCATCCCTTACGCTGTCGCGGCCTATTGGGCGGCGACCTATCCGCCGCTGCGCGACATCTCGACTGATTTTGACGACCCGCCGGCGCTCGATATTTCTACCCGGACAAAGGACATGAACGAGCTTTTGCCGCCGACGCCCGGCGAGCAGCGCCTGCAAATCGAAGCTTATCCGCTTGTTACCGGACGCAGCTACACCTTGCCTTTCGATCGCGTTCTGGAGGCGGTCAAAACCGTGCTCGATCGGCGCGGCTGGCAGCTCACGGCGCCATTTCCAGAGGCAGCAGGGCAAAGCGACGTGACGGTCGATGCGCTAGCCAAGAGCTTCCTGCTTGGCCTTCCCGCCGATGTCGCCATCCGCGTGACCGATGACGGCGATGCGGTCATCGTCGATATGCGCTCGGCCTCGCGTTACGGCCGCTACGACCTTGGCGACAATGCAGCGCGCATCACCGACTTCCTTGCCGAACTCGACCAGGAAGTCGCCGGCCAGGTGGGCGTGGCGCCGGCGGAATGATATCGGAAGGGTACTACTTTGCCGGCGAATAGATGCCGTCGACAGCCGGCGCGCCATCGGTGTGAACCAGGCCGCGCGCCACCAGGTCTTCGAGATGGGCAAGCACCGACAGGCCGGCTGCGCCATGCAGGCGGGGGTCGGTGTCCCGATAGATCGCGTCCACCATGTCCTTGATTGTCCGGTCGCCGCTGTTGATCCGCTCCAGAATTGCCCGTTCGCGCATTTTGCGATGCGTTTTCAATCCGCGCATGAAGCTGCGCGGCTCGGTCACCGGCCCGCCATGACCGGGCAGCAGCAGCCGGTCGTCACGTTCGATCAGCCGATCGAGCGATGTCATGTAGTCGGCCATCGCGCCATCCGGCGGCGCGACGATCGTGGTTGCCCACGCCATGACGTGATCGGCCGAGAAAAGGATGCCGGTTCCCTCCAGCGCGAAGGCCGCGTGATTGGCGGTATGGCCGGGCGTCAGCACCGTCCGGATCGCCCAACCGTCGCCGTCGATCACCATATCGTCCGGCAGCGCGATATCAGGAACAAAGTCGGTGTCGGCGCTGGCATCGAGCGGATTGACCTCGCCGGTGCGCAACGGCCGCGCCGGGCGATGCCGGCCCTCCGCCAGAACCACCGCACCGGTATGCTGCTTCAACCGCGCCGCCAGCGGCGAATGGTCGCGATGCGTGTGGCTGATGAAGATATGGCTGACCGGCCTGGTCCCGATCGCTTCGAGCAGTGTTCCAAGATGTGCCTCGTCATCCGGTCCGGGATCGATCACCGCCAGCGTCTCGTGCCCGACGATATAGCTGTTGGTCCCGTGAAAGGTGAACGGGCTTGGGTTCCTGGCGGTGACGCGTTGAATACCAGGCGCAACGGCTACGCCCTGGCCGTAGGCAGGATCGAAGCGTGTATCGAATTTCAGCGCCATGCGAACGTCGCGACCTTTTCTGGGGCGAGGGCAAAACCGATTGCCGCATAGCACGGAAGCCAATATAGGAAAACGCAAGGCCGCGTTCGGCGGCAATCCGGAACGGGGAAGACCATGGCAATTGCAACGACGATGCGTCCGCTCATTTCTCTCGCTTTGCCTGAAAGGGGCGCGGCCCGGCTGGCAGGACAGCTTTTGCTGGCGATCGCCGGAACGCTGCTGCTGATCTTGTCTGCCAAGACCAAGGTCATGCTCGGACCGGTCGATATCTCGATGCAGACGCTCGCCGTCTTCCTGATCGCTGCCTCCTTCGGCATGCGCCTTGGCGTCGCCACGCTGCTTCTCTACATGGCTGAGGGCGCATCGGGCCTTCCGGTTTTCCAGAGCACGCCCGAAAAGGGCATCGGTATCGCTTACATGCTCGGTTCGACCGGCGGTTATCTAGCCGGCTTCGTCGTCATGGCGGCGATCGTCGGCTGGGCTGCCGACCGTGGCTGGGATCGCCATCCTATCAAGCTCTTCAATGCCATGCTGGTGGCCGAGATCGTCATGATGGCAATGGGCTTTGCCTGGCTGGCGCTGTTGATCGGCCCGGAAAAATCCTGGCAGTTCGGGGTGTTGCCCTTTATCGTCGGTGATCTGATCAAGGTTGCGCTGGCCGCGAGCCTGGTGCCGGCTGTCTGGTCGCTGCTGAAGCGGTCGTGAAGCCGGTCGAGCGGAACTGAAGTCAGAACAGAACTGCACGTTGCATCGCTGTCACCATGTTGTTGCCTGAACCCCATGACTCGATGGTAACCTGTTCTGCGCGACAATGGTTTTTCGCCGTAGTTGGTGTGGCCGTGCAGGATCTTTCTCGCTGGCGGCAGGCTTGTGCGCGACGCCATCCGTCACATTAGCTTCAAGTCGACGGACTAAGTACCAGAACCAACGGGCGATTCGTCACGACCAGCGTAACCAAGCACCTACGTATGGAAATAAATTGCTCGACATAGCATCTCAGCCAGCTGAAAAAGAAAGCGGCTCGATGATTATTTAGGCACAGCTAAATTTCTGGACAATGTGTAGGAAATTCTTAACCCAACGGCCTTGACTCTAGTGGCTTGGTTGCTTGCTGGTATCCAGACACTGTCGTAACCGTTGACCTGAGATCATGCCGCCGACCGCCGAAGGAAGACACGTGAGTAGCGCGGAAAAAACAACGAGCAAGGCAACAACCCTGTCGCCTGAGCCGACGGCCGCGCCGGCAACTCGCTGGTACGCGGCCAGCGTCTTTCCCGGGAAGGAGCATGTCGCCGAGCGGCATCTCCGGATCCAGGGATTCCAGCCCTTTGTGCCTCGCTGCGAGAAAACCGTGCGTCATGCCCGGCGGCTCGAAACACGAGTTGCGGCTTATTTCCCCGGTTATATGTTCATCGCCATCGACATCGCGTTGCAACGTTGGCGCTCGATCAACGGAACGTTCGGTGTGCGTTCCCTGGTCATGCAGGCCGACCGGCCTTTGCCTGTCCCCTCCGGTCTGGTAGAGCGCTTCATTGCGTTGACCGGCAGGCACGGCCTGCTCGATTTCAGCGGCGGCCTCGCAGCCGGTGCTTCGGTTCGGATCCTTTCCGGCCCTTTCGCGGAAATGATCGGTCGCCTTGACCGGCTCGATCCAGCCGGAAGGGCTCGGGTTCTGGTTGCCATCATGAATGGCGAGATACCTGTCGACCTTGATGCCAGGGAGCTCGTCGCCATCGCATAGTCGTAAGCATCGAAGTGCGGCGAGGCGATGCAAATTGTTGTAGGATCGGCTCTCGGGTTTTCACCCGGGAGTGCGGTAGCCGTCTTTCGGTAGGGAGTGGGCGCTGTCTGGCGAGATCGTCTCGTCGGCGCTGATTGAGAGTACGCGATATGCGGATAACAATGATTGGTGCCGGCTATGTGGGGCTCGTCTCGGGCGCCTGCTTCGCCGATTTTGGCCATCAGGTCTGCTGCGTCGATCGTGACGCGGAAAAGCTTGCCATGCTCAAACTTGGCAAGATACCGATCTATGAGCCAGGGCTCGACGACCTCGTTACGACCAACACCGCGCAAGGTCGCTTGCGTTTCGATGACAATCTGGCCGATGCGGTTTCGCAATCGGATGTCGTCTTCATTGCCGTGGGCACGCCGTCGCGGCGTGGCGACGGCCATGCCGATTTATCCTTCGTCTACGACGCGGCCGCCGAAGTTGGCCGCGCGCTCAAGGGGTTTACGGTTGTGGTGACGAAATCGACCGTCCCTGTCGGTACCGGCGATGAGGTGGAACGGATCATCCGCGAGCAAAATCCCGCCGCCGATTTTGCGGTGGTCTCCAATCCGGAATTTCTTCGCGAAGGATCGGCAATCGAGGACTTCAAACGGCCCGACCGCATCATTGTCGGGACCGATGCCGAACGGGCCAAAGCCGTCATGGGCGAGATCTACCGTCCACTCTCGCTGAATGTCGCACCGATATTCTATACGAGCCGGCGTACGGCGGAGCTTACCAAATATGCCGGCAACGCGTTTCTGGCCATGAAGATCACCTTCATCAACGAAATTGCCGATCTCTGCGAACGGTTGGGAGCCGATGTGCAGGACGTCGCGCGCGGCATCGGCATGGACAACCGCATCGGCGCAAAGTTCCTTCACGCCGGGCCGGGCTATGGCGGTTCCTGTTTCCCGAAAGATACGCTGGCACTGGTCAAGACCGCGCAGGACGCGGCAAGCCCGGTGCGGCTGATTGAAACGACGGTCTCGATAAACGACCAGCGTAAACGGGCGATGGCGCGCAAGGTGGTTGAGGCCTGCGGCGGCTCTGTGCGCGGCAAGTCCATCGGTATCCTCGGCCTTACGTTCAAGCCGAACACCGACGATATGCGCGACGCCCCCTCATTGGCCATCATTCAGGCACTCCAGGACGCAGGCGCTTCGATCAAGGCCTATGATCCGGTCGGCATGGAGCAGGCGCGCAAGATGATAGAGGGCATTGAATTCGGAGAAAGCGCCTACGCGGTGGCCGATGGCGCGCACGCGATCGTCATTGTCACCGAGTGGAACGCGTTTCGGTCACTGGATCTGAAGCGGCTCCGTGCAGTCATGGCGACGCCGGTGATGGTCGACCTGCGAAACGTCTATCGCGGCGAGGACGTCGTCAGGGAAGGGATAACCTATTCCAGCGTTGGCCGAGAGCGGCATCTTGTCAGGTGAACGTCCGGGTTGATTCGCGGGATTCAAATTGATCGCCACCACCATCCATTTACCCAACAAACGGCATCTCCTGCTCCGGATGCGCTTTCAGCTGCTTGGCGGATTGACATTCGCGATTCTGCTGCCGGCGCTGATCCGCCTGTCGGTCGATCAGGATGTGATCCGGTCACCGAACCTGCAGGTCACGATCTTTGCGGCGCTTATCGCTCACACGACAGGTTATTCCTTTTATAAGCGCATCGGCAATTTCCCGGGCGTTGCAGCGGCTGGCTACATCCTGCCAACCTTCGCCCTGACCTACGGCCTGGTGTTCGCGACGATCTTCTTCTTCAGGTTCGATTACAGCCGGTTCCAGGCAGCGGCGAGCTTCATTCAATCGACATTGTGGTATTTTGGTTTGAGCTTGGCCACCCGGCGGCTCGATGCACACCGACTGGCGATCATTCCCGGCGGAGACGTCAACAGGCTGGAGAGCATACCGGGCGTTAGCTGGCACAGGATTCATTCGCCTGACACGGTCGTCGAGTATGCGACCGGCGTGGTGGCCGATCTTCGAGCCGACCTTTCAGATGAGTGGGAGCGGTATATTGCCGACAGCGCGCTCTCGGGAACGCCGGTCTATCATGTCAAGCAAATAAGCGAGTCGCTCACAGGCAGGGTGGAGATCGAGCATCTTTCTGAAAATACTCTAGGCTCCTTGAATCCAAACCAGGCTTACCTGAAAATAAAGCAGGCGATAGACTGGGCTTCTGCGCTATTTGTGCTTGTTGTTTTCTCACCATTGCTGTTGTTCGTGGCGATTGCTGTAAAGATCGATTCGCCTGGACCGGCGCTATTTAGACAGAAGCGAATGGGCTATAGAGGTCATCCCTACGAGGTCTACAAGTTTAGAACGATGAAGCTCAGCGAGACCGCTGTCGACGAGAAGGAAGCGGCCATCACGAAAGCCGGCGACACACGCATCACCCGTTTGGGACAGTTCTTGAGAAAGTCCAGGATCGACGAGTTGCCGCAGGCCTTCAACATCCTGCGCGGCGAGATGAGCTGGATCGGACCGCGGCCGGAAGCACTTGTACTGTCGAAATGGTACGAGGCGGAGCTGCCATTCTATCGCTACCGCCACATCGTTCGGCCTGGCATTACCGGATGGGCGCAAGTCAACCAGGGCCATGTTGCAGCCGTCGACGACGTCTTGGAAAAGCTTCACTACGACTTCTACTACATCAAGAATTTCTCCCCTTGGCTCGACGTGCTGATCGTGTTTCGTACCATCCGAACCATGCTGACGGGATTTGGCGCGCGTTGACAAGGCGGTAAAGATCGCTAGTCGACGTAGCCAAGCCGCGGCCCACAAGCTTCGCGGGATGAGGATAACCACCAGCTGTTTTGAAAATGGTTATTTGCAATGTCTAAAGTTGCGCTGATCAGCGTTGAAAATACCGTCGTATCGACCTCGGAGAAAGCACAATGACTAGGAAGACCGCGCTCATCACCGGCATCACCGGCCAGGACGGCGCCTATCTGGCGGAACTTCTCTTGGCAAAGGGCTACAATGTCCATGGCATCAAGCGGCGGTCGTCGTCGTTCAACACTGGTCGCATCGATAATCTCTATCAGGATCCGCATGAAAAGAACGTAAGGCTGTCGCTGCATTATGGCGATATGACGGACGCCACCAACCTCATCCGCATCGTCCAGGAAGTGCAGCCAGACGAAATCTACAATCTTGCCGCACAATCGCATGTCCAGGTGAGCTTCGAGACTGCCGAATACACGGCGAATGCCGACGCGATCGGCACATTGCGCCTGCTCGAAGCGATCCGGCTGCTTGGCCTGACAAAAAAGACGCGTTTCTATCAAGCATCGACGTCCGAGCTCTACGGCAAGGTGCAGGAGATCCCGCAACGGGAGACGACGCCCTTTTATCCCCGGTCACCCTATGCGGCGGCAAAGATCTATGCCTACTGGATCACAGTGAACTACCGCGAAGCTTACGACATCCATGCATCCAACGGCATCCTGTTCAATCACGAGAGCCCGATGCGCGGCGAGACATTTGTCACCCGCAAGATCACGCGCGCGGCTGCCGCGATAAGCCTCGGCCTTCAGGACAAACTCTACCTCGGCAACCTGTCGGCTGAACGCGATTGGGGCCATGCCCGCGACTATGTCGAAGGCATGTGGAGAATTCTTCAGCATGATGTGCCCGACGATTATGTCCTTGCAACTGGGGTCAAGAACTCGGTCCGCCGTTTTGTCGAGCTTGCATTCAATGAGGTCGGGACCGAGATCCAATGGGTTGGTTCCGGCATAGATGAAAAAGGCATCAATGCGAAATCCGGTGCTGTTCTGGTCGAGGTGGACCCGCGCTATTTCAGACCGACCGAAGTTGAGCTTCTGATCGGCGACGCTTCGAAAGCGGAGCGCGTTCTCGGTTGGAAGGCAACAACGTCGCTGGCGACAATGGTCCAGGAAATGGTCCAGTCCGACCTCGAAACGGTACGGCGGGAATCCGAACATCGGCGCCTCGACGAGGATCGCATTCGCGTTGCGGCACAGTAAGCGGCGCTGGACCGGGTCGGCATGAAAATTTCGGTCTTGACCGTCTGTTGGAACTCCGCGGCCACGATCAGGCATACGATCGACAGCTTCCTGGCCCAGGATCATGGCGATAAGGAACTGGTGATCATCGACGGCAATTCGTCGGACGAGACGCTGGCAATAGTCCGGTCTTACCCACAGGACCAGATCCGGCTGGTCAGCGAGCCCGACAGCGGGATGTATGATGCGCTAAACAAAGGGCTGCGCCTCTATACCGGAGATGCGGTTGGCGTGCTGAATTCAGACGATTGCTTCCACGATCGTACGGCGCTGGGACGGATCTCGGCAGGGCTCGAACAGGCCGACATCGTGCATGGCCATCTGGATTTTGTCGAAGACCATCTGAGCAAGCGCGTGGTACGACGTTGGCGTGCCGCGGCCCGACCCGCCAAAGGTTTTCGCGCCGGCTGGATGCCGGCCCATCCAACGTTCTACGTCAAGCGGAAGGTGGCGGACGCGGTCGGTGCATTCGACCTCAGCCTCAAAGTGGCATCGGATTATGATTGGATGTTGAGAGCGGTTGAGCTCCATGGTTTCCGAATCGCTGCGACTAGCCATGTGCTTGTGGATATGATGGTTGGCGGGGCCAGCACGCGAAGCCTTGCCTCGCATATCGGCCACAATCTGGAAGCGCTGCGGGCACGCCGCCGGTGGCTCGGATCGGGTCCTCTCGACTACGCGCTTGTTGCCAAACCGGCGCGGAAAATCGGACAATTTTTCTCAAAGCCGCACTCTGGCAACGATCATCTCGCTTAGAGGCCGGCGATCTCGGTTGCCGGTCATCAAGGCGTGGTGGCCTCGAACACCAAGGCGCGACACCTAGCGGGCGCGCCCTTGGATCTATATGCATCGAGACTTGCGTCCATCGAGTCTCGCGATCCACGGTGGTCGCGCGAATGAGTAACGACATCCGCAAGAACTCCATCGATGGACAACCCAAGAACAAGACGGATCGGAGCTTATATCCTGAACCTCGTTACGGAACTGCCTAGCACGGGAAATTGGCTCTTCCCCATGGTTCGGCAATTTGCCGGCCAAGCTTTGCGTCAGGCGAAAATTGTCCCCATTCTCACACTTGGCAGTTCGGAATGTTTCGAAGCATCCTGACCGTCCTGTCGGGTTCGGTTGTAGCGCAACTTATTGCGATTGCAGTTCTCCCTGCCTTGACGCGCTTGTACGACTCCGAATCGTTCGGTCGATATCAGATCTATTTGTCCATAATGAACGTGGCGATCATGTTTTCCGCGTTTCGGTACGAGGTCGCGATTCTTGGAGCGAGATCAGGCAGGATCTTGGACAATCTGCTGAAGTTCACGTTTCGACTATGCATTTTGACGGGGGTGGGGGGTGTTCTTGTCGCCTGGGTGGTCGATCTGTGGATGCCCAGTGGCGCATCGCCTCTGCGAGACATTATCTTTATCGTGCCCGCTGCGATGATTGTCGCTGGCATCTATCAAATGCTGACCTTTCTGCCGATTCGGGAGCGCAACTACAGTCTCAGCGCCCGTTCGAAGATTTCGCAGTCGATCGGCTTTTCGATCGGCGCGCTCGGATGCGCGGTCTTGCCTTTCTTCGGAGTTGGCCTCGTCTTGGCCGACGCGTTTGGGAGAATTGTCGGAAGCCTCGCTATTTTGCGCGGCAGCGGCAAGCTCTGGCGGACCCTGGTCTCTCCGATCTCCGTTGCGACGATGAGACTTACCGCGGTTCGCTTCAAGAAATACGGCTTTCTCACATTTCCGGGGGCGCTGTTGTCCGCGCTTAGCGCGGCGGTTCCGCCATTCGCCTTTCTGGCACTGTTCGATCTGAAAGTCGCAGGGCAGTATGCCCTCGTCGAACGGTTCATCCTGATGCCGGTCGCGATCATCGCGCTGGCCATTTCGCAGGTCTTTACCGGGGAATTCTCGACACTTTACCGTACTGATAAGCAAGGTTTGAACAAGGCATTTCGACGTTCGCTCCTCTACCTTCTTGCTATCGGCTTGGTGCCAACGCTGATTGGAATGGTACTGTCGGCAAGTGTAGTCCCGCTCGTCTTCGGCGCCGATTGGGCGTTGGCAGGCAGGCTTTGCGCCATCGGATTTCCAATCGCTTATGTGCGTTTCGTAGCCATCGCGCTGACGATGACCCTTGTCGTTGTCGACCGTCAGTCGCTTCAGTTCACGTGGGAGTTGAGCCGGTTTATTTTCACTTTGTGTGTTTTCGGCTGGCTCGGTTGGGTGGGCATCGACAATCCGATGAGTGTCATGATCTGGTACGGTGTAGCCACTGCCGTCAGCTATGCTCTTCACCTTGCATTCTGCGACCGGGCAACGAGAGCGGCAAGCAGGCAAGCCGAAAAGGGCGAACCGGTCGTGGCATGAAGCTCAGGGTCGCAAAGTAAATGTTGTCTTCCAGCAAAACTGTTGGCGCGAAGGGTGGTGCGGTGGTTCTCAGGTCGTTTATTGGTTGGAACAGGGATGCCGCAGCATGGCTGGAACGCCACTTTCCCCGAATTTTCGGCGCGCCGTCTTATAAGGCGGAGCTCGAGCGACGCATTGCCGAGGATGTTGCGCGCCTAAAGCCGTCGGCCATCCTCGAGGTCGGCGGGATCGACCGGCCGCTTCTGGAGCAGGGTAGGGGGTTCACTTATATCGGTCTCGATATCGAGGAAAAGCCGGACTGCTACCGCATCTACGATCGGTTTGTCGTCCAGTCTATCGAGCAGCCCGTTGATGTCGAGGCGGACATGCTCATTTCGATCACATTGATGGAGCATGTGCCTGATAACAAGGCTGCGGCGCGCTCCATGTTCCTGGCGCTGCGGCCAGGTGGCGTGATGCATCACTATATCCCGTCGAAGTGGCATCCCTATTCGGTGGCATTGCGGATCGTCGGACCCGTTATGCAAAGATGGTTGATCCCGTACCTCAGGCCAGCGGCCGTCGGCGTTACCGGTTATCCGGCCTTTTTCGACCATTGCTCCCCTTCGGACATGACGAAGCTGTTTCGGAATCAGGGATTTGAGCAGGTAGACGCCAAGTCGTTTTACCGTGCCAGCGACTATTTTGCTTTCTTCTTGCCGGCGTACCTTTCCGTCACTCTGTTCGAGAATCTTTGCGCACTGCTGAAATGGCGCTTCTTCTGTTCCGGGTTCGTCATCAGCGCTACAAAACCCACGCAATAGCTAGAACGGGACCATGCGACTTTTTCAGAATTCTGGGATTACCCCAAGCTATCGGCCTCGACTTGCCGGCCTCGTCGCAGGAATCAGCGGCTTCGAACGGCAAAAGGACGTGTTCTTAAATGATCGTTACGGCGCAGCACATATCCTTTCGCCGGTACTCGGCGGTCATCCGGAGGCGTTCTTTACGAACGGCGACGATGAATTGCTGCAGCGGGCTTGGGCACGCGAAAACGGGCTTGGCCAAGATACGCCGCTGGCCGATATCCTTCTTGCCCAGATCGAGCATCACAAGACGGATATCTTCTATAATCTCGACCCATTTCGCTACGACGCCGCTTTTGTGAGCCGCTTGCCTGGGCACGTGAAACGAAAGATTGCCTGGCGAGCCGCGCCAGGCAAGATTGACTTTTCCGGCTATGATCTCGTGCTTTGCAATTTTCCGACCATGCGACAGCTTTGGGAGGAGCAGGGCGCCAGGACGGCTCACTTCTTCCCCGCCCACGATCCGGAACTGGACGGTGTGGCCGCGAATCGCAACAGGGACATCGATGTCCTTTTTTTCGGCGGCTACAGTCGCCATCACCAGCGTCGGCGGCAGATATTGGAAGCGGTCGCACGTCTGGCCAGCCGCCACCGCGTTGTTTTCCATTTGGACTTGTCACGTTATACGCCACTCGCCGAGACGCCGCTCGGCTGGTTCGGCCCTCTGAAAGCGGTGCGCCGCCCGCCTGCGATCCGCAACGTTAGCGCGCCCCCTGTGTTCGGGCGCGCCATGTACGAACAACTTGGAAGGGCCAAGGTCGTGGTCAACGCTTCGATCGACATGGCAGGCCCTGACCGAGGCAACATGCGCTGTTTCGAAACGATGGGAGCTGGGGCTCTGCTGGTCTCTGATTCCGGCATCTACCCCGCACCGATGCGCGATGGGGAAACCATGGCCGTTTATGAGCAGCCGCAGGACGCGACGCAAAGAATCGAACGGCAATTGAATGATGGAAGTTGGAACGCGGTTGGTTGGGCCGGGCACCGCGCGATTCGTGAAGAATATAGCAAAGAACGACAATTTGAGCGGTTTCTCGAGCTGGTTTAGCGGATGATTCGATCGCTGAACCGCCTTGCCGGCGCGCCGCAGCCCGACTGCACCGAGGCCGAGCTGCCGGTCCGCGCCGGTAGGTTCCGGGTAGTCTTTGCCGAATTGGTGAAATGGCCGGCCACGGCGCCAATCTGTTTTCTCGGAGCGTCGAGAGGCTCCGATGCAGGCTTTTACGGCTGGGCCGAAACCGTGCCGTTGATTCGGTTGCGGAAGGCCACCGTCCTTCGCTCGAAGAGCAGATAGAAAACCAAGCACACTGCAAAGCAGACGGCACCTTTGAGGACCAGCGAAGTGATGCCTCCTCCGCCCAATCCAAGCGTCGCAGGCATGTAGTTGGCGGTCAGGTATACGAGCACCGGATAGTGAAAGATGTAGAGCGAATAGGACATCGCGCTCATGCCCCGGATCGGCCAGGCCGCGGGCTCCAGAAGTCGGTTCACCCGCTCGTGGCAGAGAGCCGGCAGGAGCGCGGCGAGGCCAACGCACAGCATCGTGTCGGCCGGGCCTGTTGCATAGCCGGCCCATGGTCCGCCATCCGAAACCATCTGCGAGAAGAACACGCCGCCAACAAATGCCGCGAACCCTGCATAGGCGACCCACAATGAGCGCGGCGGGTAGGCGGCGACAAGCGCGCCGAGCAGCCAGAACAGCAGGTAGCTGCTCTCCAGCACGCTGAAGACCAACGCGACGGCGGCCAGTCCGGCAAACGACCCGATCGAGAAAGTGCGGCGCGAAATCGCATATCCGATACAGCCCATGAGCACATAAAACCAGATCTCGTACGCGAGGCTCCATAGCGGCGCATTGGCCCGTGCGGTGGGCGTCACCACACCGTTGAGGGCGACGATATGCGCTACAATGTCCTGGATTGGGAAAATGGAACCGACACTGACCGCGACGAGAGCCGTCAACAGCAAAGCGGGAACCAGCGGGATGAATATCCGCGTCGCCCTGTCGACGGCGTAGCGCTGGAAGTCGAAACGACCCTCCCGAAGGTGCCGGATGGCTTGCCCGCCCACAAGAAAACCGCTCAGGACGAAGAAAACCATCACCGCCGGATGTCCGGGACGGGTGACGGCATAGAACAGGGCGGTGATCATGCCCTTGTCGGATGCCGGAAGCGCACCGTAAGCCGGCAGAGAATAGCCGCGCAGGTGCGCCATCATGACGACCAGTGCTGCGCCCGCGCGCAGCAGATCGAGCGCCAGGAATGAGGGACGAGAGGGCGAATTAGCTATGGACGCACCTTTTTGGTGGCAGTAAGGCTTGGGCGACACAGGCCGCATATCAGCTCGACGGAGATGGAGCAATTGGAATACCTGCGACCGGAGAATATTAGCTACACGCGGGTGTTCGTCCTGTTTTGGGTGGCGGTGTACGTCATCTTGTTTGTGGATATCTACGTCGATTGGGCGACTGTTAATTTCTACTATTTAGGCTTCCCCTACGTCGATAATCCAGATCGCATGACGCTTGCCTACTGTATTGTAGGTGTATTCGCTTTTATTATGCCTATTTCAATAGCAAAGTATTCTGATTTTTTTTGCTGGATGTTGTATCTAACGATTTTTGTCCCTTCTATTCTTGTCGTAGCGATGCAAGGGTACATCAGTTTTGACGCGCCATCGCTGATGCTTTCTTTAGCTGCGTCGTTCTTTTTGATAATATACATCCCGAAACTGATTCAATTCAAATCGTATTCTCTAATTCGCCAAGTGTCGGCCAATGCTTTTTTCTTTGTCTTTTTTTCTGTCTATTTAGCCGCCATCGTTTTCTACATCGGAACATACAGGGGAATGATGTCGTTCTCCGGAATGCGCGAACTCTACGAGCAGCGCGCCCGGTTCGGCGACACCCAGACGAGCACGCTCGCGCTGTATCTGACGGGATGGCTCTCGAATGCAATGAACCCGTATCTTATCGCGGTTGGCTTGTTCGACCGTACACGGCGGTGGGCGATCGCAGTCGGTGCCGCGGGGCAAGTCGTCGTGTTCATGGCGTTCGCGGGCAAGATAATGCTGGTGATCATTGTGGTGACGTTCGGCTTTTACTTTTTCGCGCTTGCGAAAGGCCGCATTTCGACTCCGCGACTTGCATTCGGCTTTGCCGCGCTGACGTTTGTTGTTCTCGGGCTTCTTGCAGCCACCCACTACCAGCCTGGCGAAACAATGCTGGACATTGTCACGTTGATCTACATACGAACCCTCGGCATCCAGGGCGCCATGACCGGCGTTTATGCTGACGTGTTTTCCAGCAGTACGCTGACCTATTGGTCGCATGCCAACATCCTGAACCTGATCGTTGACTATCCATACAAGGCGCCGCTTGGATACGTTGTTGGTGCCCGTCTCGTCGGCGGCACTGGGTTCAATGCCAACTCCCATTTCTGGGCCACGGACGGAATAGCGGCCTATGGGATGATGGGTGTCGTCATTATCGGTATTGTTGTTGGCGTGCTTCTCAGCCTTGCAAACAAGGTCGTTACCCCTGACAGGCTGCCGTTCGCGGCGACGGTCTCGATCCCGTTCATCATGGCGATGGGAAACACATCACTGTTCACCAGTCTCGTCACCGGCGGAGGCCTGATAATGGTGCTGATGATAGCCTATGGCGCGCCGCCGCCTCGGATGCCGCGCAAGCCTTGGCGCTTGCCCTATCGGGAACCGGCAAGCCCATCCAGACTGTTGAGGTGAAGGAACTGATCGCCGGACCCGCCGAAGTTGCAGTCGGATCCCGCCGCAAGACTCTAAGGGCTGGCGGGCGCGTTTTTTGGCGGTATAAGTTACGAAGCGTGTCGCATTCCAAGGGGTTATGCGTGCGCTTGCCTTTGCTTGATGCGTCTTGACGTCCCAAACCGCTGCGCAGTTTGGGCGCATGCATTACGATACAGACGAAATCGAAGGCAAAGATGGTCTTTGTCGGGTGACTGGTTTTGGAGATGTATATGCTTGGAAAGATTGCCGACGAGGTCGAACGACGCCTGGCAGTTTGGGGGCTTCCTGTCGCAACTTGGGACATGGCGCGGTCGTGCGGCAAGCTCTACGCGGGCCGGCTGACGCGTAATCTTCCGCAGTTCCACACACACATAGGACTGACGCCGTTCAGCCCGTCCCCGCGTAATATCCACCACGACGTGACCCAGCCGATGCCGCTGGAGGAATGCATCGATATCTATCAATCCGAGGACGTTTTCGAGCATATTTCCTATGAGAAACTGCCTCATATCTTAACGTATGTTCACGCCGTGCTGAAGCCGGGTGGATTGCTCCGGATGAGCATGCCTGACTACGGTTGCGATATCTACCGGGATCGCTCGATCAAGGAGGGGGACCGGCTTGTCTTTGATCCCGTCGGCGGTGGAAAATATGAGAATGGCGTCGTCACCGGCGGCGGGCATTTATGGTTCCCCACCTACGAAAGCGTTACCGCGCTGGCATCCGCGAGTCCGTTCTCGAAGTGGGACGTGCTTGAGGGGTACCGACAGGACGGCAGCGCGATCATCAAGCCCGTCGACGAATCCTATGGCAGGGTGTTGCGGACGTCCTACAGGGATGCTCGCGTCTCCAGCCGCCCACGCCCGCTTTCCATCATGGTGGATCTATGGAAATAGCCGGGCAGCGGAGCGCATCTATTCGCCGAAAGGGATGGGCGGCGCTGTAGCCGCTCACTCAACCTCGACCCATCCGTGGCCGCCCCATTGCCACTCGCGGTACCCACCGGCACCCGGCGCCAGGTTCTGGATGCGAGCGCCTGGAAAGCCGGGGGATGTCGGTCGGGCCGTTCCTGCCGAAGCGGAGACGGGCTTGGTGGTGGAGTTCTCCGAGCGGATGTTCGTCAGGGACCCAAAAAAGTCCCGCGTGTCCATGGTGGTGCCCAACCTTTGACCGACGATGGTCAGGCCATCGACGATCATCGTGCCGGCTCCAAAACAACGGAAGGCGCTGTACCCTGCCGTTCCACCACCCGACAGCACCAGCCGCATGTTTCGGATGGTCACCCGCCCGCCAAATTGAATGGCCTGGAAAGCTGTCCCGCGCGACGTGCAGGTCACGTCGCGGAACATCCAATTGCGAGCCGGAGTGGGTGAGGAGGAGATACTCACCGCAGTGAGGTTGGTGGTCGCGAAATCGCTATCGGCGACCCGGACATTGTTGACGTAATGGACAGTGTCGTTTGGCGAATAGAGTGCAAGCCCCGTTGCACCGGCGGTAACACGCGCCCCGGTGATCGTCGCACCGCCGACATCAGCCTCGGCGCCTTGCACCCAGATGCCAGCCTTGGAAGCGCCGGCGCATCGCACATTCTGGACGCTGACGTTAGCCTCGGGGCCACGTATCCCCAAATAGAGGTCGGTCACGTTATCACTGAATATTCCTCCGGAAATCACCAGGTGCTGCACGCTGTTGGCGGATACACCGGCCTTGGGCAGCGTCGTGTCGGCGGTGCTGGTCTGTCCGCGTACCGTGGTGTTCTGGATGACCAGGCCGGAGCCGTTGACGGCATAGATGCCATTGTCGCGTGGCGAGATCAGGACCGCATCCGTTATGCGCGTGTTGCGGTTGTTGGCGCCATACACCTGCAGAGCATAGCAGCCGGTGCCGTCGTGGCCTCCCATCTGCCCGGCATTATGGACCACGGCGCCGCGCATCTCGCTGTCGTGGACGTTGTAGTCGAAGATGATGCCCTGTTTGATGTGTGCCGCTTCGGCGTAGAAGTTGGTCACAAGCACATCGCGGATGATTGCCTGCGCGGCGTCCGCCGGCTCCTCGGCCCTGCTGACGAAGGCTACGACCGCGGCGTTCATGCCGATGTTCGTCGGGTCCAGTGAGTTGCCCGGCCGTGAAATGCCCCGCAGGCTGTTGACGCGTACGTGCTGGATCTCGAGGCTCGAGGGACTTTCATTGTAGACGAACACCCACCAGGGAGCCTTGAAATTCTGGAGTTCGACGGTGTCCAACGTGAAGGAGTCGATGCCTGCCTTCGCGGTCGCGCTGAGGGCGAACTTCATAAAAGCGCCGTTGTTGTAGCCGGTCGACACGCCGTTGCCGATGACCGTCAGGTCGGCGACGGTGACCCGGGAGACGTCGATGGCGGTGAAGACATAGGAGATCTGGTCCAACCCGGTGATATTGATGACCGATCCGCTACCGTCGATGGTGCAGTTGGCCGGGACCGCAATCCCCGGATGCCCCAGCGCCTTCAGGTCCGTCGAGGACCAGTTATAGACCCCGCGTGGGAACGTCAGGGTTCCACCTCCCATGGATTCAATCCGGGCCATGGCGCGAACGCAAGCGGCGACGTCCGTACCATCGTCGCCGAAGACGACAAGGCCGCCTGACGCTCTCGTGCTTCCGGCCCGGGGGTACCCGACGTGACCGACGGGCGAGGCGGTCGATCCGGCAGCAAAGGCAGTCGCGGCACCAAGTGCCAAGGTTCCTGTCAGCAGACGGCGGCGGGACAGGGAGAACTTTTCATTGGGAATCATGCGACGCCAACGCCTCCCTTCAATCGCACTTTCGTTCGTCATCTATAGCCATCAATTGAGGGTCTCTCATGGCGACGGTCGAGCCGATCGCTCCATCCGACGGGACGGCTAGGCCCGCGCTCCCGGCCGGCGAACCTTCCCCGGATAGACAATCGGCATCGATGCCCTGAGATGGCGGCGAGCTGAAGGCCTGCGAATTGCCGCCACTGCTCGGTATCCTGTTTCGCCAGCAAGTTTTGCGCGGTCGAAATCCACGCGGTTCGAATTCTCGTGATCGGAACTTGACGAGTCCGGAAACGGTAGCGTAGCTGAACGCTCAGAACAACCTCCTGACTAAAGCGTGATCGACGCGTTGCTGCAAAAGTGACAGAAGCTTGAGCCGTGCTTCTCACCGACGCTGAAAACTATCCTGGAACGGTGGAAGGGCGAAGCATGCGGGCTTATGACCGAAGCGCTATCTCACTCGTCAAGCTAAGCCTTGGCGGTGGCCGTCGTGGGCAATCTGATCTGGCGGGAGAGCGAGATCATTGTGATCAACAACGCGCCACCTCACGCGGTTGTCGCCGGAAAATCACGGGGATGATCCAGCATATGGTTTCTCTCCATGCCTGAAGCGGCCATGACTTGGGAAGATGCTGTCCGCTGGTGCATGAGCGAGCCGTCGATGAAAGAGCTCGCCCGCGCTGCCTATTTCGACGATCCGGTCGTGGCCGCACAGCGCTATCACGAATCCGCGGAGTTCGACGAGGTCCGCAGCATGATCCCGCGCAAGGCAGGCCGTGCCCTCGACCTCGGCGCTGGCAACGGTATCCTCTCCTATGCCCTGGCGCGCGAAGGCTGGTCGGTAACCGCCGTCGAGCCCGATCCAAGTGCACTCGTAGGTGCCGCTGCAATCCGGACGCTTGCCGAAAAGACCGGCACGCACATCGATGTGATCGAAGCCTTCGGTGAGGCGATCCCGTTGTCCGCCGCAGGCTATGATTTGGTCGTCGCACGGCAGGTGCTTCATCATGCCCATGACCTTCCAGCTTTCTGCCGCGAAATGGTGCGTCTCTCTCGCGACGGAGCAACGATCCTGTCGTTGCGCGACCACGTGGTCTCAGGGCCGCAGCAACTCGAGCCTTTTCTGCGCGCTCACCCGCTTCATCATCTCTACGGTGGAGAGAACGCCTTTACCCTGGCGGCCTACCGCGCTGCGATTCAGGGGGCAGGGCTGATGATCGATCGCGAATTGATCTCGTTCCAGTCTGTCGTGAATTACGACCCAATGACACCATCTGAGATTCGCGAGAGGCTCGCCAAAATCTTTGGTCCGTTTTCCCCGCTTGTTCGCTTGGCACTTTCGCCTGTGCCTTTTGGTGCCGTCGCCAGTGTCGCGGCATCACTTGACCGTCGGCCTGGGCGCCTGGTCTCTTTCCTTTGCCACAAACACGGGGAAGGACTGACTTCTTGACGCAATCAAAAGAGTCTAAGCCTGTCTGGGTGACTGGCGCCGGCGGTTTTATCGGCCTGCATCTGTCGCGATTTCTTGCCCAGCAAGGCCAGCTTGTCCTCGGCTTCGGCCGAAGCGAAGCGCCTGGTTTCGCCATCGCAACTGGCGGCGCTTTTTTTTCCGGCGGCGTGACCGCGGAAACGATGGGCGCTGCTCTGGCCGCATATGGTCGCCCGGCGGCCCTATATCATCTTGCGGGCGGTGCGACGGTTGGGCAGTCAATCGCCGAGCCGCTGAAGGACTTTGAACAAAGCGTCGGTTCCACTGCTTGTGTCCTCGATTTCTTGCGCCATCACGCACCCGATGCACCTGTCGTTCTTGCATCTTCCGCTGCGGTCTATGGTGGCGGGCATGTCGGCTCGATCAGGGTCGACGCCACGCTCGATCCCTACTCCCCCTACGGCTACCACAAACGCATGGTTGAGGAGCTTGGCCGATCACATTGTGCCTCATACGGGCAGCCGGTCTCGGTAGCCCGGCTTTTCTCCGTCTATGGCGAGGGGCTGCGCAAGCAGCTTCTCTGGGACCTCTGCGGCAGGCTCGCGGCCGGCGAAACCGACATTGTGCTTGGTGGCACCGGAGCGGAAATGCGCGATTGGCACCATGTCTCGGATGTCGTGCGATTGATCCATCGCGTCTTGCCCGCCAGTGCGGCAAGCTTTGCCGTCTATAATGGCGGTGCCGGCGCCGCTGCATCCGTCGGAACGATTTCCAGCATGGTTCTGAAGGCTTGGGGAGGGAACCATCGCCTCTCGTTTTCTGGAGAGTCCCGGCCCGGCGACCCCGTCAATCTGATCTCCGATCCCTCCGGCGTCCCGGACGGGCTCCAGTTGCAGGTGCCGCTCAGCAAGGGCATTGGCGGCTATGTCGATTGGTATCGTGCTGAAATTCTCGCCGAACCGGTCGGCCGTCTGCGACGCGCCGCGCCTTGATTACCGTCGGCTTCACGCTCATTGGCCGCGGATCCTGGTCAGGCGGCGAGTCCTATCTACGCAACATGTTGAGCGTCATCGCCTCCGAGTTGGGCGGTAAGGTTCAGGCGAAGCTGTTTCTCACACCTGAGCAGCATTCAACTGTTGGCGCGTCCTTCGATCATATGTTGGCTGCGCCTGCTATCGTTGATGAGCGGGTAATAGGCGCCGGGCTCGGCAAGCGAGGGCTGATCGCACTTGCTGGGGGAAGTGATCGCGCATTCGCGGATATTGTCGTTGCACAAGACATCGATGTTGTCTTTGAGGTCGCTCAGTGGTTCGGCAATCGGTTTCCGCTGCCCGTCATTTCCTGGATACCTGACTTTCAGCACCGTCGCCTGCCGCATCTGTTTCCACGCCGCGACTGGTGGCGCAGAGATCTCGGCTTCCGTCTGCAGACGTCCGGCAACCGCACCATAATGCTCTCGAGCGAGGATGCGCTCGCCGATTGCGAAACATTCTACCCGGCTTCGCGCGGCAAGACCGCCGTGGTGCGCTTCGCCATCGATCTCGATCCAGGCGCCGTCATGGCGCGCACCGAAGCCGCACGCCGGGCGCATGATCTGCCCGAGCGCTTCCTTTTCCTGCCCAACCAGTTTTGGATCCACAAGAATCACGGACTGGTCGTCGACGCGTTGAGGCATATAGACCGGCTTGGGGCGTTGGGCTCAGTGCCGCCAATAGTCCTCACGGGGCGCACGACCGACCCACGTGACCCGACCTTGTTCAAGCGTCTGATGGGCCTTGCGCAAACGTATCGGGTTGAGAGCCATTTTCGACACCTCGGATTGATCCCCTATGACGACGTCGTCGCCCTGATAGGTGCAACGGACTGTCTGATAAACCCGTCCCATTTCGAGGGGTGGTCGACCACCGTTGAAGAAGCGAAATCGCTGGGCGCGCCCATGTTGCTGTCCGACATCCGGCTGCATCGCGAGCAGGCTCCGGACGCGCTCTTCTTCCCGCCGGACAACGCCGAAATCCTGGCGCAGCGTCTCCTTGAAATCGGGCGGCACCCGACTGTTGCCCGCGACAGTGTCATCGCGCTGCAAGGCCGGCAACAGGTCCGCCGACGGGATTATGCGGCAGCACTCCTCGCCTTGTTTGAAAAGACCAAAACCGCCGCGCGTTGACTTATTGAATCGGGAGTGGGGGATTGTCGATCGGGAAGATGGCCGTATTGCGTTCATAGCGCTGGCGTTTGCGGGCGGCTTTCTTTTCATCGTCATCAACAAGGGAACGAATATTCGCGCACAGGCGCCGAAGCCGGTGGAAGTTCCCACATCGTTCGATGGCAAGCTTGCCGTCCAATCAATCGACGATCTGCGGGTCGACGGCCGCAAGATCGTGCTGTGCGGCGTCGCATTTACCAAGCCCCCGTCAATGCGCGCAATGGTCACCGAGGCCGTGCGCCGGGACTATCAAGGACTCGCCTTGATATGCAAATCCGTAGGCTTGGGGACACCGTGCGACGGCAATGTCGCGCCGAAATTCCGTGACGCCGTCGTCGTGCAGTGCCCCACCTCCGACGGCACGGATCTGGCTGCGAAGCTCGTCGAGGCAGGCATTCTGTGCGGGCAGCCCACGCAGGCGGGCTCGACTACAAGTCTTGCGCGCCAGGTTCATAGTTCTTGCCTCGAATGGAAGAAGGCTGGACGGACGATGTCACGACATTGTCGATTGCAAGGGTTTGTGTAGTGTGTCTGAGCGACTGTAGCGGCAGATCATTCCGCCGCTAGCCCGCTAGTAGCCGGCTGTAAAGATGGTTCGTTGCGATATTCTGACGGTGTGTTCAATCAACCACACCGAAACCAAAAATTATCTCGCAATTGCGAAATGGGTTGGAATTGGCGCAGAAAGCTGTTACGCGCTTTTGAGTATCTTAGCGGTTGGGTGGGCCTCAGGTAACGTGGGACAGAAGGATTGATGCGGATGAACCTAGTTTTGAAAAGTGCGTTGGCCGGAGTTGTTGTGTTGGCCGGCTTCGCCCCGGTGTCGTCTTTCGCGCAGGATGGGTCGTGCACCTGTGCAACCGCCTATAACGGCGTAAATCCGATTGGATCGCTCGGCAGCGTCAATGGCGACGTGATGATCTCGCAGGTGGCTGGCTATGGCCCGGCGCAACCGGGCGGCGCGCTTGATTTCGGCAGCCGTGTCGTGGTTGGCTCCAAGGGCTCGGCTTCGGTTCAGGTCGGTGGCTGTAATCTGAGCGTCCCGGCGAATTCGACGCTCGATATCTCGCGTGTCGAGAATAAGATCTGCCTCAATGTCTTGGGTTCTGAGAAGACGGCCCAGACGGGCAATACCAACAGCACCAACTACACGCCGGCCCTTATTTTTGGCGGCATGGCTCTTGGGGCTGGTGTTCTGGCTGCAACGGCGGACAAAGATCACGGCGTCAGCCAGTGAGCTGGCTGTAGGCGGCAGGATAATGGCAGCGGAGGTGGGGAACGCTTCTGCTGTTGGTCTGTTGTCGGCGACAGGAGTGCCTTGGGCTAAACGTTGGTGTGATCGGAGAGGCTTAGGCCCAAGGCGACGTGCGGATGTCTGATGCCGGCGGACGGGATGAGGGCCGGAGCGCCTGCCCATCCGGGCATTTGTACGCGACCGGGCCGAAATCTTCGGTTTTGCGGCGTGTAGGCGTGAATTGCAGGCTCGCATTGTGGCGACGATCAAAGTCGATCCAGTTGTAGGCGGCATGAGCGGAGCGCTGGATACATTAGGCGTAAAACTTGGCCTTGCTCCAGTTCTGTTGGGCGGCGCTGATATCGGTGGTGCGGCGGTGATCATCGGCCTGCATGATGGCGACTCTGTCAGCCAGTAGCTGGAACCTGGCATTCATCCTATTGCATGAGCTTGACAAGCGCGTCGCTCGCAGCCCTGCGGGTGACGCATTTTCGGTTTTTTGCGATGACGCCGCCATGTTGCTTCGTTGTAGTCACAAACGCCCATGATCGATCTGCACTCCCATATCTTGCCTGGCCTCGACGACGGCTCGCCCAGCCTTGCCGAATCGCTGGAAATGGCTCGACTGGCGGTGGCCGACGGAACAACCCACATGGCGTGCACACCGCACGTGACGCCCGGCGTATACGAAAACGGAACATCGAACATTGTTCGGGCGGTTCAAGAGTTACACCAGGCGCTGCGCGACGCCGCCATACCACTTGCTCTCTACGTCGGTGCAGACGTTCACATAGCGCCGGATCTTCCGGACCAATTGGCGGCGGGCAGCGTGCCGACCTTAAACAGGTCCCGCTATTTTCTGTTCGAACCGCCGCATCATGTTCTACCTCCACGAATGGAGGATCTTGCTCTACGCCTGATAAATGCCGGCTTTATCCCGATTCTTACTCATCCTGAGCGTTTGACCTGGATCAAAACGAATTACGACGTTATCGAGAGATTGAATGCGGTCGGCTGCCTCATCCAGCTTACCGCGGACTCGATTGTTGGTGCTTTTGGACGCACGGCGCTTTATTATTCGGAAAAGCTGATTGACGAGGGCAGGGTGGATATCATCGCATCGGATACTCATAGCGCAACGCGCCGCCGTCCTGGGCTTTCTAAGGCGGTTGCTGCTGCTGCCAAGCGATGTGGGGAAGGCGAGGCCCGCAACATGGTGTTGAAACGTCCAGGCGAAATATTGGCGAACCGGCCCATTGAGCCGATCGGAAAAGCACGTCCGAAAAACCCAACCGCCGGTAACGCCGGCCGTTTTGGAGGGTTGGGCCGCCTATTCAAGGGCGGGACCGCGTGATGGGCATTTTTCATTTGGTAAAAGGCCACATAGGCATGGCACTCGTCTTGCTAGCTTCGCTTGCAATGTCGGCATGCACGAGCACCTCGTCGACGACACCTACTTCCTCGAGTGCGGCCGATGCGCTGCAATTGACGTCGTCATCGACGCCACTTTCGGGCGGCGGGGCTCTAAAGGTAGTGAAGGATCTGCCTGCGCCGCAAAACACCCAGAACGGCAGCGAGCAGCCCTTGTCTCCGAACGATGTGCTCGAGGTGAATGTGTTCCAGGTCGATAATTTGAACAGAACCGTTCAAGTCGATGCCGGCGGCCAGATATCGCTTCCGCTTATCGGAACCATTACCGCGGCAGGCAAAACCGTCCGGCAGTTGGAGCAGGAAATCGAAACTGCTTACGGTTCCAATTATCTACAGTCGCCTGACGTAACGGTTTTCGTAAAGGAATCGATCGGACAACGCATAACCGTTGACGGAGAGGTCAATAAGGCCGGCATATATCCGGTCTCGAGCAATTCCTCGCTTCTCGACGCAATCGCTCTGGCAGGAAATTTCAGTCCGATAGGAGACGCAAAGAAGGTCTTCATCTACCGAAATATCGGCACGAATACGCTGGTCGCCAATTACAATGTGGAAGCCATTCGTGCTGGCAAGGCCCGTAACCCGCGCATCTACGGTGGCGACAAGGTCGTCGTCTTCGCATCAAGCTCGAAGATAGCGGTGAACAATCTCAAGGACGCGCTCGGCATAGCCTCCAGTGCCGCGCGAATTGCCGTCATCCCGGGAATATAGCGCTCAGCCGGTCAGTCGAATAGGATCACCTCGCACTATGCTCGATCGCAACAGGCAGCATCAAATTGCAGGTCCAGGACACAGCCAAGCTGTGTCCGCCGACCTCTATTATGACGGTGGGCAAAACTACAGCCCCTACGGTCGCGATTATTCGGAGCAGGAACAGGGTTTCAATCCGCTCAAGCTGCTCTTCTACGTCGTCCAGTATAGGTGGCTGTTCGTCATGATGGTGGCAGCCGGGCTTGTCGCAGGCCTCATTGTTACGATGATGCAGACGCCAAAATACCAGGCAACGACGCAATTGGAAGTGCTGGTCCCCTCCGCCAAGGTTTTCCAGGACATCGAGGTCGTTTCTGAAAATGCGGATGTACGGGCCTTTCTCACCGCACGTGAGAAGCTCAAAAGCCGCGCATTGGCGCAGCGCGTTGTGTTCCAATTGGGCCTGAGCGAAAAGCCGGACTTCCTTTTCCCTACGCCGAACTTCTCGCTCTCCAATATCTTCTATCGCGCCTTCGGAATCTCCAAGTCACCTTCCATCGAACAGAAGACGCCGGAAGAACGTGAAGAGATCGCGATAAAGCGCATTCTGAATGAGCTCACGGTCAATCTGGTCACCAACACGAGTCTGCTGTCGATCACTTTCGCCGATCAGAACCCGAAATACGCAAGCGATGTCGCCAACCAGGTCGCGCAAAGCTTTATAGATCAGCGCCTCGACCAGACCAGCGAAACGTCCGACCTGGCGCGCCAGTTCATCCAAGAGCAAGTCTTGCAGGTGAAGCAAAAGCTTCAGAAATCGGAAGAGGAACTGGTAGCCTACGCCAAGGATGCCGGCATCACGGTAACCGGCGACGACAAATCCTTGATAGGCTCGAATATCGAGGCCCTGAACGAGGCACTTGCGAAAGCAATCCAGGACCGTCTCGATGCAGGACGGGCGGTGGACCAGATCGATAAAGGCCGCGGCTCGAGCCTCGGGCCGGTCTTGGAAAGCGAAGGCCTGCAGAAGCTGAGCGACAAGCTTGCGGACTTGACGAGCCAGTACCAACAGAAGCTGGGTATTTTGAAGCCGGGCTTTCCTGAAATGCAGCAACTTCAGGCACAGATCAAAGAGTTGCAGCGGCTCTACAGCAATGGCGTTCTGGCCATTACGGATTCGCTACGCTTGAAATATCAGGAGGCGCAGAACAAGGAAGCTGACCTCAAGAGCAAGCTTGCTGAAATGGAAAAGCAGCAGGTCGTGTTCAACGATAAGAACATCAAATACACGATCTTGAAGCGTGAGGTTGATTCAAACCGGTCGCAATACGACAGTCTTATTTCCAAGCTCAACGAAGTCGGCGTCAGCTCGGAGTTGAAGACGCAGAGTGCAGCCATCGTTGATTTTGCTGCGCTCCCGGATCGCCCATACTCTCCACGTCTCAGCATCAATCTTGCTATCGCGCTGTTTCTTTTCCTTGTCCTGACCGCGACGATAATTTACATCATGGAGTTGTTGAACAACACCTTCACCAATCCCGAGCAGATCGAAAAGGAACTCGGGCTCCCGATGCTCGGCATATTGCCGCTCGTCGACGACCGCGAACTCATAGCCAGCATCACCGATCAGAAATCCGGGCTCTCTGAGGCTTACCGCTCGCTTCGAACGTCGTTGCAATTCTCCGGCGCCGAAGGAGCACCGCGTTCATTGCTGGTGACAAGTTCCGAGCCCGCGGAGGGCAAGTCGACGACGTCGTTCAAGCTCGGGCAGGACTTTGCAGCACTCGGTGCAAGGGTTCTCATTGTCGATGGGGACCTTCGGAAACCGAATCTTCATCGCCTGTTTGGTCTCGACAACACAATCGGCCTGAGCAATTTGCTGACGAACACTGTCCGCAAAGAGGATCTGGCGAGCATTTTCAGGGCAACGAAGTATCCAAACGTCACCGTTTTGACTTCTGGGACGATTCCCCCAAATCCCGCGGATCTGCTCTCGTCACCGAAGATGGCTCTGATTATTACCAATCTCGGGAAGCGGTTCGATGTTGTAATCATCGACGCGCCGCCGATCGTCGGTCTCTCGGACGCGCCCATCCTCAGCCGCCTTGCCGAGGGTACATTGATGGTCATCTCCACCAATCAGGTGACACGCAAGTCTGCGAAGGCGGCGTTGAAGCGTATGCGAGCCGCTGGTGCCAACGTTGTTGGAGCCGCGATGTCAAAATTCGCGGTAAACAAGTTCGACTACAACTACGCCTACAAGTACATGAACTACCAGTATTACGACTACGGGGCGGATACAGCGAAGATTGAGGGCAAAGTGGATGATGGAGCAGACCAGCCCGCTTATGCAAAATCTCCGGCGTTCAAGCGTTTGGTTCGTCGCATCCGTTCTAGTGTTAGCGGCTTCGTCGATCGGGCTAAGTCGGCTACTTGAAACGGAAACACCAGCCGTTTCTCTAGCGCTGGATCCGCTGAACGTCGATGCGCTGATAAGCGAGATTACCGATGATCTGAGCGATACGAATAGCACTCCGGATCTCGAGGCCTTGCTTGCTAAGGCCAAGGACACGCTTCGTTTCAACTTGGCCGACGCACGTCTCTACAGCCTGATCGGCGAGATCAAATATCGACAAGGCGAGAAAGACGAAGCCTATGAGTTGTTCGACCAGGCTCGTAAGTTATCCAAAACGGAAATCCATGCGCTCCAGAGGTCTATTGGCCATTCGACGGAGACGAGCGATTTGTCGAAGGCCGTCGGCGAAATCGACATATTGCTGCGGCGGTGGCCAGACCAATTTCCGGCGATCGCCGATGGCCTGCCGGCGATCCTTTCGAATCCCGACGGATACCAGGCCATGCTGACGGCTATTACGGCGGAGACGCCCTGGAGACCCAGCCTCTTCGTTGCACTGGCCAATAATCCCAAGGGGCTCGACTACGCAAACCGACTCCTGCTCGATCTGACTGGATCGAACGCGCGACCGAAATTGGGTGAGTTAGCCATTGTGATCAACGGTTACCTCCGTCAAACGGAATTTGAACAAGCGTATCGGCTGTTTCTTTTCACCTTGTCTGACCAGGAGCGTAAGTTAGCTGGCTACGTCTTCAACAGCACATTCGAACCGATCCCCAGCGGCAGGCCGTTTGATTGGCAGGTCCACGATCAGTCCGGCCTGGAGGTGACGTTTGCGACATCCCAGGATGCGGTGGAGGGTGAGGGCGGGGCGACAGTCCGGTTCTTGAACACGCCGGTGAAGAATTCCGCTCTGCAGCAGTATATCGAGCTGCCTCCTGGATCCTATAGGATCTCTCTGGTTGCGTCAGCGAGAAATCTCAAGCTTCCGAAGGAATTATTCTGGTCAATAAGATGTCCCGGCGGTGAAATCGCGCGCTTCAATATTCCCGAGGGCACATTCAATCGCCAGACCATGAGCCAAGATTTTTCGGTTGGTCCGGACACATGTCGAATGCAAGTGTTGAGGCTGGAGACCGCCGCCATTGCCGAGAGCTGGCGATTTCGATATGTCGGCACCTTGGTAATGCACAAATTGAGCGTTGAGAGACTTCCATCTTGAATGACCGGCCGTCGGAATGGGATAAATATCTCCTCGGCACCGTCTTATTTGTATCGCTGCTGATCGGCGGGGGTACTGCGAGCGGCCTTTACACAGACACTCTGATCGAGGTCGCGGCAATTGTTTCGGCGGCGGCCGTCTTTTCGCAAACCGCCGGCCAGAGAATCCCCCGGCCTGTTCTGTGGCTGTTGGTCTTCGCCGTGGCGTTGACCGTTTTGCAAATCGTTCCATTGCCGGCGGCCATATTCAACAGATTACGGCCGGAGTTGCTGCTCGGAAATCCCTGGGCTGGAGAAAGCCGATTTCGCTTCGTCAGCGTTGGGGTGGGCCGCACGGTCGAATGCCTGCTTTATCTTCTGGCCACTGCAGCGTTTTTTTTGGCCGTATTACGTTTGCGTGCTGAACAGGTCAGCGCGCTTCTTCCGTTCTTCTTCATAGGCGTGATCTGCAATGGATTGGCAGGAGCGATTCAATATTCGCTCTCAGACGATGTCGCTATTAAGGGACTGTTGCCTTTCACGATCAACGCCGGGCTTTTTGCGAACCGGAATCATTTCGCGGCTTTGCTTTTTGTCTCGATCCCCTTCGTCGTTTATCATGGTCTCTTCCGTGGGCGACTTTTGTCCGGCTCGCTTGGATTGGTCACACTTTTGCTGCTGCTTTTGGCAGCTGGGTCGCGTGCCGGTGTTCTGATCGGGTTGGCGATCACCGTATTGTCTGTGATCTTTCTCTCAGCTCGTTCAAGGGCGAGCGGGTTCAGCGTTCTGCTGATTTTTGTTGGGCTTTCGATCTACACGATGGGCGCGTGGACGAAGATCGACGTGGAGGCAATCGATCCGGCGTTCGGGCGCGGAGAATTCGCCCGAACGACGATCGAGGGGATCAAGGACAACTGGGTGACGGGCGTCGGATTTGGGAATTTTCAAAACGCCTATCAAATATACGAAAGGGAGGGCATGATTTTCAGGCAATACGTCAATCATGCCCATAATGAATATCTTGAAATAGCTTTCGAAGGTGGAATTCCGGCTATCCTGCTGATGGCAGGCTATTTTGCACTGCTTTTCGCTGCACTGGCCAGGGTCCGCCGTGCCCCCCTTCAGAAGGCGGCATTCCTCTCGGTGTTTTTTCTTCTCATTCATTCGCTGGTCGATTATCCGCTGCGAACCGGAGCGCTGGCGATCACCTTTGCCTATATGAACGCCATTATATTTCACAAAGGATTTGCCGAACGCTTGAGCCGCAAGAGCGAGATGATCGAGATCGATCACAACGGTGACAAGCTGTTTGTTCCCATCGGAACTTCGTCCTAGCGACCTCGTCGCCACGGCTGGCGTCGCCAGGGCATGGCGGACCGCTGTGAGGCGTGTCGGCTCCTGGCTCTCGGTTCCGAGGCTCAGGCAACATTTTGCTGCCCCTACCAAGCGCAATCGCTCACTGAGCAGAAATTTCCTGATTTTGCTGGCCGTACGGAAAATTCATTCCCGAACCATTCGGCCGCAAGCCTGTCTTGCATTGTTCTGGACCGGAACGATCTGCTAGAACGCCCGCACGAGGATAGATTGTCCAGAAGTGCAGTTTGAATCGGGCGGCTGAAGGTCGCCTCCGATACAGGCCCTTCCGTGGATCGGTACGAAAGAACGCTCGCAGTCCATGAACATCGCACTTACGCACCTTCAGCGGCTTGAGGCCGAATCCATCCATATTTTTCGCGAGGTGGCCGCGGCCTTTGCCAAGCCGGTCATGCTCTATTCGGTCGGCAAGGATTCGTCCGTGCTCATGCACCTGGCGATGAAGGCATTCTATCCGGCCAAGCCGCCCTTTCCGTTTCTTCATGTCGACACGACCTGGAAATTCCGCGAGATGATCGCCTTTCGCGACCAGATGCAGCAAAAGCTCGGTTTCGACCTCCTGGTCCATGTCAATGAAGACGGCGTGCGTGACAACATCAATCCGTTCGACCACGGCTCCAACACCCATACGCATGTGATGAAGACGGTGGCGCTGCGGCAGGCGCTCGACAAATACGGGTTTGACGCTGCCTTCGGCGGCGCGCGACGCGACGAGGAGAAGTCGCGCGCCAAGGAGCGCATCTTCTCGTTCCGCAACGCCCAGCATGTCTGGGATCCGAAGAACCAGCGGCCGGAGATGTGGAAGATTTTCAACACCCGCATCGCTGCCGGTGAATCGATCAGGGTGTTCCCGTTGTCGAACTGGACCGAGCTCGACATCTGGCAGTACATTCTCCAGGAAGACATCCCGATTGTGCCGCTGTATCTGGCCAAGGAGCGGCCGGTCGTCGAGCGTGACGGCATGCTTATCCTGAGGGATGATGAGCGCATGCAGCTGCGGCCCGGCGAAACAGTGGAGAACCGGATGGTGCGGTTCCGCACGCTCGGCTGCTATCCGCTGACCGGCGCGATCGACTCGGAGGCCGACACTCTGGAGGCGATAGTCGGCGAAATGCTCACGGCGCGCACTTCCGAGCGGCAAGGTCGGCTGATCGACCGCGACGAAGCCGGCTCGATGGAAAAGAAAAAGCGCGAGGGGTATTTCTGAGTATGCGCCACATCATGGCCAAGAGCCTCGCCCCAACCGACGGCGTCCGCGACTATCTGGCGGCGCAGGAACGAAAGTCGCTGCTGCGCTTCCTGACCTGCGGCTCGGTCGATGACGGCAAGTCGACGCTGATCGGGCGCCTGCTTTCCGACACCAAGCAGATTTTCGAGGACCAGTTGGCCACGCTCGAGCGCGATTCGCGCAAGCACGGCACCACCGGCGACGACGTCGACTTCGCGCTGCTGGTCGACGGCCTCGAGGCCGAGCGCGAGCAAGGCATCACCATCGACGTCGCCTATCGCTTCTTTGCCACGCCAAAGCGCAAGTTCATCGTCGCCGACACGCCCGGCCACGAACAATACACGCGTAACATGGCGACAGGTGCATCGACCGCCGATCTCGCCATCGTGCTGATCGATGCCCGTCAGGGCGTACTGCGTCAGACCAGGCGGCATTCGATCATTGCCTCGCTGCTTGGCATTCGCCACATCGTGCTCGCCGTCAACAAGATCGATCTTGTCGGCTTCGACGAGGCAGTTTTTAAACAGATCGTCGCGGATTACGGGCAGTTCTCACGTGAGCTCGGCTTCCAGACGATCGTGCCCATTCCTATGTCGGCCCGCTACGGTGACAACGTTACCGGCCGATCCGACAGGACGGATTGGTATTCCGGCCCGACGCTGATCGAACATCTCGAAACCGTCTCGGTCGATGAAGCCGTGGTCGAATTGCCGTTCCGGTTTCCGGTCCAATATGTGAACCGTCCCAACCTCGATTTTCGCGGCTTCGCCGGCACCATCGCCTCCGGCTCGGTTGCGCCGGGCGACGAGGTGGTCGTCGCCAAATCGGGCAAATCCTCCCATGTCAGGCGCATCGTTTCGCAAGGCGGCGACCTTCAGCAGGCTATCGCCGGCCAGGCCGTGACCCTTGTCCTCGACGACGAGGTGGAAGTCTCGCGCGGCAATATGCTGGTATCGTCGGCAGCGCGGCCGCAGGTCGCCGACCAGTTCGCCGCCAACATCGTCTGGTTCGACGAACACGCGCTGCTGCCCGGCCGCTCCTACATCCTGCGCACCGAGACCGACCAGACCAGCGCCACCGTCACTGACCTGAAATACCGGGTCAACGTCAACGACTTTGCCCATGAGGCGGCCAAGTCGCTTGAAATGAACGAAGTCGGTATCTGCAACATCTCGACACGCTCGCCGATCGCCTTCGATACTTTTGCCGAGAACCGGACGACGGGTGCCTTCATCCTGATCGACCGCATAACCAACGCCACAGTCGGCGCCGGCATGATCCTGCACTCGCTGCGTCGCGCCGAAAATATCCACTGGCAGTCGCTCGATGTCGGCAAGCACGCCCGCGCCGATATGAAGAACCAGCGACCCGCCGTGTTCTGGTTCACCGGGCTTTCGGGCTCGGGCAAGTCGACCATCGCCAATCTGTTCGAGAAGAAGCTCTTCGCCACCGGGCGCCATACCTACATTCTGGATGGCGACAACGTCCGTCACGGCCTCAACCGCGATCTCGGCTTCACCGACGCCGATCGCGTCGAGAACATTCGCCGCGTCGCCGAAGTGGCGCGCCTGATGGCCGACGCCGGGCTGATCGTCATCGTGTCGTTCATTTCGCCGTTCAGCGCCGAGCGGCGCATGGCGCGCGAACTGCTGGCCGACGGCGAATTCATCGAGGTGTTTGTCGACACACCCTTCGAGGAATGTGCCAGGCGCGATCCGAAGGGCCTCTATGCGCGGGCGTTGAACGGCGAAATCAAGAATTTCACCGGCGTCGATTCACCGTATGAGGTGCCGGAAAAGCCCGAAATCCATCTTAAGACACTCGGCAGATCGGCCGAGGAGATGGTGGACGCCCTTGAACACTGGCTGAACGAGCGGGACATTGCCGAAGACCAATATGATAGCGGCGGCGGTATCTGACGACGAAGCGATGCTCGCCGTCTTCGAGCACCTTGCCTTGGCGGCGGGGCGCGAGGTGATGCGCGTCTTTCGTGCCGGCTGTGCGGTCGACAGCAAATCGGACAGTTCGCCAGTGACGGAGGCGGATCGCGAGAGCGAAAAGATTATCCTTACCGGGCTGCGCGCCGCATTTCCGGAGATTCCATGCGTGGCAGAGGAGGAAGCGTCGGCCGGCATCATGGCGCCGCACCTCGGCGACGCCTTCTTCCTCATCGATCCGCTCGACGGCACCAAGGAGTTCGTCAACCGGCGGACCGATTTCACCGTCAACATCGCACTGGTTCGCCATGGCGTGCCGGAGATCGGCGTCGTTTTCGCACCTTGCACCGGCCGCTTCTTTTCCGGCCGGCCGGGCAAAGCGGAAACGATCGAGATCAATGACGACTACGAGATCGTCGATCGCCAGCCGATTTCGGCGAGGGCCGGCATGGTGCCGCTGACCGTCGTTGCCAGCCGGTCCCACAACACGCCGGAAACCGACGCCTATATCCGCGCGCTTGGCGCTGCCGAGATCGTCTCGGTCGGCTCCTCGCTGAAATTCTGCCTCGTCGCCGGCGCCGAGGCCGACGTGTATCCACGCTTCGGCCGCACCATGGAGTGGGATACGGCCGCGGGTGACGCTGTGCTACGCGCCGCCGGCGGCATGACGCGCACGCTGGATGGTGAGCCGCTCGCCTACGGCAAGCGCAACCAGAGCGACGACGAGGATTTCGCCAACCCGCATTTTATAGCCAGCGGCAAGGCTGCTGGATTTGGCTAGACGATGACTGCGCAGTTCCAGACCCGTACGAAAGTGCGGATGTACCAGTGGACTTATGGAAGCGACCTCAGATACTGCTCGAGGTCTGTAAACACAACGGTACGATCCCCATCCAGCCTACAGTTGGGTCGGCGTGGCCGGTTCGCTTCGTGTCCGGTCGATACTGCGGGGCCTTCACTCGGTGTATCCAAATTGCTGTATACCGATACACTTGAACGGCTATACGAGCGAGTGATGGCGTTCCACATCAAGAATCCCGAGACCGACGCGCTAGCCCGCCGGGTCGCCGCGCTTAAGAGGACTGGTCTGACAGAGGCCGTTCATCCCGCGCTCAAGCATGAGCTTGAGAGCGAACAGGCTAGACCGTCCCTGGTGGAGATCGGCGTCAGGTTCTGCCGTGATCTGCGAGCCCGGGGCAAGCCTGATCACGGCAGGCCCGCCGACAAGGCGTTTCGCGACAGCCTGTACGAGAATGACTGATGTTCATCGACGCCTCGGCCCTGACGGGGCTGATGACCAACGAGGATGATGCGCGCGAACTCCTGGCCGGCACCCGGCGCGGCTGAACGGCATTGAATCCGACTTTATGTGGCTGGCCACGGTCTAGATTGCATCACGTTCAAGAACCTAAAATGCGGCGGGCTTGCTTCGGATGGTTAAGGCCAGGAGCGCCTCCGAAAGTCGTTTCTTCGCCCGCTCGACCCCGTTCTCGTCGATTGCCTCAACATCGAGGAACAAGTCGAGGCCAGTCGCGTGCTCGCTGATGACCTGAGGGCGCTGGGCGAGTTCACCCAGGAGGCCCTCGACTTCGTAGGGGACAACCTCCCGGCTGATCCCCTTCATGGCAATCGGTGCTAACGGACGCGCCCGGACAAGGTCGCGCACGAGCGCGTAAGTCTCATAGCTGAGGCAGATGCCGCCGGGCTCGGCAATCGACTGCAGACGGGCCGCCAAGTTCGCTTCGGCTCCAATGATCGTGTAGTCCATCCGATCATCGGAACCGAAGTTCCCAACATTGCAATAGCCCGTGTTGATGCCCATGCGAGCTCGGAAGGGCCGTTCAACTCCGCGGTCACGCCACACCCTGTTCAACTGCTCCACCCGACGCTGCATGTCGACGGCCATGCGCAAGCAGGCTCTCGCGTCTTCCTCGACGCCTTGCGTCTCGGGGTCTCCGAAGAACACAAGAAGCGCGTCGCCGATGAACTTGTCGACGGTGCCGCCGTGTTTGAGCGCGATCGTCGACATCTCGGTGAAGTACTCGTTGAGGAGAAGCGTCAAGTCCTCGGGCTGGAGCCGTTCCACGATCGCGGTGAAATCCTTGACGTCGGAGAAAAAGATCGTGAGCTTCTTGCGCTCGGTCGCGATGGTGACGTCCTTCTGGCCGCTGAAGATGCTTTTGTAAATTTGAGGCGAAAGGTATTTGGCGATCTTCAATGAAATCGCGGCCAGGAAGTCGTTTGCCTCGGAAAGCTCCTTGTTGATGCCTTGAATCAACGCGGACTGCCGACGCTGCAGGAGAATGAACGTCAGGCCCGCCGCCGCCGCGAAGCCGAAATATAGGAGCAGATACTTGAAGGTGAGGACGTTCGCAGCAATAGGCTGATTGACTGATATCTCCTGGATCCCTCGGACATCCCCTACCTTCCAGTCCGTCTTGGGGCTGTCCGGGTGTGAGTTATGGCAGGTCACGCAGACTTGTCCCATTACAACAGGGGCCGCCGCGCGGACCTGCCGGTCAAACAGTGAACCCGAGACTTCGATGATCGGCTCCCTCGGGTTGGCGCGCAAAGCAAGGATTGCATTCCGCTCGAACGCATCGAGCTGGTGGGGGGCGCGACCTTTGAAAGGCAGATCCGAGACGAACCGATATTTGACCGACCCGTCATGAGCGCTGATGCGCTTGCCGAGTTCGATCGAGAGGGTTGCTGGAATAGGGATCGCACCTGGCACGTCCCGGTAGTTGTGCGTCGCAGTCACGGCGCCGTCTGCTTGCAGCACGCGTCCCACGACGTCGCTGCCGTAGAATCCGCGCATTTCGTCGATGATCCGGCTGATTTCGCTGGCTTGCCTGCGCAGCATCCGTTCGGATAGGTCTCGGAGGTCGAGCCAGGCTGCGACGGGCAGACCGATAAGACCGATGACCACTGCCGCCACCAGGAGCGGCCCCATGGTGCGCTGCTGACGCGCAATCTGTTCACCCAGTCCAGCCATTGTGCAAGCGCCCGGCCGTCACAGTATCTGAACTATAGCTCATTCCCGGCACGGTGCTAGAGTCAGTCTTGGCTCGATGAAAACACGTCAGCCCTGCAACGTCGGACCGACCTTGAGCGGTTGGTGCTAAGCCCCGACCCTCACAGCGGATTTCGCATTCTAGCGCTAGACGGGCGGTGAATCAGTGAAGGGGATGTCGCAAAGTCGGTGGCCCGGAATGCGCTCCGCGATAACCGCTCAGGGGTCAAAAATTCACCTCTGGCAAGGTTGAGACTTCTGCGGCCGGAGAGCGCGTCGGAAAAGAAAGTGTCCCGCGAAGCGTATCCGCGTTTCGGCCGCACTATGGAATGGGACACCGCGGCGGGTGACGCGGTGCTGCGCGCTGCCGGCGGCATGACGCGTACGCTGGACGGTCAGCCGCTCCCTGCGGTAAGCGCAGGTTGGATTGGAATGCTCTGGATCGCTTGCACGAGAAGGGGCTGATCGCGAATCCGGAAAACAAGGCGAAGTCAGTGGTTCTGACAGATGAAGGACTGCGGCGTGCTGAGGAGCTATTCCAAACCCTGTTCACTCGCGCGGCGCCGTGAGCCAGAGCGCTGGACGGGGCGCCTGCGAGCTGATAGCGCACGTGGCTGAATTTCGACACCGGCGGCGCGCCGACCGCAGGCGGGACGGCCAGTGCTCTCGTCGTGACGGCCAATTGGTATTCGTCACCTACGCCAACGGGCGCATCCGGTCTGTTAAGGCAGTGGAAGAGAACACCGCAGCCGCCGCCCTCAATGTCAACGGCAGCGGCGCGAAGTCCATCCGCAAAATGCTTTCTGCCGGCGAATCGGCGCTCCCGGTCTGAGTTGCAGCCAGCAGCGGGTCGGCGCCCGCTGCTGACACATGGGATGTTAGTGGGGCAGATTGCCACTGGCGATGCGAAATCCCTATGGCTGCGGATTTCCTAGGGTGGGTTTCTCAAGCACCAGCACATGACTTCCAAGAGGCGACGTGTGAGTGCTCTTGACCTGGAAACCTTCGTCCGAAAGCGTCTCGATGAATTCGCCATCCGTTCCAGGCGGAACGCGGGCGACGACGTTTGAGGTGCGCCTCACAATATTGGAAAGCACCCTTCGCGCCTTGCCTGGGCCGATGTTGCGCTGCATGTGCTGGTAGACGGCCAGCAGCAGGACGATATCGTATTTCGGTAGAAGGATATTGCCGAGGCGCCGGCTGCCAAGATTCAGGCGATCGAACCGGGCATGCACCGGGGAGCCGCTCAATAACATTTTTGCAGTCTCGATGTGCGGCTTAGCAATGTCGATCCCGTGGATCGAGCTGGGTTTCAGTTTGGATATCTCATAGGCGACAACACCCATATTGCAGCCAACATCGAGAATGGATTTTCCGGCGTAGTCGACCTTTGCGGAGAATAGCCCGTCCAGTCTGTCATCCCACGTTCCGGCAAAACCCCTTTTGAATCTTGACCACCACAAATCATCAGCTCCTTTGAGAAGAGCCCCCTTGAGCGCCTCCTACCACGAGAGAATTAACGGTCGATACCCATTCAACTGGAATTGATCACATTGACGAACCAAGGCAGGGACGTGTGCGGCCGCGTTACAACCCCATCACCTTGAGTGCCGCTGGAACCGGATAGCGGTTGCCGTCATAGCGCAGCCGGTAAGTCCGCTTCACGGGCTTGCCGGGATGGGACTGGCATTCGCCGTCCTGGTCGGGGGAGGGATTGTCGGTATCCGTCCGCTCAACCGCGGCGATGTCATGATAGCCATGATGGCTCGCCGGGCTCATCGCCAGGCTGACCTGGCTGGAATGAAAGGATTCGGCGCAGCTACCATCGCTGTCACCGCCAGAGCCGGCCACCACGAGGCCGTCGAGAACCACGCGCAGCGTATCGCCGGCGAGAGCGTAGAGCCGCAGGTCGGTTTCCGTGAAGGGAGCGGTCAGCGAATGGTGTGCCATTTCGATGCGCAGTCCGAATGCGCTGACATCCGGGGCCAGTGCATAACGGCCGGTGTCGAATTCCACCTTTTCGATGACAATCATGTCATCGGTCATCAGACCGGGCTGGAGCAGGCGCTGGCGCACCCGCAGGCTCTTCCTGTCGACGACCAGAAGCTCGATATCGCCGACATGCAAATGGTCGCGGTTAGCGCTGTCAATCAGCGGCACTGCGACCAGCAGCAGGTCGTCATGGGCGGGCCAGATCTTGCAGACCAAGCCGAATGGCGCAGCGCTCTCCGGGAGCGTCGAGGCGATGTTGGTATGGGGTTCAAGCGTGAACGAGATACCGTCGGCGCTCTTTCGGGCCTTGGGATAGGCCTGCTGCACCAGCGCGGCGGCATCGCCGCAATCGCCCGCCGCGGCCCTGGCGGGCGACAGGCTGGTCAGGCAGAGGAAGAAGACAGGCAACAGGATTCGCATGAGGTTCTCACGTCCCCGCGCCCGATGCGGGCAGGCATGTCTACGCGAGATTGCTGGTGACGCACAGGGGGCGCGGAAAAGTCGGCCAAGGCGGTCGATCAAACGCTGGATCGAGAGAGCTCGTTTGACAATCCAAGATCCGGCACTAACTGCCGAATTCTTACCGGTTAAGTGCCACGCGACGGCCGCTCCAGGGCTGAAACCCCGTCGTCCACAGACCGACTGTACTGGTGGCTCGAGATGTATGACTTAGCGGGGCCGCAGGGTCCAGCTCTGTACCGCCGACAATGCACATCAGCCAGGCTGCTGTATTGCGGCGAGTTTCCACCCATCGCCGTCCTGGCGCATGAAGGTCCACAGTTCGGTTGTCTCCGTCGGCCGATCGGCCTGGCCCTCAACGATCTTGCCGCTGATGCGATCGCGGGTCACGTCGCGAGACTCATAGCGCAAAGCAGCCGTCGCGTAGTCGCGATCACCCTCTCGCCAACTTTCCGCAATATCGGCCTCCAGCAGGCTGACGTCCGATACGTCGTTCCTGACGCCCTTTTTGGCATTGTCGGCAAGTTCCTCGGACAGATAGGACACCATCTCGGGCGTCACCAACCGGCGCAATGCAGAATGGTCCTCACGCCCGAATGCTTCCTGAACTTCCGTCAGCCGTTGCTGGAACGTGTCGAGGTCGGTTTGGGTGAGTGTGACTTCATCGGAAGCACTGGCTTGGGAAGGACTGGCTTGGCTCGTTCCGCCAAATCCCGACCCGATGCCTGAAATGGGGAAAACTTCGACGTTGCTCGGCTCGGGCCGGGCTGCTGCGTTGCGCCCAAAGCTCGCTGTACCGCGCGAGGCACCGGCCATAGCGGGCGCTGGGCTTTGCGCCGCCTGCGAGCGGAAAAAGCGGATCGCCAGCATGATCACGCCGCCGATCAGCAGTACTTGGAGCAAAAGACCCAACATGCCGGCCAAGCCGCCGAACCCATGGCCCAGAAGAACGCCGATCAAACCGCCGAGAAGCAGCCCCCGCATCATCGATCCGCCGAGGCCGTTGAAGAAGCCCGGGCGTTGGAATGCCTGCGGCTGACGGGCCGCATTGTTCGTTGCGGCATTCGGCGTCATCGAGCGCTCGACCGGTTGCGGCGCAACTCTGGTCGGCGGGACCGGCTGGAAAGTGCGCATGCCGCGACTGCCGAAGCTGCCGCCACGGCGCGCATCGGCGTGATCCACAGCGACCATGGAAAATGCCAGGAACAACCCCACAAACAAAACTGCAAATCGTCCCCAACGCGAAATCAGCATAGGCAAATCCTCAAGTGACGCTTTGTCCACCCATATGGGGTGCGTCGATCGATATATCAGTGAATCGTGCGCCGAGATATTTTCGGACGGCATGGTCGGCCGCCCGCCGGTGTTCACCACGAGAATGTCCAGCCTACCCAAGCGAGATGATCGCCTGAGGAATCCCGCGCCCGGCCGACCGGCATCGGTCGCGTCAAGAGCATCGGTCATGCAAGCCTCTGATCATCGGTCTCCCGGCGATGATGCCGACGGTCTCCCTGCGATGAACTCGAGCTTGACATACAGCTTTCCTAGGTACTATCAACACATCTGGAAAACATGCCATACAGGTTTGCCCACTTCTGAACTGGAGATTGCGTGAGCACGGCGGTATCCGCAAAACATTCCGACGCTGCTAGCCTGGTCAGCAATACGATCGGCGAGATCACGCGCCATATCCGCGCGCATGAACTCGGGCCCGGCGACCGGCTGCCCAGCGAGGCCGCGCTTTCGAGACAATTGAGCGTCTCGCGTACCGTGGTTCGCGAGGCCTTCAGCTCGCTCGCCGCCATGCGGCTTATCGACCTGAGGGCGGGCAGACGGGCTACCGTCGCCGAGCTGGATTATGGCGCCATGTCACTGGTGATCGAGCATGGCGTCCACACCGAGCAGATCACGGTGCAGCAAATCTACGACGTGCGCCGCACGATTGAGACCCGCACCGCCATGCTGGCGGCCTTGCGCAGAACGGCCGACGAAGTGGAAAGGATCAGAACCCACGCGCTCGCCATGCGCGAGAATTTCCAGCGGCCGGAGCAGGTCATGGAGCATGATCTCGCCTTTCACCTCGAAATCGCCAAGGCTGCGAAGAATCCGGTTTTCAGCCTCATCGTCGGCGCGTTCGAGCGCGTATCGCGCCAGACCTGGCCGGTCGGCTGGCGGACCCGCCCTTCGGATGCCGAGCAGTTGGAGATGATCCAGATCCACATCGACCTCGCCGAAGCAATCGAGACCGGTGATCCCCAGTCGGCGCGTGACCTGATGGCGAGGCATTTTGACGAGAGCGTCAAGGCCCTGCTGGCGGCCGGCATCGCCTGAGGAGCAGGGGCGCAATGAAGATCACGAAACTGGAAACGCTGCGGCTCAAGGAGCGGCCGAACCTTCTCTGGGTCCTGGTTCACACGGACGAGGGCCTCGTCGGACTCGGCGAGACCTTCTTCATGGCTGAGACCGTCGAGACCTATCTGCACGAATACGTTGCGCCGTGCGTGATCGGGCGCGACCCCTTGCAGATCGACCTGCTTGCCGCCGACCTCGTCGGCTATCTCGGTTTCCGATCGACGGGCGCGGAAGTCAGGGGCAACTCCGCTTTCGATATCGCGCTTTGGGATCTGTTCGGAAAGGCGACGGGTCAGCCGATCGCACAGCTCCTCGGCGGTTTCACACGGCACGAGATCAGGACCTACAACACCTGTGCCGGAACCGAATACATCAAGAAGGCCACCGGCCAGACGACGGCCAATTACGGGCTCGATAAGGCCGGCGACGCCTATGATGATCTGAACGGCTTCCTTCACCGCGCCGACGAACTGGCGCTTTCGTTGTTGGAGGAAGGCATCACGGCCATGAAGATCTGGCCCTTCGACATGGCCGCCGAGAAAACACGCGGCCAGTATATATCGCAACCCGATTTGAATTCCGCGCTGGCGCCATTCGAGAAAATCCGCAATGCGGTCGGCGACAAGATGGACATCATGGTTGAATTCCATTCAATGTGGCAGCTGCTGCCGGCCATGCAGATCGCTCGCGAGCTTGCCCCCTACAAGACATTCTGGCACGAAGATCCGATCAGGATGGACAGCCTGTCCAGCCTGAAACGCTATGCCGAGGCTTCGCTGGCGCCGATATCGGCTTCGGAAACGCTCGGTTCCCGGTGGGCCTTCCGCGACCTTCTCGAAACCGGAGCGGCCGGTGTCATCATGCTTGATATCAGCTGGTGCGGCGGGCTCTCAGAGGCGCGCAAGATCGCCGCCATGGCTGAAGCGTGGCACCTGCCGGTCGCGCCGCACGACTGCACCGGTCCAGTGGTGCTCGGCGCATCGACCCACCTGTCGCTGAATGCGCCGAACGCGCTTGTCCAGGAGAGTGTCAGGGCCTTTTACAAGACTTGGTACCGCGACCTTGTGACCGCGTTGCCGCAGGTGAAGAACGGCATGATCACCGTGCCTCCCGGACCGGGCCTCGGCATGGAACTGAACCCGGAGATCGATCGCGCCTTCACTGCGCTTCGACGGGTAACTGACGCATCTACGCTCTGAAAATGAACCTGAAGCAGCTTTCTACGGAGGAGGAGAACCATGAAGAAGCTACTTATCTCGGCAGCCTTGGGAGCAGTACTGGCTGGAGCCTCGGCAATCGGCTCACGCGCGCAGGAGCCGATGAACATCGTCTTCACGCATCATTCGTCGGCGTCGAACCCGTTCTGGCAGGCGGTGAAGAAGGGGTTTGACGACGCCTGCGCCAAGATCCAGGCCAATTGCCAGATGGTCTTCACCCAGACCGAAGGCTCGATCGAGCAACAATCGGCCAACATGCAGGCGGCACTCGCGGGAAAACCGGACGCGCTGATCACCTCGATCGTCGACAACAATGCCTTCGACCAGATCATCGCCGACGCCCGCGCCGCCGGGGTCACGGTCATTGCGTCCAACGTCGACGACACCGAGGGTGCAGCCGGCAATGCCCGCCAGGCGTTCATCGGCCAGGGCTTCATTCCCGCCGGCTACGAACTCGGCAAGAAGATGTCCGAGTTCTTCCCCAAGGAAGGCAAGATCAGGGCGCTCGTCGGCGTCTCCGCGCCCGGTCAGAACTGGTCGGAACAGCGCGCTGCCGGCGTCATGAAATTTCTTGAGGAATACAAGGCCGCGAATGCCGGACGCGAAGTGGTCATTGAACGGCTCGACACCGGCACAGATGGCGCCGTCGTCGCCGATCGTGTTGGCGCCTATCTGTCCGCCCACCCGGACACCACGGTGTATTTCGACACCGGCCTTTGGCATGCCTACGTCGCCCAGGTACTGATCGATCGCGGCATCGAGCCGGGCAAGGTGCTGATGGGCGGCTTTGATATCGTCTCGGAAGTCCTGCAACAGATGGAAGCGGGTTATATCCAGGTCCAGGTCGACCAGCAGCCCTACATGCAGGGCTTCATGCCGGTGATGGAAGCCTATCTGGCCAAGAATGTCGGTCTGCTGCCAGCAGACATCGACACCGGCAAGGGCATCATCGTCAAGGAAGACGTGCCGAAGCTGAAGGAACTGGCCGCAAAAGGCGTGCGGTAGGCGGCGAAGCCGGCGTCCTCTCCTCGTTCTTTGCGGGAGGGGCAGGGGTGAGGGGCAGGCCGCGTGGCCTTTGGGCGTTTTAGCTCCGCCCCTCATCCTGCTACCGCATCTCCCCGACAAGGGTGGTAGAGGACAGACTGCCACCATCCCCCCCTTGCCGATGCGACAAGCCAGCGCAAACAATCCCAAGCCGGAGCAAATGATGAAGCGCTTGATGAAGATTTATCTGGAGAAGCCGGAGCTTGCCGCGGTTGTGTTCCTGCTCCTCCTCCTGCTCGTCTTTCAGATTCGCTCGAACGGCGTATTTTTGAACACACAGAACGTGCGCGGAATGCTTGGGCTGCTGCCTGAAATGGGGCTGGTGGCGATCGGCGTGACCCTGCTGATGATATGCGGCGAGTTTGATCTTTCCGTGGGCTCGGTCTTTGCGCTGACCCCGATGACCATGGCGGTGATGCTGGCGGCCGGCGTGCCGTTCGCGCCGGCCTTTGCCGCCGGCCTCGCGATCGCCGCCCTGATTGGCTTCTTCAACGGGTTCATAACGATTCGTTTCGCGATACCAAGCTTCATCACCACGCTTGGCATGCTGTTCATCGCCCGTTCGCTGACGGTGGTAATCTCCGGTGGCTTCCCTCCTGTTATCCCGGCCAACGCTCTGCCCAAATGGCTGTTTACGATCTATGTCGGGCCGGGCGACCTCTTTCGCATGTCGTTCTTCTGGTTTGTCGCCGTGGCAATCCTGGTGACGGTGCTCCTGTCGCGCACGAATTTCGGCAATTGGGTGCGCGCCACCGGCGGCTTTCTGCCCGCCGCCCAGTCGATGGGCATCCCGACGGCCCGGGTGAAGGTCGCCTGCTTCATGATCTGTTCGGTGCTCGCCGGCTTTGCCGGCACCATTCAGGTGATGCGGCTCGGCGCGCCGCTGCCCTCGATCGGCGAGGGGCTGGAGTTGCAAGCCGTGTCGGCTGCCGTCATCGGTGGCGCCTCGCTGGCTGGCGGCATCGGCACCATCTTCGGCGGCATCATCGGGGCTGCCCTTATCCGCGTCATCGACAACGGACTGGTACTGAGCCAGGTTGACGCCAACTGGTTCAAGATGGCAATCGGCTTCCTGACTATCTTCGCGGTCGTCGTGAATGCCTGGCTTCGAAAGCGGGGCAGGGCAATGAAGGTGGAGACCTGATCATGGCGGCACCCATCATCGCGATCAAGGGACTCCAGAAATGGTATTCCGGCGTCCACGCCTTGAAGAACGTCACTCTGGACATTTATCCAGACGAGGCACTGGGCCTCGTCGGCGACAACGGCGCCGGCAAATCGACGCTGATCAACATCCTGTCAGGCACCCAAAAGCCGGATGGCGGCGAGATCAGAATCGAAGGTGAACCGGTCCGCTTCTCGAACCCGCGCGACGCCATGGATCGCGGCATTGAGACGATCTACCAGTACAATTCGATGGTCCCGACCATGACCATCGCCCGCAACGTTTTCATTGGACGCGAGCCGGTGAAGGGTTCGGTTTTCGGTATCGGCATCCTGGACCAGAAGCGCATGCGTGACGAAAGCGTCAAGGCGATCGCCGACGTTGATCTGCATCTGAGGTCGCCCGACGCGCTTGTCGGCGAACTGTCAGGCGGCCAGCGCCAAGGCGTGGCGATCGCCCGGGCCATGCACTTCAAGTCGAAAGTCATGATTCTCGACGAGCCGACCAATCATCTCTCGGTGAAGGAGACGCGAAAGGTGATCGGCTTCGTTCGCGCCCTCAAGGCCCAGAACATCACCAGCGTCTTCATCAGCCACAACATGCATCATGTTTTCGAATGCTGTGACCGGGTCGTTGCCATGGCGCGCGGCGAGATCGTTCTCGACAAGCGGATCGGCGAGACTTCGATCGAGGAAATCCACGAGGTTCTGTGACGTGAGAAGCGATCACCTAGAGGTCAGTCTGGCTACGGCTTTTCCGCAAGGATCGCCTCAGCGGTTTTCTCGTCGGTGATCAGCACATCGACGACTCCCAGACGCAACACGGCGCGCAGCACCGGAACCTTGTCGAGGCCGCCGGAAGGCAGGATCACAGTCTCGACCTCGCGCAGATGTTCGGGGGCGAGGCCGATGACGCGACTGTTTAGCGGGTGATCGACAAGTTGTCCGTCGGCACCGATCCAGTGGCCGCAAATATCGCCGACGGCTCCGGCTTCGCGGAGCGATCTAAGATCATCGTCTCCTACCAGTCCGATCCGAAAGATGGTGGCGTCCTTGTGCACCGCGCCGACCGAAACAAAAGCCGCGTCAACGTCGCGGGCATGGGTGAAGGCGTCTTCCAGAATAGACTGGCGCATAAGCAGATCGCGCGTGGCCTCCGTGTCCGTGAACACCGGTGCCGCGATGTAGAAGCATTCCGCATCGAAAAGCGCCGCGAGCCGCGAAGCGATTTCATAGATGTTGATCGCCGATCCACGCGTGAGCCCGCCAAGCAGGGAAACGACCGACATCCCTTTGACCGGGCGTACTGTCACTGACCGCAGACTAAGCTGGAGCGTCCGTCCCCATCCCACGCCCACCGATATCCCGTCATGGATTCTAAGCGACAGGGCTTCACCGGCAGCGGCTGCGATGACCTGTGGCACCAGGGCAGGATCGGGCGGTGTCGGAACCACAATCGGGTCGGAGACGCCATAGGCGTCCCGCAGCCGGTTCTCCAGCTCGATGCAGTTCGCCACCTTGGAATTGATGCGAATCTGAACGATCCCCCGCTGGCGGGCATGCGCCAGCATCCGGTTGACGCGAAGGCGTGTCAGGCCAAGAGATTTGGCGATTTGCGCCTGGGTAAGGTCACCGACATAAGCAAGCCAAGCGGCGCGCACGAGCAGCCCTTCCTCGCGATCGGCCGTGACGGAACTCGTTACGGCTTGGCGGCCGTCGCGCTTCTTTCGTGCTGGTTTCTCCATCAGATCATCCTGTCCACTCCGCGGCAGCGGGTCCAGAGCGGGCTCGGCGGAGCCATGTGCTCATCGATATGAGGCATCAATCGAGTTTCCCCGGCTCCGCTAGCCTCGATGATAGCGGTCGAAGGACAAAACCAGCGGAGCATCATGGCAAATCGCGTCGATGATGGCAGTCGTCAGCGGCAGGCGATCGTGGGGAAGTACACCCCGGTCCATCATATTCTTCAAAGTCGGACCAAGGTCCAGCGCCAGTTGCGCGCCCTCGACCGTGTCCGAACTCATATGTTCGCGCTTCGCCACGGAATAGGGCAGGCCGCGGCCGAGCAGGCGCCCCATGCGACCGTTACGGCCCGCCTGGCAGGTCACATAAAGATCGCCGGAGCCGGCCAGGCGCAGCACCGTTTCGATTTTTCCACCCAGAGCTTCGACCAGAATCGCCATCTCGGCGAGGGACTGCGAGAAAAGTGACGAGGCTAGGTTGTGCATGAGCGCGCCATTGGACGCCTTTCCGTCGCGCTCAAGCAGCCCAACCGGAGCCCCAACGGCGAGTGTGTAGAAATTCTTGAAAGCGGCGCAGATCTCGACACCGACGAGATCGGATGACGATCGCGCGTGATAGAAAGGCGCGCGCAGAATGCGGGACGCCGCGGTCACCTGGTCGGGATCGTGCCCGGCCACGATCACAGACGTGTCGCGCTGTGCCGCCAGTTCGCCGGCAATGCACGGTCCGCCGACGGCCATTACCGGGACAGACAAGCCAGTGCGCTGCTCGATCTCGCGAGCAAGCAGATGTGGCAGGATTTCAATGCCTTCGTCGCTCGCTGCAAGCCCTTTCGTAATCATCAGTATAGGCACGGGCGACTTGATGCTTTCCGCAATGCGGTCGATCGCCCAAGGAACGCCGGCCGACGAAACACCGAGTACAAGCAGATCGGGTCCATCGTTCATCGCCGCCCCGAATTCGGTCCAGGAACAGGCGGTTACCACATCAGGCAGAGTGATGTTGAGGCGTGGGTGATGACTTATGCTGGCCACCGAGCCGACGATCTCCTCATCGAGATGGGTCCCGACAAGAGTGATGCGGTTACCAGCGTGAGCGGCCGGAAGCGTCATGGCAGAGCCCATGACGCCGGCGCCGAGGATGATGATCCGCGCCATTCAACTTCTTCCCTTGTCCAGCCGCTCGCCGCTACCTTGGTCGAACAGGTGGATTCGCTCAGGCGCCGGCTCCAGATGGATCACAGCTCCAGGAGAGAGCTCCATGCGGTCATGCAGCACCGAGCAGATCGCGACGTTGCCCATGCTGGCAAAAATGTGGATTTCGGGGCCAGTCGGCTCGACAACCGTAATCCTCGCCGGAATGCCGCGCCCGTCGGCCACTGGTCGAAGATGTTCGGGGCGAATGCCGTAGATCACCTTTTGGCCGGGCCGGACCGCAGCCCCTGGCGGGAGCGGGAGGGATAGCTCGTCGGCCCGCACCACCCAGGCGCCGCGCTCGGAAGCCACCTCGCCATGGAACATGTTCATTGCGGGCGAGCCGATGAAAGAGGCGACGAAGAGGTTTGCCGGGCGATCGTAGACATCGAGCGGGCGCCCGATCTGCTCGATATGGCCGTCGCGCATGATGACGATGACATCGGCCATGGTCATGGCCTCGATCTGGTCATGCGTGACATAGACGGTGGTGGTCTTCAGCCGCTGGTGGAGCTCCTTGATTTCGGTGCGCATCTGCACGCGCAGCTTGGCATCGAGATTGGACAGCGGTTCGTCGAACAGGAACACAGTTGGGTCCCGCACGATGGCGCGGCCCATGGCGACGCGCTGCCGCTGACCGCCCGAAAGCTGGCGGGGGTACCGTTCCAGATAGGGGGTCAGATTGAGGATCGCCGCCGCCCATCCGACCTTCTGTTTGATTTCATCGGTTGGGCGTTTCTTCAACTGCATGGAAAAGGCCATGTTGTCGAAGACTGTCATGTGCGCGTAAAGCGCGTAATTCTGGAAGACCATCGCGATGTTGCGGTCTTTGGGATGGAGCGTGTTGACGACCCTGTCGCCTATAGCGATCTCACCGGACGTGATGGGCTCGAGACCGGCTATCATACGCAACAGCGTGGACTTGCCGCAGCCGGACGGTCCCAACAGAACGACGAACTGGCCATCCTCGATCGAGAGATCGAGTCCATCGATAATCGAGACGGCGCCATAGTCCTTCTTTATGTTGCTGATGGTGACAGACGCCATAAATTGCTACCCTTCGATTGCCCTTGCCGGTTGGATCTCATTTTCGCCATGCGAGCCATTGGCGATCGGATGCTCTCACCCTTCGTTCTCCAGAAACTCTTCCAGCAACCCCCCATCGGCGGCCAGGTTGACAAAGGACCATCGGCCGCGGATTTCTCGCGAATAGCGAATGGCATCGTGCCAAAGCGCACGCGGCAGGCCTAGTTCCGCGCCGGTGACCGGCCCCCCCGCAGCCTTGAGCGCCGCCTCCATGCGGGCGACCGGCATTGCCATCGGCCGAACCTCCTGGCGCAACGCCGGCCAGATTTCCGCAAGCCTGCGGTTGAAGGTTTCCGTCTGGCTGGCGTCGAGTGCCGTCTTCCTCATCTCGGCAATGCAAAGCGGTCCAAGTTGCCCGCCATAGCGCGCCAGCATTGCCGCCTCGTCGATGAAGGTCGGCCTTGCCTGCGGCGGCTCTTCCATGTCCAGTAGCCGCGCTTGCAGTCGCGCCATGACCAGCGAGGCAACCCCGACCTGCTGGCCGTGCGTGGTGCCGGGATGATGGGCTTGCGCGAACATGTCGATCCAGTGGGAGATTTGGTGCTCTCCCATGGACCCAGGGTGGGAAACGCCGGCGAAGCACACACCCATCGAGCACAGCGTCAGGATGCGCTGGAGGTGCCCGACGGCGGTGATGTCATGCTTGGCAAGGCCAGGCGCATGGGCCAGCATCGGTTCCTCATCGCCCGCCTGCAGCAGGTAAGGCACCTCGGAATAGTAAGTGTCGAACAGCCGATGCGAAGCCCACCAGTCGATCTGGGCGGTGGAGCGGCAGAGGCTGTCGCCAAGCCCGGCGGCGCTGAGCCAGGGGGGTGCTGCAGCCGAAACACCAAGGTCCAGGAAGATGCCCCGCGGAGCATGCGAGGGCAGCGAGATCTTGAGCCCGGAGGCCAACGTCACCGACGCTGTCGAGGCGCCGTAGCCATTCATCGAGGCGGCCGTGCCGAAGACGGCATAGGGCCGCTCGTCGAGGAAGGTTGCATGCTTGCAGCTGTCGTTGAGGACGCCCGACCCGACGGCCACGACCCCGTCGGCGTGACGCGTCTTCTCCCTGACCATCTGGATCGTTGCCTCATCGCAGTCGAGGCCGTCAGGCAGCACGATTTCGTCGACGTCGGCGATGGCGCGCAGCGCCTTCGCGACGCGCCGGCCCATCACATCGACGGTGTTGACATCGGACACAACAGCGATGCGGCTGCCTAGGGCCAGGGGCGCAACGAGATCCGCCTCCCGGCCCTCCGTCGTCTCCCGCAATTCGATCGTCTGGAACGGCAGGTCCGCGGCCGCGCCTGTCTTGGGATCCGTCCAGCGTCCTGCGACAACGTCCTCGATCAAGGCGTTCCAGTTGGTCGTTTCAGCCATGATCGGTCTCCACGAAGGCCGCGAGTCGCTGGTTCCAGGCTGAAAGAGTTGGCCAAAGATCGGCATGGATCGCGAGAAGTTCCGCGTAACGGCCGGCCCGTTTCGCGTCCGGTTCGAAGGTTTTGGCCGGCTCGATGGCCATTGCGAGCGACGCTTCGGCGATGGTGGAAAACCAGCCCACGCCCTTTGCCGCTGCCATCGCCGCGCCAAGCGAGGAGGCTTCCACCGTCCTCGAACGTTTTACGGGACGATCGAGTGCATCCGCCAGAATCTGCATCCACAGATCGGACTTCGCTCCTCCACCGATGGCTATGAACTGGTCGATGGTCTGGGCGGCAGCCGCAGCGGCCCGCTGACTTGTCGCGGCCTGATGCAGCGCTATGCCTTCCAGCACGGCGCGATAGATGTCGCCGCGGCGGCTGGAGCCGGATAGCCCGGCAATCACACCTCGGGCCGCACTGTCCCAGTGCGGATCCATGACGCCCTGCCAGTAGGGCAGGAGCATTATGCCGCCTGCGCCGATCGGGCTGGTAGCGGCTTCGGCCTCGAGCGCCTCCAGGACGTCGCTTGCGCCATGCAGATCGACGCCAAGCATTTCGCATGCCATCCAGTCGACAAGAAAAGTGCCGGCGCGAAGGCACGTCTCGTAGATATAGCCATCATCGGCGACCGCCGTTTCGGTGCGGAAGGCCAAATCATGCACGTAGTCGATGCCGAAGCTGCCAGAGACGACTGCCGTACCGAGGTTGATGTAGGCGCATCGCGGCTGCAACACGCCCGCGCCCGTGCCGGCGCATTGACCGTCGCCGCCGCCGGCGACGATCGGCGTGCCCTCCCGCAGGCCCGTCAGCATGGCCGCTTCCGACGTTAGTTGGCCCAGAACGGTGCCGGGTCGCGCCAGATCCAGCATCATTCGCCGGGCGACGCCTGCCGCGTCCAGTATATCGTTCGACCAGTCCATAGCTCGCATATCGAGTATGCCCATCGGGTCGGCGGATGCGGTGGATGTCACCCACCGGCCGCTCAAGCGAAACACCAGATAGCCATGGACTTCGGCCATTCGCTCCACGCGAGCAAAAATCTCGGGCTCTTCCTCGCGAAACCAGATCATGCGGTAAAGGCAAGGAATGACGTCCAGCGGCTTGCCGGATATTGCGTGGACGCGTGCCGCGCCGAAGCTCTCGCCGAAGCGCCGTGCTTTCACACGGCTGCGCTCATCGAGCCAGAGGGTCGCGGGCCCGACCGCCTGGCCCTGCTCGTCGAAAAGTCCGAAGCTTTCGCGTTGGTTGGCAATCGCAAGGGCGGCAATGCGTGCCGGCGAAACCGTTGATGTCACGGCGCGCAGCGCTGCGACCGTCGAGGTCCACCATTCGGCCGGATCCTGCTCGAAATAGCCCGAACGCGGGTTGGACATTGCAAGCGGTGCACGACCTTCGGCCACGGCAAGACCATTGCGGTCCCAGGCGATCGCCTTGGTTGCCGAGGTCGAGGAATCAATGCCGATGACGAGATCAGGAACCATTGCCGCCACGTTGCCAACGGGCGAGGGCGGTCGAAACCGCCTTCGCCCAAATCACCGATTAGCCGCTAAAGACCGGCATCCTTGACTTTGCCGTCGACAATGCCGGCAATGGCATCCAGGCATGCTTTGGCGTCGCCGCCATAGTCTTGGCCCGTAAGCAATTTGCCGAGCTCAACCGGGATGTCGTTGTTCGACAAATCCGCCCAGATCGGCATGTCCGGCTCCGATCCCATCTGGTTGTCGATAGTGTATTTGATCGCGTCGAAATGGCGTGTCGTTCCGGGGCCAACAACGGCCTTCGCCTTGACCCGAGGATCGGTAAAAGAGGAATTGCGCATCGGCGAGGCGCCGCCGCCGAGCGTCGATACCCGCGCCATCACATCCTTCGAGCAGACCCACTGCATGAACAGCCATGCCGCTTCCTTGTTCTTGGAATATTGCGACAGCGAGATCGTCGAGCCGCCCTGGTGGCCGACGGCCGGGATTTCGTTGAAGCCGCAATCGGCGGCGGCGCGACGGCCAGGAACCTCCTTCGGCGCGGGCAGGGCCTCGAACAGGCCCTTGACCTTGGAATCCTTGGCGTCAAAGCCGGGGAAATCCTCGCCCCAGGTAATTGCCATCGCAGCCTGACCCTGGGTCAACGCCTGCCCCTGACCGTCCCAGGTCCACGTCGTCGCAGACGGCGGCGAGTTCTTCACCAGCTCCTGATAGAATTTGAGCCCGGCCACGCCGCGCTCGTCATTGCCGACAAACTTCTTGTCTTTGTTGAAGATCGAACCGCCATGGCCCCACAATGCGAAGGTCCAGTCGCATTCCAGCGAATAATGGCCGGACTTCGCCTGGCACGCGGTGCCGAAGATGCCGTTGCTTTTTTCTGCCTCTGTGAGCGCCTGCACGGCCTTGAGGTAGGCGTCGAGATCTGTCGGCAGCGCGATATTGTGCTTGTCGAAAAGATCCTTGCGGTACATCAGGATGAAGATCGGAATATCGAATGGAATTCCGCACTGTTTGCCGTTGTACATGGCAATGCCGTCGACCAGCGGCTTGGAGAAATCGTCCCAGTCGAAGTTGGGCATCGCCAGGTCTTTGTTCTGGTCATAATACTCGCGCGGATCGACGACATCCTGTGCAAACGTCGCCATCCAGGACTGGTCGAGATAGTAGACGTCGTAGGTGCCCAGTTGGCCCTGTACGTCTTGCGTCGCCTTGGCGAGAACCTGCTCCAGCGGCACGATCTCGACTTCCACCTCAATGCCGGTTGCCTTGGTGAATTCACCCGCGACAAGCTGGTTGGCTACGATCGTTGGCGGCGTCGCTTCCGAAGTGTAGCGGATTTTGGTGCCGGCATATGGCTTGCCGACATCAGCCAGCCACTTCAGCATGTCGGCGTCCTGGGCGCGGGCTTCCTCAACCCCGAGCCCCAGCATCCCCCGATTGGTGCGGCCGCCTCCTAGCATGGCCGATCCGAAGGCAGAAAAGCCGACACCAGCGAGCGCCATCTTCCTCATAAAGTCGCGTTTGGTTATTCGGCGCGCCGTAAAATCGTTGCAGGTATCGGCGACGAATGTCTTCTTGTCGTGTTCACTGAAGCTCATGATCGTTCCTCCATTGCGTTTTGTCGTCGTTCTTCTCGTCTGCGCCTCACTCCTTTAGCGATCCGAGGGTGAGGCCGCGGACCAGATGCCGTTGAACCAGCAGGATGAAGATGAAGCTGGGTATGATCGCGGACGTGCCGAGCGCTGTAATGTAGCCCCACTCGGTCGCGGTCGAGGTGACAAAGGTCGAGATCTTCACCGGCACGGTGCGGATCGACGTTGTCAGGAACAGTGAGAGCAGGAACTCGGTCCACGAAAAGATGAAACACAGAACAGCTGTCGCAGCGATGCCGCCCTTGACCATGGGAAGGACCACGCGTCGGAACGTCTGCCAGCGCGTCGCGCCGTCAATCAGCGCCGCCTCATCAACCTCGCGCGGAACATCGTCGAAGAACGATTTCAAAAGCAAAACCGCCAGCGGCAGGTTGATCAAACTGTGAACGAGGATGAGGCCCGTATAAGTATCGCGCAAGCCGAGATCGCGGAACATGAAAACGATCGGAATGACGATCGCGATTGGCGGCATGAAGCGCTGCGAGAGAATCCAGAACAGGAAGGACTGCTGGCCGCTGAACTGCATTCGCGACAGGCAATAGGCGGCCAGGGTGGCCAGCAGCAGCGTCAGCGCCGTCGATCCGACGGCTATGATGGCGCTGTCGAGCAACGACTGGCGGGAATCGTAGGAGCTGGCGCCACCTTTGATCACACCCGCCGCCTCGCCGCCCTGTTCCATGCCGATGTCGACGCGCGAAACGCCAAGCAACGTCACACGGTAATTGTCCGGCGTCGGCGTGAAACCGGTGTAGACCGGTCCGCTGCGGTCGAAGATCGCCGAGTAGGGTTTGATGGACGACAGAGCCCACCACGCGATCGGGAACATGAAGATCGCCACCACCAGGACGGCGAGCACGTCACGGGCGATCGTTTGGGCGCGCGACGACTCCATCAGAACCTCACCTTGAACAGCCGGACGAACAGGTTCGACACGACGATCAAGACGACGAGCACGATCAGCGACAGGGTCGCGGCATAGGGAAAGTCTCCGGTGAAGTAGATTCGACCCGCGTAGAATGAAAGTGTCTCGGTGGCCGTGCCTGGCCCGCCGGCGGTGATGATGTAAACGTAGTCGTAGATGCGAAAGAGATCGACGCCGCGGATCAGCACCGCGACCGCTATCACCTTGCGCAGCATCGGCAATGTGAGCCGCAAGAACGTCTGGATGCCGTTGGCACCGTCGATCGCGGCTGCCTCGAAAGGTTCCTTCGGCAGCGCCCTGAGCCCTGCCAGGATGATGAGCACCATGAACGGCGTCCATTGCCAGATGTCTGCAAGCAGGATCGCCGCCAACGCGGTTCCCGGCTGCGTCAGGATCGGCTGTGCCGGCGAGATCAGGTCGAGGGCATAGAGGTAGAACGACAGGACGCCGAAAGAGCCGTCCTGCATCAGCAGGAACATCATTCCGGTTACCGCAGGCGGCACCACCAGCGGCAGTGTCATCAGCGCCCGCAGCACGCCGTAACCTTTGCGATCGGTGTCAAGCAGAAGGGCAATGAGGATGCCGAGCGCAAGCTGAACCGCAAGCGCGACGAAGGTGTAGATCAGCGTGGTTTCCAGCGAATGCCACATACGCGCATCCGAGAATGCGCGCGTCCATTGGTGGAGCCCGGCGAAGTCAAGTTGCCGGGAAACGACATTGCGTTTGTGAAACGACAGCCAGACTGAATAGGCGAGGGGATAGATGCCGAAAACGAGAAGCATCACCGTGATCGGCGCGAGCCAGGGAAAAGGATGCTCGGCCGTCATGAACCGGGGCAGGGCCCACCTGGAACTCGGCCGGGTGAGGATAGCGCTGCTCACGTGCAAATCTCCGCTCGGTCACAGAGACGCATCGGCCTTCTCCCTATCGGCCAGATTGTGCCAACTTGAACTTTTGTAAGTTTGTTGTGTCTTTTGTTAAGAACGTGTCGGACGGCCGCCGATTTGTCAAGTGTCGGTTTCACCAGGGCTCAAGGGATTTGCTCGTGGTCCCAGAGGATGCGGTCATCGCCGGGTATGGAGATTTTTTGGAGGGAGCGCCGCCGGCAAATGCCGTGTACCAGCATCAAAAGCGCTCGGGGTCGCCGCCAACTTTGGCAGCCCAAGGAAAGCTACGGAAAGCATCGAGGAGATCGGGAGGACAGCCCGGGGGTCTTGGAACTCCCCTTAATCCGGCAATCGGATCTGAAGCTTTACGTCCGCCGGCCGGGCTTCGACTGCGCGGTCGAAGGCGGTGATGGAATCTTCGAAGGGGAAGGTCGCCGAAATGAGTGGCTTTAGGTCGACCCGGCCCGACCCCATCAGCGCGATTGCCCGCTCATATTGGTGGGCATAGCGGAACACAGTCTCGATGCGGACTTCCTTGGTCGAGGCGGTGGCGACATCGAATGCGATCGGCGCAACCGGCAGGCCGACCACCACCACCGCGCCACCGGGCCGCGGCAGATCGAGCAGGGTCTCCCATGCCTTGGACGAGCCCGAGCATTCGAAGACGACGTCGGCGCCCCAGCCATCGGTCAGGCGCTTTACCTCCGCCGCCAGGCTCTTGTCGCGGATGTTGACCGGGATCACGCCTTGATAGCCGCCGGCGATGTCGAGCTTGGGATGGGCGAGATCTGCAACAATGGCGCGGGCGCACCCGCCGGCGAGTGCCGCGATCGCCACCATCGTCCCAATCGGCCCTGCGCCAATCACCACCGCCGTGTCGCCCGGCGCGATCTTTGCTTTGGCCGCTGCCTGCATGCCGACAGCGAAGGGCTCGACCATGGCGCCTTCGGCGAAGCTGACATTGTCGGGCAGTTTGAAAGTGTAGTTGGCGGGGTGGACGACATAGGGTGTCAACACACCGTGGATCGGCGGCGTTGCCCAGAATCTGACAGCCGGGTCAATGTTGTAGAGACCGAGCCGGCTCGCCCGCGAATTGGGATCGGGGATACCCGGCTCCATGCTGACGCGGTCGCCGACCTTCAGATGCTCGACGCCTTCCCCTGTTTCGACGACAGTGCCGGCGGCTTCGTGACCCAAGACCATCGGCGCTTCGACCACGAACGGGCCGATGCGGCCATGCGTGTAGTAGTGCACGTCCGAGCCGCAGATGCCCACCGTATGGATCTTGATGCGAACTTCGCCCGCGCCTACGGTCTGTGGCAGATCGATCTCACGCAGCTTGAGTTCGTGCTGGCGTTCAAGGACAAGGGCGCGAACGTTCGTCATCGACGTAATCTCCTCTAATGCCGATTGTTCGAGGCCTCCTCGACCTTGCTTGCACTCGGCACGTTCATCATAGCCGCTCATTCACGGCTTCAAAATCCAGTTCGGAAACGGGTGTTGCAAGATTCCGACTATACTTCCCGGCCAAGGGACTTTGAAGGCCGACCATGCCGCTGCCGAATTTGCGTTTGGATCATCCAGCGTGCTCTGAGGTATCCAGTGATAGATTCGGCATCAGAATAGAACCAGTGTTTAGAGGGCGACGTGCACACTCGCTGCACACAAAGTTCTCCCATCTTTCGGTTCTGTTTTGGCGAAGAGGCGCAACAGGCCACGCTGTGACGCGATGTTTGAGAGATTGTCGCCTGGCTTGGGCTGCCCGAGCGACAGAGCACCTGACAGGGCGCCGTAGCACGACGAAAGAGGGTCTTTTTACTGGTTGTGCGAGATGCTTCTGAGGGCTTCGGCAAAGCACAGGGTGGCCGAACCCGTCGCGGTCCGACGGCGAAGGCTCCGCGTTAGGCGATGTAGGTGCTGCGTCGATCATGGCCCCACCAGTTGCCGGATTGCGTGCATCGGTAGGACCAGCCGGAGCGATTCCGGCAGCCGCACGAAGCCGTTTCCCTCGTAGAAGGCAGCGGCGCGCTCGCTGATGGCATCCACCACCAGCATCGAGGAACCGACTGTGGCCGCGCTCGCATAGGCGCGCCGCACGGCGTCGGCGAGAAGCATCGCACCCAGGCGTTCGCCCTGACGGCCTTCCGAGACCGCCAGCCGTCCGATCAGCGTGGCGCTGACCAGCGGATAGCGCGGGATGTGCTTGCGCGCGGTGGCCGGCACGTCGCCGTGTGCAACCCCGGTTGCGCAAAGCGTATAATAGCCCAGCACGACGTGTTCGGGGTTCGAGTCGTAGACCGCCATATCGCAAGACCCACTGTTGAGGAGGCGTCCTTTTGCTATGGTCGGCAAGCGGCCCGACACCTAATCGAGCGCCATGAACTCGAAATTTCGAGTTGGAGCGCCCGTTTTTCGCGATACATGCCGGTACTGCGATGCTGTTCTCAGTGATAGCTCGCAGTGGCCGTCGGTAAGCTCACTATCTTCAAATTCGGCATACGAGAAATGAGGTCGGCGGGTGCGATCGCGTTCTATGAGGTCGCCCGCCGCCGCGATGGATGCCGCATTTCGGTGGCTCCTTGAAAAATTGTCTCAACCATGTTATGTTGGACGAAATCGTGAAATGTCGGACATTAGAGGCTGCGTCATGGCGAAGGCAGCGAGGAAGAAATACACGGCTGGTGGCGCGGAACGGCAAGGCAGATTTGCCATTCAGAAGCGCGCCGGTATGGCCGGTATGATCGAAATGACGACGAAGGCCGGCGAGCCACTTCCGAAGACTGGTCGGGCAACAAAGACCGGCAAGTCTGTCACGATCAGCAGAACCCGTTTTGAGGCCGTCATGAAGGCGGCGGAACGTTCCGGCCTGCTGGGTGAGAAGAGCACGCGAATCGGTGGTCGTATCAGTCCGGCGCTGATCGAAAAAGCAAAGAAGCAGACCGGGATCGAGACTGACACCGACCTGATCGAATTCGCCCTCGCCAATGTCGCACTCGACGACAATTTCGGACAGACGTTCAGAAAGACGAGAGGCTCCGTCGATCCGACGCTTAAGCTCGGGTTCTGAGTTGACGGACTTTGATTTTGCCAGTTCTGTCCGCTGGGCACGATTTGATCCTCAGGAGAGGCTGTCTCGCCGCAAGGACGACGACCTTCCGTTCCTCGGTGATACTGCCGAGGCGGGGCAAGCCCTGATGCTCGATACCTGTGTCTACATTGATGGTTTGCAGGGCCACGCCCCGGATGTCGTTGCCGATCTGCTCGATCTCAGACTGAGTAATCATTCGACGGTTGCCATCCAGGAGCTCATGCACACCGTCGGCGTGCTAGACCCCAAGCATCCCGGTACAAAGACTGCAATCAAACAGATTGGCGCGACCATTCGCGGCATGCACCCCCATCGTGTCTTCGCACCGGATCCGGACGTGCTTGGAAAAGCTGCGCTGCTGTCAGGCATCATGTGCCGCCTTCAGGGCTACCAGAAAGATGCTCGCCTCCGCGCGCTTCTGGATTGTGTCTTGTTCCTGCAGGCGCAGAAGCTAGGGTTCACGGTACTCACGGCGAACATCAGCGACTTCGATTATCTTCTTCAGCTAATTCCGACCGGACGGGCGCTGTTTTACCGGCAAGCCTGATCGTCACTCCCGGGACACCATCAATTGAAAGCTCTGCTTAGGGCCCGGCAGCTCAGCGTGAGCCATTGCCCGCATCACCTGACGGAAATGTGAGCGCGTGGGTTTTTTCTAGCACTGCACCATATGCCATTGAGCCTGTGTGACGTTCTGGACCGTATTCGGCCACTGAGGCCAGCTCTCGGCCTCTGACAAGGCACGCGCCGAACGCGTACCTCCCCGACAGCGGAAGACTGGTTATAGCGGTACCATGCTTGGCTTTGCACGCGATAACCTCGTCTTTCTGCGCGAGAAGACGTTGAAGGCGGCACCGCGGTGCGAAGCGCGAGTGCGAAGTATGTGGAACTATTCTGACACTGCCCCAATTTGTTTTGCATGTCCCAAACAGCACACGTCGAACCGCCCCTTCTCTCCCAGGACAGCCCCCGACAGGAGCGTGAACTGCGCAGTCGCCCTCGAAGGCGCATACGCCGCTCTGGTGTCCTCTTGCATCGAGGAAGGCTGGACGGCTGAAGAGACTGCCACCGCACTTTTCAACCTCGCCAAGGAACACCTCGAACAGCTCAAGGCGACGCCATCGACTTAAGCTAGCTGTGCGTGTTTTGACATTTCGACGTCGCGGTGTCGGATTATTTGCATGCAAACCAGTTTTACGACGCTATCCTCCCATCCTCAACGGAAGATTCTGGGAGGAATGCATGGCTGCGCATGAGCAACATGCCGTTGAAATTGTTAGGGACAAAGAGTGGTCGGTTCGCGTGACGGTCAACGGCACCACCACCACGGTCCCTTTTACATCTGAGAGCTACGCGCGTTCGTTTGCAGACGGTCAGGCGTTCCGACTGGGTGTTCAGGTCGCGGAGATCAAGAAGGCGGCCTAGCTGCGCGCTTGGCCCAAGGGCGCATGGCGATTGAAGCCCGAGTGACCAAAGTCGGTTGAAATTAGCCGTTGAGCGGCATAAGAGGGCTGCTGTTTCACCGTGGGTGTTGAGATAACTCGCTTCGATTGCGGCCTCACTCGCTCATCGCATGAAGCACGTCGTGCTTGATGATCTCGATGCTGCGCAGATTGAGCAGCCGGATGACGCCCTTGTCCTTCAGCCGGGTGAAAACCCGCGACACGGTCTCGATGGTGAGGCCGAGATAATCGCCGATATCCATGCGCGACATCGGCAGTTCGATCTGCCGCAACCCGCCCTGCCGCTCCCCCATGTCGACCAGGAACGCGGCGACGCGTTCGATGGCATTTTGGCGGCCGAGGACCAAGAGATGTTCCTGCGCTCTCGTCAGGCCCTTGAGAGCCAACGGCAGCAGCTGGCGGGAGAGATCCGCACCAGTGGCAAAGCGGAAGACGCGGACACCCGTGGCGTTGATGGCTTCGGCGAAGAAATGATGGGTGGTGTCGGCTTCGAAACCGAACGTCTCTCCAGCCAGATGGAAGGCGCTTATCTGCCTGCGACCGTCGGCAAGCAGGCGGTAAACACGCACGGCGCCAAACTCGACCTGATAGAAGGCTCCGGCCTTTTCACCTTGCGCATAGATTTCCGAACCGGAGGGAAAGAAGCTGACCGGCTGTAGCGGTGTCGGATCGAATGCCGTAGGCAGGCTCGACTGTACGGGGTGCGACGGCAGTGAAATTCTGGAGGTCGATTGGGCGTGCATGGCTGTTTCCCGGTTGATCCGTAACGCAGCAATCGCTCGAATCCGCAGGTCGCGAAATTCGGTTATGTCCCTACGGGAAACTACGTAGCACTTGAGAGGCGATGCCGCGGCTGGGGAAGGCTTAGTTGATAGTGTCTCGTCCGACGCGGCCTCGATGGTTCCAGTGCGCGAAATTCGGATGGGCGGACGTGAGACAGTATCATCGTGGGCGCTCCACCGAGGTCACCGTCAGGGTAGGGGCCCGGCCGACACCTTGTTTGGCCCCCACAAAGACTGCTCAGAGCTGCCGCGGCGGACAAGGCCGGGTGAAGTCGCGCGGCTTGAGCGATCTACACTCACTGGCTGGACAACCACGGCCGGCTTTGCCGTGCCTGATTGATCGTGGCTAAAGCGCCAGCCCACCGAGCTTGCGCATTTGTTCGATCCACTTTCTCCGCGTCGTATCGCTGGCACCCGCGACCATGCCGAACAACGTCTCGTGTACCGGGCTGATGCCGGCAAAATAAAGGATGCTGCGCCGCATGGCGGCAATGCCGTGGCCGAGGAACCAGAGCCGGTAAACAACGGAAGGCATGCCCATCGTGACCACGACGCGAGCGGAGCGGCCGCGGAGCAGTTTCCTGGGCAAGCCGCCACCCTTGTCCGGGTAGGTAAAGGCAGTTCCCGGCCGCATCACCTGTTCCAGAAAAGCCTTGAGCAGAGCCGGCACGGTCCCGAGCCACAGCGGAAAGACAAATACAATGTGCTCCGCCCAGACTATCGCTTCGGCGGCATCCTCTAGGCTGTCGGGAATCGCGCCGTGCTCGAACTCCTGCACCGTCCGAAGCATTGGAAAATCGAGTGCCGCGAGGTCGACCCGGCGGACGATATGCCCCGCCAGTTCCGCACTTTCGCCATAGGCCCTGGCGAGATTACGGCAAAGCCGGTGCGGCGATGGATCGGGATGGCCGACAATAATCAAGATGCGCCGCGGCATGGGTTACCTCCGAGGCGGCTTGGCAAGCAACCGGACGCGTGCCGGAATTTCGGGGTGAGACCCTTCAAGCTGACCATGCGTACTCCTTCGCGGAGTTTCATAAAGCGGTTGTCCGGCTTGGCCCTTGATCGGCATCAAAAGAGGCCGGTTGTCGGACTACCAGAAGGTCAGTGCCAGCAACACCGCACCGTAGCCGGCCATTGCGGCGACCACGGTTGCGCCTGCCAGCGGCAACCAGAACCTGATCGGACCGGCAAACACTGCCAGCGACAGGCGGCCGATCGCGTTTGCTGCCAGCGCCGCGAGCACCGCCTGGCCAACGGTCTCGACAGGTACCAAATGCTTGACCAGGCGCAAGGCGCTGAGCACCGAGACATCGACATCGAATGTACCCGCAAGCGTCGAGCTCGCCAGCAAGCCGCGTCCGCCGAATTGAGCAGCCAATGCTGCGCTCGCGGTCGCGACGATCGCAAACAGTAGGGCGAAGAGCAGCAACGGGCCTAGATCGAAGGGATTGCGCGCGACGGCGGCACCCTTGCGATCCCCGCTGTCCCGAGCCAGCAGCAATGCTCCGCAGACAGCGAAGGAGAGCGCCGCGACAATTGCGGGAATGCCGACCGAAGCGAACACGCTTGGCTCGACGATCAGAACCACGGCGCAGACGCGCAGCAAAGAAACCATTGCGGCCAGCGACGCCGCGCCAGCGAGCGGCAGAGGATTGCTTGTCGACACGGCGTTTCGGGCCAGCGCCACGGTTACGGCGGTGGAAGAGACGATCGCGCCGGCGAGCGAGCTGACGAGCAGGCCGCGTGCGATTCCCAGGACGCGAACGGCGACATAGCCGGCGAACGATATCGACGCCATCAGCACCGTGAGTAACCATACTTCCCACGGGTTGAAACCGCCCCATGGGTCCAACGTCCGGTTTGGCAGCAAGGGCAGGACGATCGCGCTCATCACAGCCAGGATCAGCGCGGAACGAAGCTCGATCCAGGTCAGTCGCTTCAGGAGGCCGTGCAGTATTTCGCGACTGGCAAGGATGGCCGCGAGTGCTGCTCCTCCTGCAGAAGCGGCGCGGTAATCGCCTGCGACGGACAATGCACCGAGCGCGAATACGCAAAGGGCTGCTATTACCGCCGTAACACTGAAATCCTCATCATGGGCTGCCTCACGCGCCTTGTACCAGGCGAAGATTGCCGCAAACGCGATGAGACCACCGACAAGCACGGACACTGCGTCGAACGCATCGGCCAGCGCTGCGAGAATGCCGCCGAGCAGACCAGATATGCCGTAGGTTCGAATTCCGGCCGTCCGGCTACGATCGGGCGCGTCCCGCTCTCGCCAGCCGCGCTCCAGTCCGACGAGCAGGCCTATAGTCAGTGCAAGTCCGAGCCGGGCGATGAGCGGATCCACAATTAGGCGCCGGCCATCGGCAGGTGGTCGCGGATCCACCTGACGATCTGCCCCGCCGTCATTGCGCCGGATGTGCGTGCAACCTCATGTCCGCCATGGAACAGGATCATGGTCGGGATGCCGCGAATGCCAAGCCTGGCTGATACGGCCTGCTCATTATCGGAGTTGAGCTTGATCAGCCGAACATGCGGTTCCAGTTCGTTTGCTGCGGCTTCATATGCGGGCGCCATCATCTTGCAGGGCCCGCACCATGGCGCCCAGACACCCACGACAACGGGAAGGGTGCCTCGCTTGACCTGACGATCGAAGATTCGTGCGTCGACGTCTTCGGGGTGGCCTGAGAACAACTTTTTCCCGCAGTTTCCGCATTTTGCGTTTTTGGCATCGCGCGCTGGCGGCAGTCGATTGATTCCGCCGCATTTGCTGCACACCACCAGATTTTCCTGCGCCATCGCCCTTCACCACTGGTATACATGCGCCATAGAGTGCCTATCCCCAAGCCGGCTCGGACTTCCAATGTTTTTTTGCGCGATGGACGATTTAGCGTGAAAACGGATTGCCCGGCACAATCCACGGCGGCTGTGCGCCCGCGGTGTTCGGACGGGAAAACACGCTATTCCTTTGCTTCCCGACCCGATGCCTGCTTGATAACGATCCTGAAGAAAACATGCGGAGTGCTGTCCGAAACAGGAGGCGTAACCGGCTTCAGAGCGCCAGGCTCCCACCAGTCGACGTGTTTGCTCAACACCGACCACGCATGGTCGCGCTGAACCTTGTAGCCGATCCGGTCAGGCAGTTCTTCATAGACACCGTCGACAACCACGCTTCTCCATGCCCGTCCTTGGCCGCGTTCATCGACCTGGACGCACACCAGCGCATTGACACGCATCCAGTCGACCTTTTTGCCCGGAATGGAAAATGCATAAAGGTGATTGTCGGCGTGGGCATAGTAGAATGGCACGACGTAGGGCTGTCCATCCTTGGCGCATGCCAAGTGGCCGACCCGATTCGCCGTCAGCAATTTTGTACATTCCAAAGCAGAAAGCGTGCGGATCAGCATCGGCGCGATCTCCTGTTTTTCGTGACAGAACGGTGTCGCCGGTGCTCCATCGACTCTGATATCCGGCATCGCGGATCGTAGCCCTGCCGCCATGGAGGTCATTGATCACGATCAAGGAGTCGGTCGGCCGACAGACGAATCGACAACCGTGGCTGGGCCCGCCGGCGACTCGCATGGCGGCCCATGTCAGTTGTCAGCGTCCATGCCGGAGTGGGGATTTGGAAAATGATCCAGATCAAGGCGAGGCCTGCTGCTCCCACCCATCATAGGGGATGATGTGGAAGCCGATCTCAAGCGCTCCGTTCGATCGTGAGCTGGAACTCGCCGTCCTGGACGAGGACGGCGAACATGCGCTTGTCTTTCCTTGCATCAAGGAGCGGGAAGGCTGGAAGAACGCCGCCACCCGCGCACGCATCGACGTTCACCCGACCCACTGGCGAGACTGGGTGCCGGATAGGGTTCCGCTAAACGACGGGAAGTCTCTCCGCGACTCGCTTTAACGTTTGGACTCCACAACCAAAGCCATGCGCACGAGATGCGACAGACTGCTCGCGGCCATCTTGCTCATGAGATTGGCGCGATGGATCTCGACCGTGCGCGGGCTGATGCCGAGGTCATAGGCAATCGTCTTATTGGGCAGGCCGGACACAAGGCCGTCCAGCACTTGTCGCTCCCGCTCCGACAGGGCCGCCAGACGACCGCGGATTTCCGCGCTTTGTGGGTGTGTCGCCTCCGTCCGATTGCGACTGTCCAATGCGGAGCGGATCGCTTCGATCAGCACCTCGTCGTCAAACGGCTTTTCGATGAAGTCGGCGGCACCTTCCTTCATCGCCTGAACAGCGAGGGCCACATCGGCATGACCCGTCATGACGATGACCGGAAGCGTATGCCCGCGGGTCCGGAGCTGTCGCAGGAACTCGATGCCGTCAATGCCCGGCATGCGCACGTCGGTCACAATGCAGCCGTCGAGGTGGCTCGTGGCCGTAGCCAGAAAAGCTGTCGCCGATTCGTACAGGCGCACGGCGAAATCAGCCGTCGCCAAGAGAAAACCAAGCGATTTGCGAACGTCGACGTCGTCGTCGACCACGTGCACAAGATGGTTACCGGTCATTGGCGACCTCTTCCGTCTCCACGATGCGCAAGGTGAACCGGAACGCGGTTCCTCCAGTCGGTATTGCCTCGGCCCAGATGTGGCCACCATGCGACTCAACGATTGTACGGCAAATAGAGAGGCCGACGCCCATGCCCTGTTTCTTGGTGGTGACAAATGGCTGGAAAAGCTGTGCGGAGACTTCCGGCGCGAGACCAGTGCCTGTGTCGATCACGCTTACCTCTGCCATGCCGTCGTCAAGGGCCACGGTCATGACTTGCAACTCGCGGCGTGGCACGCCTTGCATGGCTTCTATCGCGTTGCGCATCAAGTTGAGCAGAACCTGCTGAATCTGGATGCGGTCGGTCAAGACCAGTTCGGCGGCGGGATCAAGCTTGTAGCTGACGCGCACGTCTACTTCTCTTGCACCGACCAGGGCCAGGGACGAGGCTTCCTCGATCAGTGTGGGCAGGCGTTCGACCTGGCGCTCGCTCTCGCCTCTTGCGACGAAGTCCCGAAGGTGGCGAATGACGTCTCCGGCCCTCAAGGCCTGTTCCGCTGCCTTTTCCACGGCCTCCCTCAACATCGGCGCGTTCTCTTCCGTGCTTTTTTCGAGAAGCCGGCGGCTGCCTTTGAGGTAGTTCGTGATTGCCGTGAGGGGCTGGTTGATCTCATGCGCCAGTGTCGAAGCCATTTCGCCCAGCGCGGTAAACCGCGCCATATGGAGGAGCTCCTGCTGCTGCTCCTGTATTCTTGCTTCCGCTCTGTAGCGTTCGGTCAAGTCCCGGCAGAAGCCGGTAAAGAAGCGGCCGGTGCCAGGATGCATTTCACCGACGGCAAGTTCCATCGGAAAGGTTGAGCCATCCTTACGCATTCCAGTGACGGTGCGGCCGAGCCCGATGATGCGGCGTTCACCGGTCGTCAGATAGCGGTGGAGATAAGCGTCATGCTCTTCGCGATAGGGCGACGGCATCAGCAGACTGACATTTTGTCCGAGCACCTCGCTCGACTGGTAGCCGAACAGCGTTTCGGCAGCGGTGCTGAAGGATTGAATACGGCCCTGTTCGTCGATGACGACCATCGCATCGGGCACCGTTGCCAGGATCGAACGCAAATGATCTTCGCGCAAGCGGAGGGCGGCGTTCGCAAAGGAGAGCTCGCTAACATCGGTGCCTTCGACGAAAATAGCCGTGACGCGACCGTCGTCGGCCTTGATGGGCTGATAGACGAAATCGAGGATGCGCTCTTCGACCGGCTCGTCATGGCTGTTGCGAAGGGCGACCTTCACGCCCTGACCCCTGTAGAGTTCGCCCGTTTCGCACACCTGGTCCAGCAGTTCGTAGAAACCTTGACCTTCGAGCTCGGGCAGGGCCTCGCGTACCGACTTTCCTATCACTTGCCTTTGGCCGATCAGGCGCTGATAGGCGGCGTTGGTCAACTCATAGACATGACCCGGCTCACGCATCAATGTCATGAAACCGGGGGCTTGCTCGAACATCTGGGCCAGCCGGTCGTGTTCGGCCGTGGTCTGCCCCTGGCCGCGAACGTCGGTCGACAAGTCACGTGTTTGTCTGTCGTCCAAATCAAGTCCTTTGATCAGGGAACCCGCAACGCAGTCTAGTTATCATTCATCGCTCTTTCTGCACACGCAAAACCATGATGCCAAATAGTCACGATCAAGCCGGTTGCTAATGCAATTTGACGCGCATCAAGGCGCCGCAGGCCAATGCACCCCATGCTGCGTTCAACTGCTCCAGCGAAAGGCGCCTCCAGTGTCCTACAAATCAATTGCGGTGAACCTCGCCATCGATGCACCTCCTGCGGCCATGGTGAGCCTCGGGGTTGAACTTGCTGAAAACTTCGGCGCTCACCTTATCGGCCTCGCGGCTGCGGATGTCCCGCCTCTGGTCGCGACTGGCGACGGTATGGTCTACGAAGGCGAGATCATGCAGATCCAGTGAACGGAAATCGAAAACGGCTCGCCGAACTGCGCGCCGACTTCGAGAGGCTGGTTCCTGCCTCGATCTCAAGCGAATGGGGTCAAGCCGTCTGCAGCCCGACGCGCTTCCTCAGCGTTTGGGCCCGTGCGGCCGACCTCATCGTGACCGGCGGCGACAAAGGAGAAAATGTCTATCGCACCGTCGATATCGGTAGCCTTGTACTCGGCACAGGCCGGCCAGTACTCGCCGCTGCAAGCCATATCGAACATGTCATGGCAAATACCGTGCTGGTCGCCTGGAAGGACACCAGGGAGGCGCGACGGGCGCTGACCGACGCATTGCCCTTCTTGGCCAAGGCCAACGACGTCGTCATCGCCACAATCGACAGCGAGCGCGACGACGGCATCCGTGACAGCCTCGCTGATGTCGCAGTCTTTCTTGAGCATCACGGCATCATGGCGCGGACCGAGTTCATCCGCGGCGACGCTGACGGTGAGCATCTGTTGGCATTTGCGAGCTCAATCAACGCCGATCTGATCGTTTCCGGCGCATATGGCCACAGCCGCCTGCGCGAATGGGCATTCGGTGGAGTCACGCGCACGTTGATCGAAGAAAGCAGCATCAACCGACTCATGTCGTATTGACCCCCGGCCGCATCGCAAGTCCGCCAGTTGCGGCATTCACGCGAGGGTCATCGTCCGCAGACGGCCCGTTGACCGAGATCAATGCAGCGGTCGCCGAGATGACAATGATATGGCGGGAAACGGGAGTGACCGACATGACTTTTCTCGACTACCTGATCTCAGTTGACGCTAGGACAGCCTTGATGGGCCGCATGATGCGGAAGCTGGGCGTCGACAAACAATTGAAGATCGTTCCAGACAATATAGCCGTCACCAATCGGGCGGTGGACCGCTGCCGCGCCTGCGGACACCAGGACGAATGCTCGACCTGGCTCGACGAGCAGCAGCAAGCCGACGATCCGCCAGACTATTGCCGCAATCGCGACCTGATCGCGCGGCTGCAGCATGCGGCCGGTCAGCGATAGGAGCGTCTCCGGCCAAATGGCAGTTTGCGTCACTAACGTCGCGCTGGCCGCCTCATGGCGGTCAACCAACACGAGACCATAAGAGATTGTCACTCACGGCACCTCGGCCAGCGATGCGCCCAGGATCACCTCTTCAAGCCCTCATCCGCGCCCTGATCTTCATCAGTTTCAACGGGTACTGCCGGCGGCATCGCCATCATGTCGGCACCGCGGAGCCAGTCAGCTTTCAGGTCTGTCATCTCGGTCGATGAGGATGCGCTCCGCGGCTCCGTCGAGGTCCTCGTATTGCCCGCTCCTCAAAGCCCACAGAAACCCAGATAGCCCAAGAGCACCGAGGAACAGGGCCACAGGTATCAGATAGACGAGCGTCGTCATGACGATCGCGCCAGTGCGCCGATGGCGGACCGGTTGCCGCGCCTGCCCACCGTCTCCGGTGCGTTCGTCGCAAAGGACGCCAGGCGTAATGCATTTCCGATGACAAGCAGCGACGAGGCGGACATGGCGATTGCGGCGATCAACGGTGTGACGTGCCCCGAAATGGCGATCGGCACGGCGACGGCATTGTAGATAATCGCGATGGCGATGTTTTGCCGGATCAGTCGTCCGGCCTTGCGCGAGACGTCGAGGGCAAGGGGTACGGCCGAAAGGCTTTCGCGCAGGAACACGAAGTCCGCTGCCTTGCGGCCGACATCGGCGGCCGTGGCTGGAGCTATCGAGACGTGTGCCGCGCTTAGCGCAGGGGTGTCGTTGAGGCCGTCGCCAACCATCAGCACCTTGTGGCCGTCCTTCGCCAGCGTTTCGATATGTTCTACCTTGCCCGAAGGAAGCAGCGCCGGAACAAAGTGATGGATGCCCAACGCCGCCGCCACCTCGCCGCAGGCAGCGGCGGTGTCGCCCGACAGCATTTGCGCGGAAACCCTCGCGTTGTTTAATTGCTCGATGGCCGCTCTGGCGTCTGCACGCAACGCGTCCTCGAAGACGAAGGAAGCCACAATGATCCCATCTTTCGTCAGAACCGTTCCGCCATATCTGCTTTCGCCCCCGGTTCGGGCCTTCCACCCGGCCCATCCGCGCCTACCCAGCCGCCAGGTGCTGCCCGCGGCAGTGGCTTCGATGCCGAATCCGGGGTGCTCGCTGACAGCCTCGAGCTTTGGCTGGCCGGCGAAACCTGCAAAGTTGGCAATGGCCTTTGAAAGTGGGTGACGGGAATGCGAGGCCATATCGGCTGCGATTGCCAGCATAGTCGGGTGGATGGATGGTGCGTTGACGAGTTGGGGCTGTCCGAGCGTTAGCGTGCCGGTCTTGTCGAACACCGCGACGTCGATTGCCGCCAAGCGCTCCATGGCGGAACCGTCCTTGACCATGACGCCAGCTTCGAACAGCCGGCGCGCCGCAACAACCTGCACGATCGGTACGGCAAGGCCGAGCGCACAGGGACATGTGATGATGAGGACGGCGATGGCGATCGTCGTTGCCCGGTGCCAGTCGCCGATGGCCACCATCCAGCCGAGAAACGTCACGAAGGCGGTCAGATGGACCACCGGCGCATAGAGCGCCGAAACGCGGTCGGCGATCCGGCGATAATGCGCGCGACCGCCCTCGGCCGCTTCCATTAGTCGGACCATCTCTGCCAGGAAAGAGTCTTTTGCGGCGGCTGTCGCCTCGACCGTCAGTGGGCCCGTGAGATTTAGAATGCCTGCCTGTACGGCTTCTCCTGACGCCACGGTTCTGGGAGCGCTCTCACCGGAAACCAGCGAACAGTCGAGATCCGAGGAGCCTCGAATAATCTTGCCGTCGACCGGAATCCGCTCACCCGCCGCGATCAGCAACTGCATGCCGGGTTCTATCTCGCCAACCGGCCGGTAGTCGCGCGTGCCATCATCACGCATCACCAAGGCGCCACGCGCCGCGAGCCGTGACAGGCCGTTCACCGCGGTCCGGGCACGCTCCCGCATCACGTGATCAAGCGTGCGGCCGATCAGCAGGAAGAACAGCAGCGATACCGATGCGTCGAAGTAAGCGTGGTCGCCATGGTTGATGGTTTCGTAGAGGCTCATCGCGTAGGCGAGTGAGACCCCAACAGCAATCGGCACATCCATGTTCATGCGGCCGTGGCGCAACGCGTTCCATGCCGAGCGGAAGTAAATGCCGCCGGCGAAGGCGAGGGCAGGGATGGCAATCAGCGCCGAGATCCAATGGAACAGGTCGCGGGTCGGACCTTCAGCGCCGGACCAGACCGAGACCGAAAGCAGCATGATGTTGCCCGCCGCAAAGCCGGCAACCGCGACGGCGCGGATCAGTTCCGAAAGCGTCTTGTCTTTTTCATCAACCTCGGGCTCCAAAAGATGCGCTGGGTAGCCCAGCCGCTCAAGCGCAGCGACGAATGGCGGTGCCTCATTCCCACGCCATCGGATCGAAACCCGTTTCGTCGACAAGTTGACCCTTGCGTCTTCGAGGCGATCGAGCTTTTCGAGTGCTGTCTCGATCGTCTGTATGCAGGCGCCGCAGTGAACAGTCGGCACTGAGAGATCGGTCTGGTGAAGATCATCGCCAAGCGAGCGGCTCGCCAATTTGACTTCATGGTTCGACGGCAAGACGGGTGTGACCCTATCGAGGGCCAGCGCCATTTCAGCGCCCGGCGCGCAGCAGCTCATTGCAGCGCTCCTTGGGAAATCATGATCCGACGGACATCGCGGTAGGGTTCGGCGAGACCAGCATCGGCATCGACTTCGACGATCCAGACGCCATCTCTCGGCGTGTGCTGCGTCGCAAATTCCTGGCCTGTAGTTGAGGCCAGAGTGAGGGACTTGTCCTCGGCCTCGTAAGCGGGGTGGCGAAACAGAACCTTCACAGAATGCAGGGGAATGGGCTTGCCGGCGGCATCGCTGAGGCTGTAGCGGACCTCGCCCCATGCGATGGTGAGTTTGCTGGTCCAGCCGAGTGCGGTCTGCGCGCGCCCCTCCTCGGCCTTCTTGTTGAACTGCTGGCTCGCCACATAGGTGTTTTCAACGACAAGACCGGTCCAGCTCGTGCTGGCCAGCGTCGCCATGGTCACATTCACGCCAACAACCACGCCGAAAAAGCCGAGAATGGTAAGCAGCATATGCCTTCCGGTAAATTCGCGGGGCCTTCGCATATTGACGCTCATCTAAGGATCTCCGGTGCGTTGAACGTGGCCGTGTATTCATCGACTTCGAAACTTGCCTTGTCTTCGACCCGGAACTTGAATGTCTGCGCTTGCCCCTTGAGCTGTTCAGCCGGCTGGCGGACGAAAACCTTCAGCATCTTCAGCCGGTCTGGTTCGACGGCGATGGCAAATGAGCGATCTGCAGGCAGGTCGATCCCGACGACGTTCATTTCGGCGCGTTGTAAGCCCTGCATGGTGACGACAATCGTCCTTGGCTCGGGGATCATGTTGAGCAGCTTGACGGTGTAACCATTGCGGATCGAACCATCGGACAGCGTCACGAACTGCGGATTGCGGTCGTGCAGAACGCTGACGTCGAGCCGGTCGCGCGTCAGCAGCGAATAGAGCAGGGCAAGGCCGATCGCCGACCACGCGCCCATGTAGACGAAGGTGCGTGGCCTGAAGATTTTACGGAGATGGAAATGGGCCAACCTATCGGAGAAAGCGCCGCCGTCGGTCCGCACGAGCGACGGGTTCACCGAGCAAGAGCCGCCTGCGGTGGCTACCGCCATGTTGGCGCTGTAATCGGACAGCGTCGCATAGGAGATCAGTCCCCGCTCCTTGCCGAGCTTGTCCATGACGCCGTCGCAAGCATCGATGCACAGCGCGCAGGTGATGCATTCGAGCTGCTGGCCGTCCCGAATGTCGATCCCCATCGGGCAGACGGCGACACAGGCATTGCAATCGACGCAGTCTCCAACCGGCTGCCCCGCGGCAAGCACCTTCTTGGCGTGGCGCGAACGCGGCTCGCCGCGCCAATCATTGTACGTTACGGTGAGCGAATTCTCGTCGAGCATGGCCGCCTGGATACGCGGCCATGGGCACATATAGGTGCAAACCTGCTCGCGCATCAGTCCGCCGAACGTGTAGGTGGTCGCCGTCAGCACCGCGATGGTGATGTAGGCGATGGGCGCTGCGGTCCCGGTGAAGACCTCTCGAATTAAAGTTGGCGCATCGGCGAAATAGAAGATCCAGGCACCCCCCGTTGCCGCGCCTATGACCAGCCAGATAGCGTGTTTGGTTAGACGCAGCACAAGCTTGCGCGCGGCCCAGGGGCCGGCATCGAGTTTCATGCGAGCGTTGCGGTCGCCCTCGATCGCGCGTTCGACAACCAGAAACAGGTCGACCCATACGGTCTGTGGGCAGGTATAGCCGCACCAGGCCCGGCCGACCGTGGAAGTGACCAGGAAAAGGCCGATGCCGGCCATGACCAGCAGGCCGGCAACATAGTAGAATTCCTGCGGCCAAATCTCGATGAAAAAGAAGTAAAAGCGGCGATTGGCGAGATCGATCAGCACAGCCTGGTCCGGGGCAAACGGCCCCCGATCCCAACGCAGCCAAGGCGACAGGTAGTAAATGCCCAGCGTGATTGCCATCACCAGCCACTTGAAGCGACGAAAGCTGCCTGAAGCGCGCTTCGGGAAGATCTTCTTGCGTGCGGCATAGAGCGGCTGACGCGTTTTGGCCGAGTTGACCGCCTCGGCCTCAAGTCGCTCTACCTGAATGTTGTCCAGCACGAATATCTCCAGTCGCGCAGCCGATCATTTTGCCGTGCAACCGGACATCTCTGATGTGGAGCGACGTCCGGAATGCAGCGTGCTAGCCAAGCTTTGCCGCATGATGGGCCGCGCCGCGTTGATGCAAGTCAATCGCCGATGCCGCAAATACGATCGAGGCCCGGCGCAAGCCGGGCCCCGTCGCTTAGCCGGCGGAGGGCCGGGAATAGAACCCCCCTCTATTCCCCACCGCCAAGCGAATGGATGTAGACGGCGAGCTCCTTGACTTTGGTGTCGCCAAGACGTCCGCCCCAGGCTGGCATCACGCCCTGTCTGGGCGCGCGAACCTGGGCAGCGATCGATGCTTCCCCGGATCCGTAAAGCCAGATGGCATCGGTCAAGTCGGGCGCGCCAAACTCCTTGTTGCCTTTTGCATTTTCGCCATGACACGCCACGCAATTCTCCGCGAAGACCTTGGCACCCGGCTCGACCAGACTTTCGTCTTGAACAGGTCCCGACAGGCTGGCGACATAGGCGCTGACCTTCCTGATCTGGTCAGCTGTGATAATGTCGCCAAAGGCCGGCATTTCGGATTGGCGTGTGTCCGGGTCCGATGAAAAACGGATGCCATGTGTGATCGTCTGCTGGATCTGCTCGGCACTTCCGCCCCACAGCCAATCGTCGTCGTTGAGATTGGGAAAGCCGCTGGACCCTTGAGCGCCGGAGCCGTGGCACTGCACGCAATTGACCTTGAACGCGGCGCCGCCGGCGGCACCCGCGAATTCGCGCAGCGCGTCGTCGTCGGCAATCTCCAGGACAGTTTTCGACTGTACAGCCGCAACATACTTGCCCTTGGCGATTTCCGCTGCGGCGAGCTCGTTCTCCACATCATTTCGGCTCGAATAGCCGATTACGCCTTTGGTCGCGGAGCTCAGCATCGGCCATGCTGGATAGGCGATGGTATAGCCGATCGCCCAGAGGATGGTGATGTAAAAGGTCGTGATCCACCAGCGCGGAAGCGGATTGTTGAGCTCCCGGATGCCATCCCACTCATGGCCGGTGGTTGAAATGCCCGAGACTTCATCGATATGCTCGTTGCTCATTGTCAATCGTCCTTGAGAGGTATCCGGGCGGCTTCGTCAGCTTGCCTGCGGCCGCCGGGGCGAAGCGCGAAGGCAATGCATCCGACGAAGAAAAGCGCCATGGCGAGCAGGCCCCAGCTGTCGGCAAATTCCCGCATCAGATTGTAATTCATCGATATCTTCCTCAGCGGTAGCCGGCGGCCTCGTCATAGTTTTTGAAGTCGACCAGCGTGCCGAGCATCTGGAGGTAAGCGACAAGGGCATCCATTTCGGTGACCTGCTGCGGATTACCGTCGAAATCACCGAGCTTGGCTTTCGGATAGCGGGCTTCGAGGCCGGACGTGTCGACGTTGGCATCCGCTTGTGCCATGAGATCGGCATTGGCATTAGCAATCATGTCATCGGAGTAGGGGACGCCGACACGCTTGTTGGCGATAAGATGTGTCGAGAAGTCCTTCACCTCGATCGGTGTATTTTTCAGGAATGCGTAGCTTGGCATGATCGATTCCGGCACCACAGAGCGCGGGTCGGTAAGATGCTGGACGTGCCATCCATTCGAATAACGGTCGCCCACCCGCGCGAGGTCCGGTCCGGTGCGTTTCGATCCCCACTGGAACGGGTGGTCGTACATCGACTCGGCCGCCAGGCTGTAATGCCCATAGCGCTCGACTTCGTCGCGGAACGGCCTGATCATCTGGCTATGGCAGAGGTAGCAGCCCTCGCGCACATAGATGTTGCGGCCGGCGAGCTCGAGCGGCGAATAGGGCCGCATGCCTTCGACTTTCTCGATCGTATTGTCGAGATAGAAGAGCGGCGCGATCTCGACTATGCCGCCGACCGTCACCACCAGAAGGGAGCCCACGAGAAGAAGCGTGGCGTTCTTCTCGATCACGGCATGTTTGTCCATCAAGCCCATTTTCTGGCTCCTTATTCGGCAGGCTGGAGGGCGGGAACAGGATCCGGCATCGGTTGCTCCTCGCGCTGGTAGCCGAGGATCGTCATCGCGATGTTCCACGCCATGATCAGCATTCCGGCGAGATACATCGCGCCGCCCAGAGCGCGCATGACATAATAGGGATGCATGGCTGCGACGGTCTCTGCGAAGGAGTAGACCAGGAAGCCCTGCTCGTCGTATTCGCGCCACATCAGGCCCTGCATGACGCCGGAGACCCACATCACCGCGGCGTATACGACGATCCCAAGCGTCGCCAGCCAGAAGTGCCAGTTGACGAGCCGCAGCGAATAAAGCCGGTCGCGGTTCCATAACTTCGGGACCATGAAATAGATCGCGCCGAACGAGATCATGCCAACCCATCCGAGCGCGCCCGAATGGACGTGACCGATGGTCCAGTCGGTGTAGTGCGAGAGCGAGTTGACGGCCTTGATTGACATCATCGGGCCTTCGAAGGTCGACATCCCGTAGAAGGCGATGGCCATGACCATCATACGGATGATCGGGTCGGTGCGCAGCTTGTCCCAGGCGCCCGAGAGCGTCATCAGGCCGTTTATCATGCCGCCCCACGAAGGCATCCAGAGCATGATCGAGAACACCATGCCGAGCGTCTGGGCCCAGTCCGGCAGAGCGGTGTAGTGGAGGTGGTGCGGACCGGCCCAGATGTAGAGAAAGATCAAAGCCCAGAAGTGGATGATCGACAGCCTGTAGGAATAGACAGGTCGGTTGGCCTGCTTGGGCACGAAATAATACATCATGCCGAGGAAGCCGGCGGTGAGGAAGAAGCCGACGGCATTGTGGCCGTACCACCACTGCGTCAAGGCATCCTGGACGCCGGAGAAAGCTGAATAGCTCTTTGAACCCACGAACGAGACGGGCATCGATAGATTATTGATCACATGCAGCATCGCGATCGTCACGATGAAGGACAGATAGAACCAGTTGGCGACGTAGATGTGCGGTTCCCTGCGCTTCAGGATGGTGCCGAGGAACAGGACGAGGTAGGCGACCCACACAATGGTCAGCCACAGGTCCACATACCATTCGGGCTCGGCGTATTCGCGGCTCTCGGTGATTCCGAGCAGGTAGCCGGTTGCAGCCATGACGATGAACAGCTGATAGCCCCAGACTACGAACCAGGCGAGATCGCCGCCGAACAGCCGGGCACGACAGGTCCGCTGCACGACATAAAGCGACGTGCAAATGAGCGCATTGCCGCCGAAGGCAAAGACCACGCCGGAAGTATGCAAAGGCCGTAAGCGGCCGAAGTTGAACCAGGGCTCGATGTTAAGATCCGGGTAGGCAAGCTGCAGCGCGATGACCACGCCGACCAGCATTCCCACCACGCCCCAGAACATAGTGGCGATGGCACCGTAGCGGATCGGCCCATCCATATAGGCGGACGGATCGATTGCCGCGGGCGCTGCGAAGCTCGTGTTGCGAAGAAGGATGGTGATAAAGCCAAGCAGCACGATGAGCAGCACCCACATGTGCTGCCGAAAAGGTTCGTCCACACCAAAGCCGGCAGCCACCAGCGCGACAAAGGCGAAAAGGCCCAAAGCGACGATTTCTGTGCCGAACTTCATGACATGTCCCCGAGGTCGGATTCCGATGCGGACGCCAATCCGCGTGAATACCAATTCAGCAGTCTCCCCATCGCCGCCTTGATCCATGTCAAAGCCATTTGCTTTTGGATTGGGCAGCGTTGATCTCGCAAACGATCGGGAGGCTGTCATTGAACAGGGACAGGGAATGGTCGCGGTTCGAAACAGGCCGCGACAGTTCGTCATCCGGCAGAGAGGCGGTAGCAGCGGCGGTCATGAAGCGCGCGCATCTGGACAAGCTGCAGCTCTGTGATGCCCTGGAAAGAATCGCCGACACCTTGCCGAATGTCGACCGCCTGAACTGCCTTGGCACAGCCAACGCGATCGTCCCGTTATTGCGCAACATTCATCAATATGAAGAGACGGTCATCTTTCCCGCCTACGAGGCCACTGTCGCTGGCAGCGATGCCACCCTGGCCTCAGTCCGGCGGCTGCGCGCCGAGCATGTCGAGGACGAGTGCTTTGCCGGTGAGGTGACCGAAATTCTGCTGGCGATCGGCCATGGCGAGAGGTTGCACAACCCGGAAGCCGTCGGGTTCATGCTGCGGGGGTTCTTCGAAAGCATGCGCCGGCATATCGCGTTCGAACGCGAGCACGTCTTGCCCATGATCGGGGTGACCGACGAACGCTAGGCGCCTGAACGCCGCTCCAGCCGGCTCAAGCTGTCCACCCTCACGTGCCGATTGTTCTCGATCCGGATCACGCCGTCAGTCCGCAGCCTGGTCAACTGGCGGCTAACCGTCTCGATCGTCAGGCCAAGGAAGTCGGCGATGTCGGCGCGTGTCAGCGGCAGATCGAAACTGGCCGACGTTGCGGCTGAATCAATCGTGGGATCGATGTTCCTGGCGATCATCAAGAGAAAACTCGCCAGCTTTTCCGAAGCGGTCTTGCGCCCCAGCGTCAGCATCCAGTCGCGTGCATGGTCGAGCTCGTTCAGCGTTTGCTTGAGCAGGCGATGCTCGAGCTCTGGTGATTCCTTCATCATCCGTTCGATAGCCGCTTTTGGAAATGAGCACAGGGAAACAGCTGTTGCGGCTTCCGCGTTGATTGCACTTTCCACCTTGAACGGCCGTCCCAGAAAGTCGGGCGCAAACTGGAGGCCGACAATCTGCTGGCGACCATCGGAAAGGCTCTTTGTCAGCTTCACCACACCCGAAAGCACGTTCGAATAGCTGTCGACGGTCTCTGCGTCGCCGATCAGTTCGAACCCGGGGTCAACGCTGTGTCTTGCTGAGGTCTTGGCGAGTGCGACCAACTGGTCGGGATCGAGCGCTCCGCAGACACCCCGATGCCGTGCCTCGCAAGACTGGCAAAGTACTGGACTGCCGGAAGTGAACATCTTGGCGCACTGTCATCATGATCGTCCGAAACATTCAAAGTTACCGGCAAGATAGCACCGGCGGCTGCAAATCCCTTGCGGCAGTTTGTTCGCAAAGGGCCTTGATCGAAATCAAGGCGGCGATGGGGGTTGTGCAGCCAGAATTCAATCTTGCAAGGATGATGGAAGGCGAAATGCGACCGGAATTGGCTGCCAGACTTGGCGAGAATGTGCCCCGCTATACCAGCTATCCCACCGCGCCGCACTTCCATCACGGCGTCGACGCGGTTGTCCAGCAGGGCTGGTTGGAGAGGCTCGAATGTGGGGACGAGATCTCGCTCTATCTGCACATCCCTTACTGCGACAGGCTTTGCTGGTTCTGCGCGTGCCATACCAAGCAGACACGCCATTACGAACCGGTGACTGCATATCTTCGTTCGCTGCATGCTGAGATCGCGACGGTTGCGGGTCTTGTCGCCAGCAAGGGCCATGTCCGCGCAGTGCATTTCGGCGGCGGTTCGCCAACCATGCTGAAGCCCGAGGATATGGTGGCGTTGGGGACTGCCTTACGGAACAGCTTCGATTTTGTTAAGGACGCAAAAATCAGCGTCGAGATCGATCCCAACGACATGGACGAGGCGCGCCTCGATGCGCTCGCCGAAATCGGCATGACCAGGGCAAGCCTCGGTGTGCAGGACTTTGACCCGAAGGTGCAGAAGGCGATCAACCGCGAGCAGAGCTTCCTGCAGACCAAGACGGTTGTCGACGGAGTTCGTTCACGCGGCGTCGGTTCCGTCAATCTGGACCTGCTCTACGGCTTGCCGCACCAGACCAGCGAGAGCGTCTGTTCCACCGTAGCGCAGGCGCTGACCCTGGAACCAGACAGGATGGCGCTGTTCGGCTACGCGCATGTGCCCTGGTTCAAGAAGCACCAGACGATGATCGACGAAGCGTGGCTGCCTGCCCCTGCGGAGCGGTACGCTCAATCGCAAATTGCCGCTGACCTCGTACTGAATGCAGGGTATGAGGCGGTGGGCTTCGACCATTTCGCCAAGCCAAGCGATGCGTTGGCGCAAGCAGCCCGTACAGGCACCTTGCATCGCAATTTCCAGGGCTACACCGAGGATCGCTGCGAGACACTGATCGGGCTTGGCCCTTCATCCATCAGCCGTTTTCGCCAGGGTTACGCGCAGAACATGCCGGCGACGGCAGAGTACGGTCGCATGGTTGCAGGGGGCGGACTGGCCGCGGTCCGCGGCATCGCATTTTCCGATGATGACTGCGTCCGGGGCTGGATCATCGAGCGACTGATGTGCGATTTCGCCTTTTCGGCGATCGAACTGGTCGAGCGCTTCGGCGAGCGTGGCCAGCGGCTCCTTTTCAAGGCAAGTTCCCTGGCGATCAACGATCCGGCCCGGTTGCTGGAGCTCGATGGCGACAATTTTGTCGTCCCGGCGGAAAGTCGCCCGTTTGTTCGCAGCATCGCAGCAATGTTCGACGCTTATCTTGAGAGCGGCAAGGGCAGGCATTCGGTGGCAGTTTGAGCGCTGCCGCGGTCAGAAATGCTCGCCGGCTTTGAACGGGCCGATCCGGGTCCCCGCCGCGATCAGGTACGCGGTCGACCAGCCTATCAGCAGGAATCCATTCACCCCCTCAAGTGCCGCCAATACGCGCCATGCGTGAGCGGGTACGACGTCACCGTAGCCGACCGTCGAAAAGGTGATGGTGGAAAAGTAGAGTGCGGTTTCGAAGTCGGCGAAGATATCGAGCAACCGGTAAAGTCCGGCCCAAACCCAGACCTCCGCTGTCATCACGGCGAAGAGCCCCATGACCACGCTGATCATCGCGACTGTTCGGCTGCGGTGCCCATGCATGCGAAATCGCGCCACCAGATGTCCCATCGCGCGAGTGACTGCGATAAGGCCAAAAGTGTGAATTACTACCGTCAGGCTTATGACGATCGTACCGACGAAGAGGTTGAGAGCCATCCAAGGAAATTACGAAATTCGAAGGAAGCATTCCTTGCGCGAAGTCAATCCGGCCGGGTTTCGCCGAAGCCTGCCGGTTCGCCATCGCCCGTCACAACGGGAGCGAGACGAAAGAACATCGCCAGCTTCAGGCTTGTCGCGATCCGTTCAGCGCGGTCGACGAACACCGCAGCCGTTTCCGGGGCGAAGAGTTCGACCGCCGTCTGCCGGAACAAGGCCAGCCAGACATCGAAATCGGCCTCGGTGACATCCTTGAGTTTGAGGTGCGTCGGCACCGGTCGTCCTTTGGTAGTCGCCGCTCTTCAGGATAACGGAACACCAGAAATCCGTCATTTTCTCGAGATGAGGTTCCCAATCGCCGGTGATTTCGCGCGCGAAAATCGGTCCAAGACGCCTGTCCTTCCTGACCTTTGCATAGAATTCGCGGACCAATCTTCCGATCGTCGTGCGCTCGACGCCGGTATGGTCCAGCGGCCGTTCCGCGACGGGACCCGCCCGATCGGCAGAAGCTGATTTCAATGTCATCATGCACTCTTGTATGCGTCAGGAAAATGTGTTTGTGCGTCAGGAAAATCCCAGGCGCCGAAGGGCAGCCTGCACAGGGCTGGGTCGGTCGCGGACAAGCCGGAAACCCAAATTGTCAGGCGGCGTCCCGACTGCGCAACCGCCGCTTTTTCCATCCCGAATGAAGTTGGACATGTAGGTGCGGTGAAATCCCTCGACAACGTGTACGCCGCAATTGTCGATAGAACTCTCGATCCGCTTGCCATCAATCGCTATTATGGCGTGGGAATAGCATGTCGAGGTCCATTCCCAGACATTTCCCGCAATATCTGCCACGCCTTTTGAATTGGTGCCGAAGGACCCCTGAGCCCTCGGTTCCGGATCAGGTTTCCGCCCAAGCGCAGTCTCGAGCCGATACCGGGTGAGCCATCGCCGCGCCGGGTTGTTCGGGTCGCCTTCGCCCTCAATGTCACCTCGGAACTTTTCGCTGGCCGCATAAGCCCACTCGACGTCCGTTGGCAGCCGCCATGCCTGTCCCGTGCGGGCTGACAGCCAGGTCGCATAGACTTCGGCATCTATGTGGCTGACCCCGGTGACCGGAATGTTGCTGCCACTCTTGCGTGAGTCGGCGGGCTTGCAGGCGCCCTCCGCCACGCAGCGTCCGTATTCCGAAATGCTAACCTGGTATTTCATGATCTCAAGCGGCGCCTTCATGGTTTGCTGCACGATGGGCGCTGCGACGGGATGGTTCCCCTTGAGGAACTCCCCAGCCTGGGGGTGTTCGAACGAGCCGGATCCCAGGACCACCAGTTCGCTCACTGCGGTCTGGTGGGGGAGGTCAAAAGGGTGCGTGTCGAGCGCATGGCTTACGCCCCAACCGATCAACGCGACGGCCGCAGTTGTTCCGAAGGTAATGACGGGTTCAAAGGACATGGCGCCAACTCCGCCCGCAAGCGCAACCCCTTTGGCTCCGCCGCGGGGTCGCACCGAGGACCAGATCTCCGGTCTACGAGGTGATTGCCCTCGGCGCTTCGACCTGCATCATCAGATCGTCGTCCCAGTTTCCCTCGACCATGAAATGCGCGGTCGCGCCGAGTTCGACTGCCTCGATCAGATTGTGGTTGACATAGGCATAGATGCCCGGCTGCAGGAACGTATACAGCGCCGCCCCTGCCGACCCGCCACGGATGAACCAGGTTTCCAGATCCTTGGCCGGTGGGTTGGCGAACTTGCCCTGTTCCCAGACAAAGTCGCCATGACCCCCGATCAGGTGCGGACGCGTGTCGCGGTTGGCCTGCGAATGAACGAGCAACATGGTTTCACCGACCTTTGCCTTCATGGCATTGTCGCCGGTCAGCGAACCAGCCCTGCCATTGAACACCACATGCGTCGGAATCAGCCCGCGCATCACCTTGAGGGTATCGTCGTAATTATCGCCGGCGATTTCATATTTCTTGAATTTTCCCTGCTCGTCGCTAGGGATGTAGAAGTCGTTCTCGCCGATGTAGTAGATGAGATCATACCGAACGGGATTGCCCTTGTCGTCCTTGAGGCCGTCGCGTGGCAGCACCATAACCGCCCCGCACATCCCCGATACGACGTGCCAAGGGATCATCGCGCCGCCGGGTGCGCAGTGATAGACGAACGTTCCGGCCCGCGTGGCCTTGAAACGCAGCGTAACCTGCTCGCCCGGATTGACCAGCGTTAGCGCGCCGCCGCCGAGCCCGCCAGTGGCAGCATGGAAATCGATATTGTGGGCGAGGGTATTGGTATCTGGATTGATGAGGGTAAGCTCAAGATAGTCGCCTTCATGCACGACCATCAGAGGGCCTGGGATCGAACCATTGTAGGTCATCGCATTGAGCTGCGTGCCGTCGGCGTCAATGACCATCGGTTTCTCCTCGATCGTCATGGTGAATTCGATGATCTTTGGACCGCCCTTGGCGACCTGATCGTGAGCATGCACGAATGGCGGCGGGACCAGCGTTATCTTTTCACGGGGCAGCCCGGCGACATCCTTGACGCTTGCCACTGCCGGTATTGCACCAATGGTGGCGACCGCGGCTGCGGTAAGAACAGAACCCAACAAAGCTTCGCGTCTCGTAAGCATTTCCATCTCCTTGGTGTCGGCCATTCGATGTCATCAGAATAGCCTCGGCTGCGGTCAAGTCTTTGCGCTAGCGCAAATCCACTGCGTCATTCAGGTTTCTGTGTTTTGGAGACTAATGTACCGACGGAAGGCATCGGCTTTGCTGCATGAAATCGGGAATCAAATAGGCCGGGCTGGACCTCCCCTCGGTCCACCCGGCCTTCCCCCGGCCGCCGAAGCGGAGAGGATCTGCGAGATCTGCAATGAAGGTCAGTTAGAAGCGGTTTTGGTCGCCTCGGCGAATAGATCGGCGAATACCGGCTTGGCTTTCCCGACCTGCTTGACGGCTTCCGCCGCCGCCAGGTTGACGGGCTTGCCGACGACGATCAGCGCAACCATGCCCATGCCATAATGTGGAGCGCACTTCACGCCATAGACCCCCTCCTGCGTAACGGTCACGGCAATTTCCGTGCTGGGCTTGCCCTTGAAGGCTTCAGCTCCGTCCGGAATCATGCCCTTGATGCTTTCGGCGTTGTGGGACTTGTCGGTGGGTACGAACTTGACCGTGTCTCCGGGCGCCGCCCGAACAAAGGCAGGCTGGAAGACCATTGAGCCTTTCTCTCCCTTGTTCAGCATCTGCACGACATGTTCTTCGGCATTTGCCGCACCGGCGATTGAGAGCAGGGCGACAGCGGCGGCAATCAGGGGCAGTTTCATTAGGAATTCCTTTCTTGACTTCGTCACGGCACTAACCGTTGCGCTCTTCTACTGGACCGGCAGACGTGGTGATTTGCGCTGGCGCAAATTGGCGTGCGAAATGTGCGTGGGAGAGCCCGTCTCGCCCGGCGAGCCGGCTCCCGCCCGCCTTCAGGCTGCGGTTCTTGACTGCCGCACTTGCAAGCGTGGTCGAACCAGCATGCCGCCGAACAGGCCCGCATAGCCAACGAAGGATGCGATCCACAGTGCCGCAGAGATATGAAGGAGCACTGCCTCGGTGGGCGCGAACGCAGCTGCGATCCGAAAAATGGCCGAAAGCAGGACCGCGGCAAAGATTCCACATGTGCCTGTACTTGCCCGAAGTTCACGGCCCGTATGTCCGAGCGTGGCGCGGGTCATGACGGCCAGCGTCATACAGGCCACCGCTCCGACGCCGAACGCATGAATGCCGGCCACCGCGGGCACTCTCTCGGGCACGAAGACAGCGAGGCCGGCAATCAGGAGGCCGATCGGCACGAAGGCGAATGCCACATGCAGGACCAGCACCAGAGGATCGCGCAGCGTCCGGTCCCCAGCCCAACGAGCAAGCCGGACCGCATTGAGGACCGCTCCGGCGATCAGCACCGCGCCGGTGCCTGAAAGGGTGGGAAAGAAGGCCCAGGCCGCCAATCCGGCCGCAGAGAGTGCGATCGTTCCCACGTCGAACCTGCCGAACGGGACTGGCAGGCGCCCCGGTCTCTCACGCACCAGCCAGTTCCGGGTGAAGGAAGGAATGATGCGGCCGCCTATGATCATGACAAGGACGACCGCCGCGCCAAGACCGAGACGGCGGCTGATGTCAGACACGCCTTGATAGTGCGCCTCGGCATGAAACATCATATTCGCCGCCAGAAGTGCCGTCACCGGCAGGAGCACCTTGAGGTTTCGCCAGTTTCGGCCCGCGATGATTTCCGTCGCGGCAGCGGCAACGACTGCGAGAAGAAAGGCGCAGTCTACGACGGCACTGAGCAGCCAGCCTGCCTGCGCCGAAAAGAAGACGGTCAACCGCCCCGCGCACCAAAGCAATGCGAGGCCCAGCAGGGGAAGGCCCTGCACGGGAAGCCTTCCGGTCCAGTTCGGGATTGCGGTCAATAGGAAACCGGTCACAACGGCCGCCACATAACCAAACAGCAATTCGTGGATATGCCAGTCCACGGGCGAGAAGCTGCTGGACGTCTCGAGCCGGCCGTAAAACAGAGGCAGCCAGAACAGCATCGCCGCACCGCCATACAGTGAACCGATAAGAAAGAACGGCCGGAGCCTGTAGGAGAGAACAGCCGGATAGGTGCTCGGCCGTGTTCGTGGAATTGCCATGACGTCCCTTCAAGGAGAAAAAACAGCTGGGCGTGATAGGTGACATGGACAGCCGCAACTCCGGTCCTTCTATCGTGACCGGGCAGACGGAATTTGCCGCAGCGCAAACAAGATTTGGAATTTCAGGGAAAGGCGGCGAATACGCGCCTCTTGCCGCACGAGGGCCGCCCATGACACATTCTATGACCGGGCTGCCCTAACCAGGGCGAACCTGGATGCATTGGGCGAATCAGCACTTGGGAGGGCACAGCGTTGGGTAGCCTCGATCGCTCGCTGATTGCCGGGCTTCCTGTCTTTGGGGCATAGCCCCCACGGATCTCGACCGCATAATCGCACAGGCCAGGTCGTTGAGGATTGCCAAGGACCAGCCGGTGTTCGAGCAGGAGCAGGAAGCAGATTCCTTTTTCCTGTTGCTCGACGGACATGTGCGCGTGGTGAAATCAACTCCCGACGGTCACGAGGTGACGGTGCGATACATAAGTCCGGGTGAGTTGATGGGCATTGCCCATGCGCTTGGCCTCACCAGCTACCCGGCAAGTGCCATTGCCGCGGTTGATTGTATCGTTCTTGCCTGGCCGAGTCGCTTATGGCCGACATTTGCCGCCGATTTCCCCAGTTTCGGCTCCAATACGTACAAGGCCGTGGGCAGCAGGCTTCAGGACGCTCATTCGCGCGTCATCGAGATGTCCACCGAGCAGGTGGAACAGCGCGTCGCCCGTGGGCTGCTCAAGTTGGTCAAGCAATCGGGCAAGAAGACCGATGAGGGCATCCTCATAGATTTCCCGATCTCACGTCAGGACATTGCCGAGATGACCGGCACGACACTTCACACAGTCAGCCGGCTGCTCTCGGCATGGGAAAATCAAGGATTGGTCAAAAGCGGACGCCAGAAAGTGATGGTGGTCGAGCCTCACCGGCTCCTGGTAATTGCGGAAGGGCGTGGTGAAAAAGCCTAATCCGGGCCACCGGCATTCGTCACCGCCAGCAGGTCGCGACGGAGTTCCTCTTCACTCAGATCGTGCTCTCGTGCCGCGTCGGAAACGGTGTGAAACGAAGCAATCGGGCAGCCGACGCAAAGCATGCCGTGCTGGAGCACCACGCGGATGGTCGCCGGCGACCCATGCATGATTTCGTCCATCGTCGCATCGTCGCTGAATTTGCGTTTCATGCCGCTTGTCCGCGTTTGGAGAGCGACATCCTGCTGCTGGTTTCAGGGATGTTCGTTGCGCTGAGGCAAACAACAAGCAGTTCGGCCTACCTCACGCCTGAACGACGCAGATCGTCGAGCGCGTCAGGAACCTCTTCTCCCGCCCATTGTCGAGCGAGAACATGCCGCCGCGGCCAGGCACCACATCGATAACAAGATTCGTATGCTTCCAGGCCTCGAATTGCGAAGCCCCGATATAGAACGGCGCGCCGTGGATGTGGCCGAGCAACACGTCGTGATCGCCGATGATGAAACCGGCACGCGGATAGCACATGGGCGAAGAGCCATCGCAGCAGCCGCCGGATTGGTGGAACAGCACCGGTCCATGCTCGGCAACGATCTCCGCGATCAGTTCGAGCGCTGCCGGCGTTGCCGTGACTTTCGCATGCATGGCTATTCCGATTTTTTACCCCCTGGGGCGCGGCCCTCGCGGGGCCGCGCAGTAGACGAAAAGACGATCAGAAGAAGCCAAGCTTTTTCGGGCTATAGCTGACAAGCATATTCTTGGTCTGCTGGTAGTGGTCGAGCATCATCTTGTGCGTCTCGCGACCGATGCCCGACTGCTTGTAGCCGCCGAAGGCGGCATGCGCGGGGTAGGCGTGGTAGCAATTGGTCCAGATCCGGCCGGCCTGGATCGCGCGGCCAAAGCGGTAGGCACGGTTGCCGTCACGCGTCCAGACACCGGCGCCAAGGCCGTAGAGCGTGTCGTTGGCTATTGCCAGCGCGTCCTGGTCGTCCTTGAAGGTCGTGACCGAAACCACCGGTCCGAAAATCTCCTCCTGGAAGATGCGCATCTTGTTGTTGCCCTTGAACACCGTGGGCTTGACGTAGTAGCCACCCGCCAGGTCACCCGGCAAAAGATTGCGGGTGCCGCCGGTCAACACTTCCGCGCCTTCCTGAAGGCCGATGTCGATGTACGACAGGATCTTTTCCAACTGCTCGGACGAGGCCTGGGCACCGATCATCGTCGCCGGATCGAGTGGATCGCCCTGCACGATCGCCTCGACACGCTTGAGGGCACGTTCCATAAATCGGTCGTAGATCGACTCATGGATGAGGGCGCGGCTGGGGCAGGTGCAGACTTCGCCCTGGTTCAGGGCGAACATGACGAAGCCTTCGATCGCCTTGTCGAAGAAGTCGTCGTCCTCGGCGATGACATCCTTGAAGAAGATGTTGGGCGACTTGCCGCCCAGTTCCAGCGTGACCGGGATCAGGTTCTGGCTGGCGTATTGCATGATCAGGCGGCCCGTCGTGGTCTCGCCGGTAAAGGCGATCTTGGCAATGCGCGGCGAGGAGGCGAGCGGCTTGCCGGCCTCGAGGCCGAAGCCGTTGACGATGTTGAGCACGCCCGGCGGCAACAGATCGCCGACGAGATCGGCCCACAGCAAGATGGCGGCGGGGGTCTGCTCGGCAGGCTTCAGGACCACGCAGTTTCCGGCGGCAAGTGCTGGTGCAAGTTTCCAGCAGGCCATCAGCAGCGGGAAGTTCCATGGGATAATCTGTCCGACGACGCCGAGCGGCTCATGGAAATGATAGGCGACGGTGTCGTCGTCGATCTGCGAGAGGCTGCCTTCCTGGCCTCGTAGGGCGCCGGCGAAATAGCGGAAATGGTCAATGGCGAGCGGCAGGTCGGCCGCGGTCGTTTCGCGGATCGGCTTGCCATTGTCCCAGGTTTCAGCGCACGCGAGCAGATCGAGGTTTTCCTCCATGCGATCGGCGATGCGGTTGAGGATGAGCGACCGCTCGGCTACGCTGGTGCGCGCCCAGGTGTCTTTGGCCGCATGGGCCGCGTCAAGCGCCGCCTCGATGTCGTGGGCATCCGAACGCGCCACTTCGCACAGCAGCTGGCCGTTTACAGGTGAGTGGTTCTCGAAGTAGCGGCCGGAGTGCGGCTCGGCCCACTTGCCGCCGATGAAGTTGCCATAGCGCTTGTCGAACGGCGCCTTGACCGCACGTGAGAATTCTACCTTGTTCATGTGTCTTCCTCCCAAAGTCGACGCCGCGGGATGCGACGCTTAAGGGGAGAGACTTGCGATTTCCGCCGCTATTGTCACCGGGGCGAGGACAGTGGCCGGGCGCGGTGTGTCGCAGAATTGCGACAGTCATCTGCGTTTTCGAATGGTCAGTGGGACCTATGGACGTCCAGGCGGTTGAGCTTGCGGTGAAGCGTCGCGCGGCTGATGCCAAGCGCCTGCGCAGCGGCCGACACATTTCCGTCTGCTCGCGCCAGCGCCCGCTGCAGAACGCCGCGCTCCGCCTCGGCGAGAACTGCGGGGCCGCTCTCCGTCCAACCGAGCAGATCGGCCGCGGGCATCGGCTTGTCGAGACACAGCTGGGTAATTCCAAGCGCCAGGCGAGCCGACCGCGTCGCGCCGACCACAAGGTCGTCCGCATCAACCGCGATCAGCGCGCCGGAGCCCTTGTCGGCTACTGGCGCCAGAAGGATCCGCGCCTTCGGGAAGGCCATCCTGAAGTTCTCCGCCTCAATCCGACGCACCGCGTCGACCACGGCCACCGAAATGAGATTGGCGAAGGCTTCGGTCAGATCGGCCCGGCAGGAAGACACGTCAAGCGCAGCCACAAGATCTCCCCGGTGATCATAGATCGGTGCCGTGGTGCAACTCAGCCCCGTGTTGCGCGTGTGGAAGTGCTGGTCGCGATGGATTGTCAGCGCTCGCTGTTCCACCAGGCAGGTGCCGATCCCGTTGGTGCCCTGGCTTTCTTCGTTCCAGATAGAGCCGGTCCACAAGCCCCAGGAATGAAAAGTCTCGTCGTCGACGGGCGCGCCGCGCCGCTCGACCGGCACGCCGTCACGATCGGCAAGAAGCACGCAGCAGCCAACCCCGCCCACCGCGAGATAGAGTCGGTCCAGGCTGGATTGGGCCGCCCGGACGAGCGGTTCAATGCGTTGCCGGGCCGCGATCAACTCCATTTCCGTCAGGTAGCGTGGGGGCCTGCAATCGGCGGGATCGAGCCGGTGCAAACTGGAAGAGCGTCGCCAAGAGGCGACCAGCGCGGACTTCGCGGCGGCGTCCGAAGCGATCGCGGCCTGAATGCGGTCGGCATGACGACCGGACAGATCCTCGCTCATGTCCATCCTCCCTTTCAGCTTCTGGAACAGCCTGCCTCAGAAGAGGCAACGTTGGCATAGCACCAGGTTCCGCCTTCAATCACCACGCTGTCAATTCGACAGAAGCACCAGAAGGCACATCCTTATGTTTCCCGTCAGTTAGTGATGTTTGGCAGATCGATAGTCATTCCTCGCCAGTGCACCTTTCGGTGTTGATGCCCCAAAGCCTACAAGTACGAATTACGAATTCATTGATCGAGGGCAAAGACGAACCACTATGTTCAGCCGCCGTACCGTGCGGAACGATGCGGGAAGGTTCTGATATTGGCCGGCCCATGAAGGCAAGGATCAGATACCTCGGCTTCATTACAGATCAGTGCTATCAAAGCATGTTCGCCCGGCACCAGTTCAAAAGGAGCCCTCACGGGCGCCGGCATGTGGCTACAAGAAGGGCAGCGACCGATATTTCTCGATCGTGAAGCTCGGCAGGGCAGCCATGAGCTTCCGAGCTGCCCAGCGGGCGGTCTCCAGATCTCCGTTCATCGCCGACCAGGGGGCGAGGTATCGATAGAAATGATGATGCCGGCAGGGGCGGCGATGACCTTACGGGCGGAAAGGCTGTGGCCATAGGTGCCCGCTCGCTTTTTCGCCGCGACACCCTTGCGTCAAATATCATTATACATTATATGCAATTGTATATTGACGTTAGGAGCAGACATGAGAATGATCCGTGTGAACGATAGGCTTTCCGTAGGTCCGCAGCCCGCACTGTCTGAAATTCTGTTGCTTACTGATCAGAAGTTCGCAGGAGTGATAAACGTTCGGCCTGATTTGGAAGAGCCCGCCCAGCCCGGAAACGAAGCTGAACGAGAGGCCGCCGATCGAGCGCGCATCTCCTACAAATTCATACCTGTCACAATGCCGACCATCACAGAAGCGGACGTGCGGTCCTTCCAGGCAGCTATGGCCAATGTTGGTGGCGCGGTCTTTGCCCACTGCAAGACCGGCACCCGCGCATTGAGCCTATATGCCCTGGGCGAGGCGCTCGATGGCCGAATGTCGCCTGTCGAGATTACTGCACTCGGCCAGAAGCTCGGGGTAGACCTGTCGGCAGCAAGCCGATGGTTGGAAGGGCACAGGCGGACCCGACCGGCAGTAAAAGGGTTTTTCGACCCCCGAACATGGAGCGTGCAATATGTAGTTTCGGATCCCAGTACCCGCAAATGCGCGATTATCGACCCGGTGCTCGATTTTGATGAGAAGTCCGGGGCGACCACAACATCCAACGCCGATGCGATGCTTGATTATATTGCCGAAAAGGGACTGTCCGTTGAATGGATTCTCGATAGCCATCCTCATGCCGATCACTTTTCTGCTGCGCAGTACCTGAAGGGGAAGACCGGCGCGCCAACTGCGATAGGAGCGAGGGTCGTCGACGTCCAACGTTTGTGGCAAGGCATCTACAACCGACCTGAACTTCACACAGACGGCTCGCAGTGGGACAGGCTGTTTTCGGATGGAGACACTTTCAAGGTCGGTTCAATCGAGGCGCGCGTAATGTTCTCGCCCGGTCACACCCTAGCCTCGATCACCTATGTGATCGGTGATGCGACCTTTGTTCACGACACCATCTTCATGCCCGACAGCGGAACGGCTCGCGCTGATTTCCCTGGTGGTGACGCTCGCACGCTGTGGAGATCGATCCAGGCCATTCTGACGCTTCCAGACGAAACGCGGTTGTTTACTGGGCACGACTACCAGCCAGGCGGACGCGAACCCAAGTGGGAAAGCACGGTCGGCACTCAGAAGCGTACCAATGCACATCTGGCCGACATGACCGAAGAGGGCTTCGCCGCACTGCGTCAAGAGCGAGACCGTATGCTGCCTATGCCGAAGCTGATCCTCCATGCCTTGCAGGTCAACATCCGGGCTGGGCGTTTGCCGGAGCCGGAAGCAAACGGTAAGCGCTACCTAAAATTTCCCCTCAACGCATTGGGAGAAGCAGTGTGGTGAGCGAAATCCTTATCGATGAAGCCGAAATGGAGATGTCGCTTGCCGCAATGGAATCCCGCGCCGGCGAAGTTGCAGCTCTTCTAAAGACACTGGCGCATCCAATGCGACTGATGCTCGTCTGCACCCTTGTTAAAGGAGAGCATTCGGTTAGCCAATTGGAAGATGAGCTCAACATCCATCAACCAAACCTATCCCAGCAGCTGACAGTGTTGCGGGACGCCAAAATTGTGGAAACCCGGCGCGACGGAAAACAGATCTTCTACCGGTTGACCGCCGAGAAGGCTGCTCAATTGGTTTCGGCGCTCTACACGATCTTCTGTTCGGACGGTCCGTCATGACCTCTTATCTTCCTTCGCTTTTGGGCGGGGCTCTGATCGGGCTTTCGTCTATGATGCTCTTGATCCTGAACGGTAGAATTGCCGGCATCAGCGGGATTGTTGGCGGGTTGCTCCAAGGCAACAATAGGTGGACAAACGCTGCCTTCGTCGTCGGGTTGCTGCTTGGTCCGGTCGGTTATTTCCTAACTTTTCATCATTGGCCGACCGCAACCATCACTGCGTCACTGCCGCTGGTTATGATAGCTGGTTTTCTGGTCGGTTTCGGATCCCGCATGGGTTCGGGTTGCACCAGTGGTCACGGAATAATGGGGCTGGCGCGGCTATCGCCGCGGTCAATTGTCGCCGTTGTGACGTTCCTTCTGAGCGGCGCTCTAGCCGTCGCGCTTCTCCACGGAGCAGTCTTGTGAGACACGCTAAATTACAGGTCATGGCGGCCCTGGCCGCGGGCACCATCTTTGGCTACGGTCTGGCGTTGTCGGGTATGCTTGATCCTGTCCGTGTACAGGGCTTTCTCGACGTCTCTGGCGCGTGGGATCCGAGCCTCGCATTCGTGTTGGGCGGCGCCGTTGCAGTTGCAACGGGAGGCACAGCCTGGATGGGGCAGATGTCACGACCATTTCTGGCGGAGACCTTCCATTTGCCTGTCAGTTCGCGGATTGACGCCCCCCTGGTTCTAGGTTCGGCGATTTTCGGCCTTGGATGGGGACTGGGCGGTTCTGTCCTGGCCCTGCGGTAGCTTCGTTGTCTCTGGGATTATCGCCGGTACTTTTCGTAGCCTTAATGCTGGCGGGGATGGTTGCTCATGACCGCTGCTTTGTCCGAAGAGCATCATGACAGGTACTTTGTTTTCTGCTGTGGGCTCAGGGAGTCTGGTGGGCTTCACTCTTGGTATGGTCGGAGGCGGCGGATCGATCCTTGCCACGCCGCTCCTGCTCTATGTTGTCGGTGTCGCTCAGCCGCATATTGCCATCGGCACGGGCGCCCTGGCGGTGGCCGCCAACGCATTGGCGAACTTTGGAGGCCATGCCCTCAAGGGGCACGTCTGGTGGCGTTGTGCTATCGTATTTGCAGGACTGGGCTCGGTTGGGGCGCTCGCAGGTTCGACCTTGGGAAAGTCAATCGACGGGACGCATCTGCTTTTCTTTTTTGGGCTGCTTATGCTTGTGGTCGGCGCACTGATGCTTCGCCCGCGGCGCCGTTCTTCGACAGCAGGCCGACCTGTCGATGCCAAGATGTGTGCGATGACTGCTGCAGTCGCCGCCGTCGCCGGTGCGGCCTCTGGCTTCTTCGGAATTGGCGGCGGCTTCCTCATCGTTCCCGGATTGATCCTGGCGACCGGAATGCCGACGATCAATGCAATCGGCACGTCTTTGCTTGCCGTCGCAGCTTTCGGCCTCGCGACGGCCTTCAACTACGCCCTGTCGGGAATGGTCGACTGGCAACTGGCCGCAGAATTTATTGGAGGCGGCATTGGCGGCGGGTTGATCGGCATGTTTGTGGCGACACGCCTCGCTTCGTACAAGAACATGCTCAATCGGATCTTTGCCGTACTTGTAATTGTCGTCGCGGGCTATGTTCTCCACAGGAGTGTCGGTCAACTGGCAGGCGGATAGTTTAGAGTTGCAGCTTGATAGATTCGCCGATCGGAGGTGAGGTTTTTTCGCCTCGTGCGTTCATCACCCGGTCTTTGCTAGTAATGTATGCCCTGCAGCATGAGCCCAGAGACCAAGTAGTCTGTGGTCACGGCCGTCACTGTCCGACGCGCCGCGTCCCGAACGGTCCCCAAATGACATTGGCTGGTGCCGATACTGATCGCCTCCGCCACCTGGCTTTCGTTCGGCGAGTATTCCTACGGGCCTTTCGGGAAGCGACAGTATGATCCTGCCGGAACATGAACGACGGGCAGCCGTGCAGACAGAACTGGCCAATCACCCTATCCGTCGAATTGTGGCTCCTCGTCGGCCTACGCATCGAACGAAGCGACCGCTGCGAGCTGGCCTCGACCCCGGCAGCGCGTCGAGCGCGACTTCAGGCAGCGCCGGCCATTTCCCCGGGCAGTTCGCCTCCGCGGACATTGACCTGCAGCGCATGCAAAATGAGCTTTGGCATCGGCAATGTCCTGTCGCGGGCCTCTCGAAGCTTGATGAAGTCCTGCTGCGATTGGCCGGCGACATGCGCATTTTTTGCTTTTTGTTGTTCCACTGCTCTCCCACAGTGACCCGCGCCCGCCCGGCGTTGCTGGCCGTCGAGCAAGCCCTCGGCCGCAGCTTGCGCCAGGGTTCGGAGTCGTCGTTTACATGAGCCCGCAGATCCTTTGCAGACACGCCCGATGCTCGTCGTCAGTTGTTTGCAGGCCGTACTGCGCGGTGAATTCCCCCGACCTCGATGCTTTAGAATTCCGAGGAGGTTCCGCTCAGGTCCGCACCCTCAGCGCCCGCTCCAGCCTGTCGGCAATCTGTGTGACGATATAGGCAATCACCATGTAGATCACGACGGCAATGACGAAGGCTTCGAGGTAGTAGTAGTTCAGCGCGGCGGTCAACTGGGACTGGGCGAAGATATCGACAACCTCGATGGCGAATCCGAGCGAAAGCGCCTTCATGATGACCATCATCGAGGTTGTCAGGTCGGGAATTGCCGTGAGGGCCACCTGGGGAAATAGGATACGTCGGAACAGTTGGCCGCCCGTATAGCCCAGCGAATGGGCTGCGTCCGACTGACCGGTATCGAAGGCGTTGAGGGCTCCTTTGATGATCTCCGCTTGGAACGCCGCAACACAACCGGTGACTGCAATGACAAGGATTACCCAATTGGGCGTTTCGTGGGCGTTGAAGTTGATCCCGAGCAACGAGAGCAGGAACTGGAGTGCCGGGGGCAGACCGAAATAGGCGAGGAAAATCACGATCACCATCGGAACGCCCTTGAAGACGACCTTATAGGCCATGATGAGCTCTCGCAGCACGGGGATCCGCCTATATTCGACGAGCGCAAAAAGGCTGCCGACGATCGTGGACAGGATGAAAATCGTGAAAGCCATGCCGAGCGTCACGGGTACGGCGCCCAGAATTTCCTGCGAGTCCTGGAGCAGAATTTCGGTATCAAACATGGTCGGATTACCCTTTCGTCACACGCTCGCGACGGCCGCGTTCTTGATCTGAGCTGTTGTCGTCGCCTCTGGCGCTTGCATTGGTGAGCGGAGCTCGAAGAAGCGCACGACGAGCCACGCGACAAGGCACATCAGCGAATAGATGACCGCCAGCACCAGGTAGGTTTCGAACTGGTACTGGTTATAGTCGCGCTCCATGATCAAGTGCGCGGTCGCCATTACGTCCGCAGCCCCGATGTACATGACCAGCGCAACGTTATGGATCAGGTAGATGATGGAGTTTCCATAGCCCGGCAATGCGAAGTGCACCGCTTGCGGGCCGACTACGCGGGTGATCTTCTGTCGGAAGGTATATCCCAGACTGTCGGCCGCATCATGCTGGCCGCGATCGACGGCCAGGTATGCAGGTCGCATGACTTCCGACAGATACCCTCCATGATAGAGGCTCAGCCCCACCATCGCAGCGATCGTTGCAGAAATAAAATCCTCGGCGCCGAACAGGATCACCAACAAGGGCAGCCCGTAGAACGCGACGAACAACTGCAGGACGACGGGAACACTCCGGGCATAGGACACGTAGAGGTCAGTCAGATGACTGATCACCGGTATCCTCCGAACCCGGAGTGTTGTCGCGACGAGAGCCAAGCAAAAGCCCACGACCATAGCGGTAAAGGTGATGGCGAGCGTTAGCGGCAACGCCGAGAGCAGCTCGGGAATCATAGCAGAAACATCCACTTTGAAACGCTCCTTCTTTCAATTCAGCCTTACCGCTGGCTATCGCTACATCTTTGGGGAAATGTCCTGTTACTTCATGTATTTGACGATGTCCTCGCCGAACCATTTCTGCGAGAGTTTTTCGATCGTGCCATCGTCTTTTAATTCCTTGAGAACCTTGTTCACGTCGTCGGCTAAAACCTTGTTTTCGTCCGACCTGTGAATCAGCATGTAGGTGTTGTTGCTGAAGACCGGATCGGACGCCACAATATCGAGCTTCTTTTCCTCGATGACGGTCTGCTCACCGAGATTCGAAGGCAGAACAAGCGCGTCGAATTTGCCGTTCTGAACTTCGTCCAGTCGGTTCGGATAGGGAATACCGGCGCTAGATGCCGTTACATCAAGCTTGTATTGTGGATTTTCTTTTTGCCAGTTCATAATGAACTTGTATGTTCCACCGCCGGCCGTGGTCGGAACGATTCTCTTGCCGACCAGGTCCTTCATTTCCTTTATGCCGCTGCCTTTTTTGCTATAGATCTTCATCAGGCTGGCGCCCATGGGGTTTTCCGGAATGAAGAACTGCTTGGCGCGCTCAGGCGACTTGTAGTAGCCACCGACCGCGATGTCGTATTTGCCCGTGGCCAGGCCGGTTTCCTGCGCGATATCCGAAACACCTTCCATTTCAAACTTGTACTGCGGGAGCTTTGCGTTGATCGCTCTCAGAAGATCGGGCTCATAGCCTTGCGGCTCGACGCCGATCGCGCCCCATGCCAGCGGCTTGGATTCGGCAGACGTCGCGATCTTGATCGTGCGAACGGTCTGACCATAGCTGATCCCTGCGGTTGCAAGGGCAATTGCGATGCCGCCGGCAACAGCCAGGGCAGCGCGACGGGAGAAACTGGATGTGATTGCAGACATTTCTTTGGTTCCCTTCTTGTTGAGCTATTGAAAAGCGAGTTCTGACTGCAGGAATTGAGCAAGTCGTGGGCTGGATGGCGCATCGAAGATCTCAGTTGGACTGCCATCGGCGGCAATCACGCCACGATCCATGAAGACGATCCGGTTCGAGATGTTCTTTGCGAATTGCATCTCGTGGGTCACAAGCAGCGAAGTGATCCCTGACGACGTGACATCCTTGATCACCTTCAGAACTTCACCGACGAGTTCAGGATCCAGCGATGACGTGGGCTCATCGAAGAGCATCACGTCGGGACGAACCGCCAGCGCACGCGCGATGCCGGTGCGTTGGAGCTGGCCGCCCGACAGCTGGGACGGATAGCTGTCCCGCTTCGCTGAGAGGCCGACCCGGTCAAGCTCTCGCAGCGCGATTTCACGCGCCTCGTCCGCGGACTTGCGCTGCACGACGACAAGCGGATCCATCACGTTCTGGAGGACTGTCATGTTCTTGAAGACATTGAATTGCTGAAAGACCATCGCTGTTCGAAGCCGGATCGCCTGGACAGCGGTCTTGTCGGCGCGCTGGTAGTCCATCCGAATCTGGTCGAACGCGATGGTTCCGGACGACGGCTTGGCCAGGTAGTTGATGCATTTCAGCAGCGTGGTCTTGCCGGTGCCGCTGGGGCCGATGATCGACACCACGTCACCCCGCTTTACCGAGAGATTGACGCCGTTCAGGACCTGCGTGCTTCCGTAGGACAGCCTTATATCTTTGAGTTCAAGCATTTCTGGTTAGCCCTTCAGAGTGTGGGACGGACTGCCTTGACATGTGGGTCATCATCATCCGCTCTCCGCGTGGCCGAGAACGTGCATCAGCCGGTTTGCCCAGCCGAAGATCGCTATGGCGTGGATCAGGTCGATGATCTCAGCATCATTCATGCCGACGGCACGCAGCGAGGCGATGTCGTCCACCGTTGCTTCCGACGGCGCCGCCGACAGACGGCGGGCAAAGCTGTAGATTGCTGCATCGCGCAGCCCAAGCTTTTCGGGTTTGTCGAGGTAGAGCGCGGTGACCACTTCGTCGCTCTTGGTCAGCTCTGCATGGCGGCGGGCGTGAACCACGGCGCAGAATTTGCAGCCATTGACGATCGAGGCACCCAATGCGCCAAGTTCGCGGTCGGGACGGGCAAGCCCGCCTTCGACATACATGATCGCGTTGAACAAGACGGTGCGGGCAAGATAACTCTCGGGATCATGCACAAGGGTGCGCACATATTCCGAAACTTTCTTGGCCGACGGCGTTACCTTCATCGCTTCGAGTTGTTCCGGCGTGGCCTCGGATAGCTCGACCGGTGCGATGTAGGGACGCCAATTCAGCGGCTTCAGGCGAACCGAGGAAATCATGCCGATCTCATCAATCGCAGGCCGGTCGCAACCCGCGTCTGGAAGTTTACGAAAGCAATCAGTTCGGAGAGCGCGACGATCTGAGGATTGTTCAGTCCGGCCGCGGCGAGGAGGGCGATGTGGTTCGCCTCCGCCTTTTTCGGCGTAAGGGTGATCAGGTCAACATGACGGACGATGGTCGCCAGGGGTTCATTCAAATCCGTTTCCCCCCGAGCCAAGGCCAGAAGCGGCTCCGTCGGACCAAGCTGGGCCAGCTGCACATCATAGTCGGCCATCAGGACGGGATCATCATTCAGAGCCGCCATGCGACGGGCCAGAGCAACCCGCAGGTTCGGGGCCAGCCCCTGATCGTTTGCCGGCTGTAGGACGGAGAGGCGACATTCCTCGCCCCCTTGCACGAATTCGGGCCGAAACCGCCGCGCGGTGAAAAGAGCATCATTCGGGGAAATCCCCGCGGCCTTGTCCATGGCGTCCATCACAGCGCGGCCTCCTTATGCAGCAAAGGTGTTGAATCGACCCATTCGTCGCCCAGAAGCTCGGGCGTGTCGTAGGCGATCAGATTGGCGAAGTGGCTTTCGACATCTTCGGCAAACAGCGACGCGGCAATGCCGCGGACCAGACGGTCGGCCCCGGCACTGACGGCTGGGATATCGCCGGAGACCTTGCCGTGTGTCAGCATGGCGGCGTCATTGAAGCAGTGAATATGCGCCAGCATCAGACAGGAACCGGGAACACGTTCGCGGAACTCGAAGGCGGGACCGAGGTCCGGCGCCTCCACCATGCCTGCGCGCGGCGGCCCCATATCCGGCGTATATCGACCATCCGACCAGGTGCGGATGTGTGGGGCGAGTGCTGCAAATTCCGGGCGGTCGCTGAAGTCGTTCGAAAAGCCGGTTGCCGCGATCAGGAAGTCGTAACGCATCGGTCCCTGCGTGGTTTCGACCAGCAGGCCTCCCGCATCTTCCTTCACCGCAACTATGCCGCAGTCGAGAAAGAACCGGGCATTCGAGTGGCGATACACGCGAAGCGTCGATGAACGCGGCGGCGGTGTCTGGGTCGAGGCGGTATAGTCGAAGAATTTCCACTTCCAGGCATCGGGCAGGTGGTAGATGCCGAGGACGACACCCTGGCTACCTATGCCGGTCAGCTTGTTGATGCGCGGCATTTCCTTGCGCCGGATTAACATGTCGACAGAGCCGGCACCCGCTTCGAGTGCCGTTGCGGCATTGTCCATGGACGAGGCACCAGCGCCGATAACCGCTACACGCTTACCTTTCAGCGCGTCGAAATCGATGTCGTCGGCAGAATGGGCCCAATAGGCGCGATCGATGCCCCTGAGGAAATCGGGCACGGCAAAACCGCCGAGACCGGACCGACCGGTGGCCAGAACGAGGCGACGGGTGAGAACCCGGCCGGCTTCCGCGCCCTCGATATCGATTGCAATCAGATCACCAACGGCTGCGACGCCGGTCATGCGTACACTGTTGCGCACCGGCAGACCAAGAACCTTCCGGTACCAGACCAGGTAGTCCATCCACTGGCCCTTGGGGATTTTGTCCAGCGACTGCCAGGCCTCAGGTCCCCATTGTGCCGTAAACCAGGCGCGGAACGTGAGCTGCGGCAGCCCGAGCGACGGACCGTGGAGGGTCTTCGGCGAGCGCAGCGTCTGCATACGCGCAAACGTTACCCATGGTCCTTCGAGCCCGGCCGGAGCCGCATCGTAGGCAACGACATTGGTTATCCCGGTCAGCACAAGCTTTGCCGTGGCAGCAAGTCCGCACATGCCGGCGCCGATCACTACGACGTCACGGACTGGGGCGCCATCGTGCGTGCGCTTGGGGACCCAAGGCTTGGCGGGCAGCTCGAGAAAGTCGAGATCCTGCGCGAGCTGGGCTTCCAGCGCGGCAAGGCCGCTCGAAGCTGCCGGGGTGGGAATATGCTTCATATTCCCGTCCCGTTATTTGTGCCCGAGGCGGGATCGGTGACCAATTGGCCGGCCAAAGCTGGATCGAGTTTCCTGAAACCGGCAATTGACCGTTCAGCCACCGCTTCGACCGCATCCATCAGCGCCTGCGCAACTGGACGGAGGGGACGGTTTGCGGCAGCCACAACACCCCAATAAAAGAGAACGGTTACGTCGAGAGGGCGAATGACGACACCGGGCAGGGGAACGCCATAGGCGGTGAGGGGATCGATGACAGCCGCTACCCCAGTCTGACGCACGATCTGCAAGGCGCCATAGGCAGTATTGGTCCGGATCACTGGGCCAGTGTCGATGCCGCGAGACGCCAGCGCTTTGGCGACATGCAACTGAAAACGCAGTGGATTGAGCAGCGTGGCGACGCGGCGACCGGCAAAACCCGAAAGCGGCACGACATCAAGTTCAGCCAGCGGATCGTCCTCCCGCACGGCAGCCACGTCAGGCGCCGAGTACAGCCGCAGGACATCCAGACCGGGCGTATCGAGCGGCAGGCTTGAAAATCCGATCTCGGCGCGTCCGCTGCGCACTTCCTGGGCGACGATCGAAGGAAGAAATTGCCCGAGATGCGTCTCGTGCGGAAGCTCGGCACCTTGGAGCTCAGCTAGGGCCGTCGGGATCAAGCCGGTCCCGATCGCAGAGGTTGTGACAATCTGCAGGATCCGTCCCCTGCCGGCGGCGATCATTTTGGCTCGCGCTGCGAGTTCGGTGAAGGACATCAGCAGGCGCCGCGCTTCCTCTTCAAAGGCGACTCCCTCTTCAGACAGCTGCACCCGTCGACCGATCCGATGCAGCAATTCGAAGCCAAGCTCGGCCTCGAGATCCTGAATGGTGCGCGTCACCGCAGGCTGGGAGCGCCCGAGCATGTCAGCCGCCTTGGTGATGCTGCCGCTGGCAGCAACCGCAAGGAAGGTCTGAAGGTCTCGGGTTTCCATGCTCTCCTTCATGCGCAATCCGTATGATTGACATCGTCTCATTCGTTTTTGATATATGTCAAGCGGAAACCAATGTTCGTTACGGCTTTTGCATTTGGCCGGCTTCAGAGCCGGAATCCCTGGCGGAGGCGGACGAGGACGGCAGACGCGGGCTCCAACCTGATGAAAAACTTTCAGGTGACGACGGCAAGAATTCTCAAACCACAAAGCCTGCAACAGGAGGAATATTATGCGCGTGAGTATTCTGGGCGCCGGAGCAGTTGCTTATGGCCTTGCCGCCTATTTGGCAGGATCGGGACATTCGCCAATGCTTTGGTCACCCTCGGGACACCGCACCAGGGCTTTGGCTACTGGCGAATTGTTAAAAGCGACGGGGGATATCGCGGCGACGGTACCGGTGCGCATTGCCAAGGATTGCAAAGACGCCATTGTCAACGCGGACGTGGTGGTGATTGCGCTTCCGGCTTACGGCCACAAGATGGTGATGGATGCGGCGGTCCCTCACCTGGCTGATGGAATTCCCGTCATCATCAGTTCGCATTGTTCCTTCGCGGCGCTGTATCTCTCCAAGCGGTTAGCCGAGCGCAAGGTCAGGTTGCCGATCGTTGTTTGGGGCACGACGCTCCTATCTGGCCGCCAGCTCGGACCAACTGAAGTCCATGTCACCACCATTCGCCAGAAGCTTGATGTTGCGACGCTGCCTTTCAGTTGCCAGGATCAAGGACACGAACTTTGCACGACCGTGTTCGGCGATCGTTTTGTCAACCGCGACGGGATGCTTGCGATCGCACTTAGCAACCTCAATCCGCAAAACCATCTAGGAATTGCCCTTCTTAATCTGACACGCATGGAAAAGGCCGAGCAATGGAGCCAGGGGGGAAATGTCACTCCTGCCGTCGGCCGCCTTATCGAGGCTCTGGATGCCGAGCGGTTGGCCATCGCTGCCCATTTCGGCATCGCCGTTCGCACCGTCAAAGAGCATTTTTCATTATCGTTCCATGTTCCGATGGGAACGGTTTCGGAGATGAACCAGGAGATGGACCGCCAAGGCCGCGGCGGCTTTGGCCCGACAACCATCGAAAGCCGCTACATTCTCGAGGATGTCCCGTTCGGATTGCTGTCGACCGTACTATTGGGCAAGATTAGCGGGAATCCGGCGATACTCCACGAGTCTGGAGTTTCGATATTATCGGCGGCCTATGGTCGCGACCTCAAGGAAGATAATGATATTCTTCCTGCCCTTGGGATCGAAGGGTTATCAGACGTGGACCTCGCGAACCTTTCGCGTGAGGGATTCTAGACCGGGTGAATTGGTAAATGCCCACCTCAGCCAGGAAGAAATCCGCAACTTACGGATAATGTCGATGTTGCCGGCCGGGCCGCTGAGCCTAGTCGTGCGCAGTACGGTTTGAGGCCCACTGGTTTGGCGCTCAACGAGCAGTCCTTGGATATGATGGTCTGCTCACGGAAGCCGCGAGTAGTATGTTAAGATGCCTCGTGGTTTCTCTGAATGTCTCCCGTACGGCGGGCCAACTTATTCGAAATCTGAGCACTTCAGTTGGACCTCCTGCCGGGCTGATTCGGCGTGTCGCTATAGTTCCGACTAATTCCTGGTTTCCTGCACCAAAGTTTGGCATTTGCAACATCTGCCACGGAAAGCGGATGGACAAGCCGCTTGCCCGAAGGAGACGCCGGCTGCCAAGACGCCGTCAGCAAAAAGGAAGGGAAGGGGTGAAATTGCGCGTTCCCTCCGCCAATGAAGACGGCCTGAAGAAGTTCCCACCAGGGCCGCAACATGAAGCGGCCGCTTCCGTCCCCATACCGGCCGGGCGACAATGCGCGCGTTGCAGACATATTGGGATCTGACTGCGAAGACTAGAAAGCGGACATTGTTCCGTCCAATTGCTACAACGAACAACTATTTGCCCTTCATACCGAGCTCGGCAGGACACGAACTCATGATGCATGACGATCAAGTGAATATCGACATCGATATCGCCGCCAGTTGATCCGCGATCAATTTCCCCAGTACCGTCATGAGGACCTCACCACAGTCACATCGTCGGGAACCGTCAATGCGATCTTCCGCGTTGGCTCGAAGATCACTGCCCGGTTCCCGCTGAGGGCGATGAATCCGACCGAATGCGCCGATATGCTTCGGTCAGAGGCCGCTGCTATTGTTGAAATTGGGGAACATTGCTTGTTTCCGACGCCTCAACCAATTGGGCTCGGCGAGCCAGGTCCTCACTATCCAATGCCATGGGCATTACAAACGTGGATCGAAGGCGAGGTTGCCACGCCGCACGGGCTAATTGGTTCTTCGGCGTTCGCGCTAGACCTTGCACACCTCGTGGCATCGTTGCGCCAAGCGGACACACGGGGCCGACGCTTCGACGGGCAAGGACGTGGTGGACATCTCTCGGATCATGACGATTGGATGAGTGTTTGCTTTGAAAACAGCGAGGGTCTTCTTGATGTGGCTCGACTGCGCAATTTGTGGACTCGCTTCCGGGAGTTGCCATCCGCTGGGTCTGTCGTGATGAGTCATAGGGACCTTATCCCAGCAAACCTTCTCGTGCAGGGCGGGCGTCTTGTCGGAGTGCTTGATGGCGGCAGTTTCGGGCCAGCCGACCCGTCGCTGGATTTAGTAGCCGCGTGGCATCTTCTAGACCGCGAGCGAAGGGCGACCTTTCGGCGCGTCCTTCAAGTTGAAGATCTTTGGTGGAAGCGCGGTGTCGCTTGGGCATTCCAGCAGGCAATGGGTCTCGTCTGGTATTACCATCGCACCAACCCCGCAATGAGTGCGCTGGGGTGCAGCACGATCTCTCGCATTCTCGATGACCCGGACATCTGAATCGAGCAGACGGTCACCGGGTGGAGTACAATGCGGCTGCGGCCGGCAGGTCGATAACCGATGTTCGCGTCTTCCTACGAGGAGTCTCTGGGAACTAGGGTAGGTGGGTCGTCTCCTGGCCAGATCGGGCTCTGTAAGTCGCCCATCGTAAGGGTCGCCAGTGTCGACTTCCCCACCCTTCCAAGACATTCGCACGAAACCAAGCAGCTTCCAAAGCAGCCGATGAGGTGACCGCCGCTCCGGTTTCCCTTAACAGCGTCATTGGACAATCACCTGGAACGGCCGCTGATCTCGTTTGCGGCATGTTGAGCATCGAAACGATTGCGCAAACGTTTCGATTGCATTATCGTTTCGCCTAATCGCCAATCAGAACAAGAGCGGATGGGAAACACAGTGAGGGAGGAGCGCTTGCGAGCACCCCATTCGAGCCGCCATGCCGACAATGGCTGAAGTGGCGCGCCGCGCGGGCGTGTCGGTTTCGACCGTGTCGCATGTCGTCAACCGCACCCGTTTTGTATCGCCCGAGAAGGCGAAGCTCATCAACGACGTGATTGCCTCGATGGGCTATCAGCCTAATGAACTGGCGCGCTCTCTCAAGGTCTCGACGACCAACAGCGTCGGCCTGGCAATCTCGGCAATTTCCAATCCCTATTTCACCGACATCATCTGCGCAGTGGAGGCCGAGTGCGCGCGTCTCGGCCTCATGGTTTTCCTGTCCGACACCCAGGACGACCCGGATCGCGAGCTTTCGGTAGTTCGTGCGTTCCATCAGCGGCGGGTCGACGGCGTCATTCTGGCGCCATCGGGCGCGCCGCAGCGAGCGATCGACTATCTGGCCGAGAAGAAGCTGCCCTGCGTCTTGATAGACCGCTTGGCCGACGAGCGCTTCGACCAGATCGGCGTTGAAAACCATTCGGCAATGCGAGCCCTTATCGATCACGTCGCCTCCTTCGGCCACAAGCGGATCGGCTTCGTCGCTGGCCAGCCGGGCTTGGCGACGACCCGCGAACGCGTCGAGGCGTTCCGGTCTTCCCTGGCCGCCAACGGACTTGACTGCCTGCCGCGCTATTTGTCGGTCGGGAACGTAGACACCGCGTCCGCGACAGCATCGACCCGCGTCATACTGTCTTTGCCGTCGCCGCCCACGGCCTTGGTCACCGGCAACAACATGACGACGATCGGAGCAGTCCGCGCGATCCGCGAAATGGGCCTGGCGATACCGGGCGATCTTTCGCTTGCCGGCTTCGACGACTTCGAGTGGGCCGATTGTTTCGAGCCGCGGCTGACGCTGGTGGCGCAGCCTTGCGCCGAGATCGGCCGGCAGGCGGCCGCTTTGCTCAGCGCTCGTATCGCATCCTCCGCGACGGAGCCGCGCACCGTCCGACTCCAAGCCACGCTTCATGCCCGCCAATCCTGCGCGAGGCCGAGATGAGCGCGCCGCTGCTTTCGGTCACCGGCGCGGTCAAGCGCTTCGGTGGTGTCCAGGCTCTGCTCGCCGTCGACTTCGAGCTCAGGGCCGGTGAAATCCACGCCCTTCTCGGTGAGAACGGCGCCGGCAAATCGACATTGATGAACCTGTTGTCGGGCGTCTATGCGGCGGACGAAGGCACGATTGAGATCGACGGCAAGCCAGTGCGCTTCAGCAATCCGCGCGAAGCGCAGGGTGCCGGCATTGCCACCATCTTCCAGGAGCTCGATCTCGTACCGACGCTCGATGTGGCGTCGAACCTCTTCCTGGGCCGCGAGTTAATGCGCCCGGGCGGCTTGCTCGATGTGGCGGCGATGCGCCGCGAGGCCCACAGGCGGCTGGAAGCGATCGGACTCGCCATTGACCCGGCACGACTGGTCGCCGATCTCTCGATCGGCCAGCGCCAGGTGGTGGCGATCGTCAAGGCGCTGTCCTACGCGTCGCGCGTGCTGATCATGGACGAGCCGACGGCGGCCCTGACGGTGGGCGAGGTCGAAAGGCTGTTCGACATCATGCGCAAGCTCGCCGCCAGCGGCATCGGCATCGTCTATATCTCGCATCGGCTGGAGGAAGTGCCCGAGATCGCAGACCGGGTGACGGTGATGCGCGACGGGCGCGTCGCCGGCGTCACCGAGCCGCACGCGCCGCAAGCCGAGTTGGTGCGGCTGCTGGTCGGGCGTCCGCTCGACGAGCTTTATCCCCAGCGCGCTAAAGCAGTCGGCCGGGCACTGCTCAGCTTGCGCGATGCAAGCTTCCGGCTGGCGCGCGACAGTGCCGGCTGGCAGGCCCCGACAGGGCTTTCGCTCGATGTGCATGAAGGGGAGATCGTCGGACTGGCCGGCATCATGGGGGCAGGGCGGACCGAACTTCTCAGCGCGCTTTACGGCACCGGCCTCTCCGGCCACTGGGAGGGCTGTGTCGCCCTCGACGGCCGTCAGGTGAAGCTCAATTCGATCAGGGCGGCGCGAGCGGCCGGCATCGCCTTCGTCACGGACGACCGTCGCGGCAGCGGCCTAATGCTGAGGATGGCTGTCGGCCTCAACCTGGTCATGTCGGTGATCCGCCGCCTCTCGCCGGCCGGACTGATGTCGCCGGGCCGGCAGGCGGAGGCGGTGAAGCAATCCTTCGGTCAGTTCGACATCCGGCCGAAGAACCCCGACATCGCCGTCGGCGCGCTTTCGGGTGGCAACCAGCAGAAGGTGGTATTGGCTAAGGAAATCTTAGGCAATCCGCGTCTGCTGCTGCTCGACGAACCGACGCGCGGCGTCGATGTCGGTGCCAAAGGCGAGATCTATGCGCGGCTGAGGCAACTGGCCGCTCAAGGGTTGGGCATTCTGGTCGCCTCCAGCGAAATGCCTGAGCTGATCGGCCTATGCGACCGCATCGTGGTGCTGCGCCAAGGGCGCAATGTGGCGGAATTCATCGGCGGCGTCGACGAGCACACGGTGCTGGCCGCAGCAAACGGCAAGGAGGCCTAATGTCTGACGAGACGACTTCGGTTGCAGGCGGCCCGTTGGCGGCAGCACCCGTGCATCGCGATCCGCTCGCTTTGGTCGTGCGCTTCCAGAGCTTGATCGGCCTGGTGCTGGTGGCGATCGGCGGCGTCATCTTCTCGCCGAGGCGCCATGGCGAGATCCTGTTTCTTGCGCCCGACAACATGGCCAACATCGTGCGCGCGGTGTCTGAGACCGGCATTATCGCAATCGGCATGACCTTCGTCATCATCACCGCCGGCATCGACCTCTCAGTGGGCGCCGTGCTCGGTCTCTCCAGCGTGGTTACCGCAACGATGATGATCTCCGGCGGCTTCGGGCTTATCCCGACCGTCCTCGCCGTGCTGGTAATGGGCACCGTCTTCGGCATGATCCAGGGCATGATTTCCAGCCGCTTTCGCCTCGAGCCGTTCATTGTCACGCTCGCCGGCCTGCAGGCGGCGCGGGGGCTCGCGCTGGTCGTTTCGGGCAACCAGTACATCAACATTTCCTATGGCGACGGTCCCGGCCTGGCGCCACCTGTTTTCGCGGTGCTGGGCGAGCGTCTGTTCAACAACACCGTGCCGGTGGCGACCATTGTCTTCATCGTCTTCGCCGCCATTGCCACCTTGGTACTGAACACGACGCGCTTCGGCCGCTATGTCTTTGCCGTCGGCGGCAACGAGCGGGCGGCGCGTATTTCCGGCGTGCCGGTCTCGGTGGTCAAGATGTCAGTTTATGCCATCACCGGCTTTGCCGCCGCCCTTGCCGGCATCGTTCATGCCGGCCAGTTCAATTTCGGCAGCGCCAATGACGGCATGGGCTATGAGCTCACGGCAATCGCAGCAGTGGTCATTGGCGGGACAAGCCTGTTCGGTGGGGCCGGCTCTATGGTCGGCACCGTCGCCGGGACTATCATGCTCGGCGCGCTCGCCAACATCCTTCAGCTCAACAACATTACCCCGGCCATGCAGTTGCTCGCGACCGCCGCGATCATCGTGCTGGCGGCAGTGCTTCAATCCCTTGTTCGCCGCCGCGAGGGTTTGGGCAGATAGCAGGCAGACGGCGAGCAAGTGGAAGGCGTTAAAAACCAAGGTCTGGCCGCAGCGGCCCCAAAAGGAGGAGAGAGAGCATGAGAACCATAGAACGAGGATCGTGGCGTGCCTGGCGGCTTGGACTGCTCGCCGGCACGTGCCTGTGCATGGCGGGCACCGCAGAGGCCGCCGACCCTATGGTCAAGGCCTGCGCCAAGGACGGCCAGTTCATCATTGGCTTTTCGCAGGCAAACAACGCCGAGCCCTACCGCCAGCATGTCAATGACGAACTGAGCGCGGCGGTCAAGGAAGTGTCTCAGTTCACGCTGCAGATCGCCGATGGCGCCGGCAACGTCAACACCCAGACATCGCAGGTCGACAACTTCATCACTCAAAAAGTCGATCTGCTCTTGATCTCGCCCTTCGAGGCAGCGCCCCTGACCCCGGCGGTGAAGCGCGCCATGGATGCCGGCATTCCTGTGATCGAGCTAGACCGCAAGACGGTAGGCGACCCAGGTAAAGACTACACCGCCTTCATCGGCGGCGACAATTACAAGATCGCGCTCGAAGCGGGCAAATACACCGCAAAGACCCTGCTCCCGGAAGGCGGCGAGGCAGCGGTGCTTGAAGGCCTGCCAAGTTCGACGCCGGCGGTGGAGCGACTCAACGGCTTCAAGGATGGTGTGAAGGAAAATGACAAGATCCAGGTGGTGGCCGAGCAGGCCGCCGACTGGGTGCCCGACAAAGCTCAGACCGCTTTTTCTGCCATGCTGCAAGCGCACCCCGACATCAAGGTGCTCTACGCCTCGAACGACATGATGGCAGCCGGCGCGCTGCTTGCAGCCAAGGGCGCGGGCAAGCAGGTCAAGATTATCGGCACCGACGGCCTGCCGGGCCCAGCCGGTGGCATCGAGGCCGTGGCCAAGGGCGACTGGGCGGCAACCTTCACCTACCCGACCGGCGCCAAGGAGGCGATCGAGATGTCGAAGAAGATTCTGCTTGATTGTGCTTCGTCGGTGGAGCCGACGGTGACGGTGGCCACGACCGCGATCACGCCAGAGAATGCCAAGCAGTTGATGGGGAAATGAGTTCAGAGCAAAAGTTGACAGGACAAGGCCCCCGTGAGGGGCCTTGTTGCGTATTGGGAGACGCCATGCAGCGCACGCACCGTGCCGAAGAGCCTGCCGATTCATCGCCTGGGAAATTAGCTAGTCTGATGGAAGGGTGGCACGCGCCGAATGAATAAGTTGTCCATGAGTAGATAGATTGCCGGCAACCGGACTTTCGCCAGGGCTCACGCCGGCCGATAGATCTGCGCCACCGCGCCCCCGGAAATGCCTTCGAGCTTGTCAGCTTGAGAGACATCGGCGCGGCGACTTCGGAGAACAGCGGCAGGCCTTTGCCCAGCGCCACGGGCACCACCATCAGGGCGAGCTGGTCGACCAGTCCCTGAGCGGCGAGACTGCGGGCAAAGCTCACTCCGCCGTGCGCGATGATCGGCTTGCCCTCTTGGGCTTTTCAACTTCCCGATTTCCTCCGCCATGTCACCGCTCGCCACATAGGCCTCCGCCCAACTTTCACCACCGGGCTGCAACTCCGCAAGCTGTCCTGTTCCCGCATTGACGGCGCGCGCCTCATCCAGCGCTGCCGTCGTGTTCGGAGCTGTGCAAAGACCGGTTCTCGGGGCGCCATGCGCTTGGAGCTTGAAACCAGTCGAAAAGCGCCATATGTTTTGCACAGTAAATGCGGCTGCTAATATGACAAGGAACTCCATGGGGCAGGTCCTCAAGAAATCCGTGCAGAAGGAACCCCTGGTTTTGTCCTATATGGACCGGGCCGGGAAAATTGCCGTTGACCAGGTGGCCGACAGCTTTGGAATGTCCAAGGCTCAGTTGGCTCAGACGGCCGGGCTTGCCCGCGAAACCCTCTATCGGCTGGAGCGCAGCCGAACGGCCAAGACGCAGGGCCGTCTGCGCGAGATGCTCGAGATCATCAGCCGCGTGACGGATTGGGCGGGAGGCAAGGAACAGGCCATGGCCTGGTACCGAGCCCAGCCGCTGCCGGCATTCGGTGGACGGACCGCCGAAGCCCTCGTGAAGGACGGCAAGGCCGCTGCTATTCGCGACTACCTCGATCACATGGCCTTGGGTGGCTTTGCTTGAGGTTTGTCGGAACCTGCTACCGGGCGCATCATCCACGTTGGGCATTCAAGCCGAGTTCCGGTGATGGAGCGGCGATCAGGGGCGCTCGATTCAATCCCAAAGGTGTGCCCGCGCTATATCTGGCGCTGACCGTCATGACAGCTGTCAAGGAAGCCAACCAGGGCTTCGCGCATCGCATCGACCCCTGCGTGCTGTGCTCTTATGAGGTGGACTGCGAGGACATCACTGATCTGACAACCGAGCGGGGGAGGGGAGAATCTTTTGTCACGCTTGCGGACATGGGCAGCGCCTGGGCCACGGCTCTCAGCAACGGAGAGCGACCTGCATCCTGGTCCATCCATGACCGGCTGCGGCCTGAAGGCATCGCTGGAATTCTGGTGCCGAGTTTTGCTCCGGGCGCGGAGACGGAAGACCGCAATCTGGTGCTATGGTACTGGGGCCCCGATCTTCCGCACAAAGTGAACGTGTTCGATCCGAGCGGTCGGTTGCCGAAAGACCAGCTGTCCTGGCGATGAAACAGGCCTGGAGGCTCCGGGGCTGCCCGAATGGCAGAAACCAGTCTGTTGGCGCTCAGGGTGAAGGCGTTCGCGCGAACCTGAGCGGCGGAATAACGGCAGAGGAGGGGTTTTTTGCCTCGAGGTCGGAAGCCCTGGTCAGGTTGATGCGGAAGCGATGTCTGCGGCGCTGACAGCGGCGGGTCATCTCCGAGGAGGTATGGCCGAGCTGTTTTTGCACATCGCGTTCGTCGACCTCGGCCGACGAGGCGAGGTCAGCGCGCAGCGAGTGGCCGGCGAATTTGACGATGCGGGCTGGCTCCCACGCCCTGCATCGCCAGCGACCGATCGGGAGCACCTGCTGCTCTGTCTAGGTGCAGAATAGGAGCCGCGTCTACAACTGCTCGCGGCGCCAATGGCGCCCAAAAGGCATTCGTCGACGAAGCTGGTGCACGACGAGGCATTGAGCATCCACGGCCTGCGGCGCCTCTACGCGTTGGTGACCCGAAGCCGCCTTACGCATCGCCTGTTGACCCAGGCATATCTTCTCTGTCCGCACAAAAGGCATACAGTGGTATAAACAAGAGATATCGTCGGTTTCCAATCTGATAACCGGATGAAGGGAGTTGAGTGATGTTCACGAACAGCAAACGTTTTTCGCGCCGTCGGTTCCTCGGCGTCAGCGCCGGCGCCCTCGCAGCCGGCCCGTTGGGCCCGTTTGTGCGAGCGGCACGCGCGCAGGTGACGACATTCAAGGCCGGCGTTATCACCTCGCTGTCGGGCGAGAACATCCTCGGCGGCAACCTGACCAAACGCGGTTACGACCTATGGGCCGAGGCCATCAACGCCAAGGGTGGGGTTGAAGTCGCCGGCGAGCGCTTCAAGGTCGACATGTTCTACGGTGACGACCAAAGCAACCCCGCGACCGGCGCCGATGCCGCCGAGCGCCTGATCGTCCAGAACGAGGTCGACGTGTTATTCGGCCCCTACACCAGCGGCTCGACTATCGCCGTGCAGCCGATCTGCCAGAAGTACCAGGTGCCGATGATTTCCGGCTCCGCGGAATCGCCAAACGTCTGGAAGGCCAAGCCGGAATTCAACTTCGGCATCATCCCGGCCGTGGACACCACTGCGGGCAAATCGCTGGCCGTGCTGGCGAAACTGTCTAACCCTATGGCCAAGACGATTGCTGTGATCGGCGTCAACGAACCCTTCTCGAAGGAAACCGGCGAAGGTTTTCGCGACGGGGCCAAGGAGGCCGGATTGGAAGTCGTCGCCTACGAATTGGTGCCGGCCTCGGGCGACCTTACCCCCGTCATCTCCAAGATCGCAGCGCTTAATCCCGATATCGTCGCCGTCGGCGGCCATGAGGAGCCGCTGATCAATGTCGTCAAGACGTCCAAGTCGCTGAATTTCCGGCCCAAGGCGCTGATAATGCACTATGGCGTCACCGACCCGGCCTTCGCCCAGGCGCTCGCCACGGACGCCGACGGCACCTGCGGCGTCTCCGTGTGGCTGCCGTCAGTTCCATATAAGGACGACCTCTTCGGCACCGCAAAGGAGTTTGCCGAGATGGCGCAAAAGAAGTCCGGGCACGAGCCCGACTATACCGAAGCGGCCTGCGCGGCCAGCGGTCTCGTTTTCGGCGATGCCGTCAAGCGGCTTGGCAAGAAGCCGGGGCTCACGCCTGAAGACAGGGTGGCTCTTAAGGACGCGATAGCCGCGACCGACATCCAGACCTTCTACGGACCGATCAAGTTCGAGAAGGAAGGCATCCACTACCACGACAACGTCCAGCCGGTGCCGGTGCTGATCCAGATTCAGGGTGGCAAGACCGTAGCGGTGGGGCCGAAAGAGGCCGCGGCAGCGGACCTCACCTACCCGCTGCCAGCTTGGAAATAGCCGGTTCTGGGCAGGGTGCGGGCGGGCCTCGTCGCCATCACCCTTGCCCGGCGCAATGACGGTGGTTGCGCGTGCTCGGAAAATGACGGACCATGCTATCGTGTGTACGGCCGCTTTGCCGCGGCACTCCGCTCTTTCGTTGGCTGACGGACGGTTCCCGCGTTGGATCTATTCCTACAGACCTTGCTGAACGGCCTTCTGATCGGCGGCGTTATCGCCACTTTTACGATCGGTTTCCAGCTCGCTTTCGGCGTGCTGCACGTCATCGATTTCGCGGTGGGCGGCTGGGTCGTGCTGGGCGGCTATCTCGGCTACTACATGGGTGCCGGACTGGGTGTCGACGGATTCCTGGCGATCCCGGTGGCCTTCGTGCTGTTCGGCGCCATCGGCTATCTGATCGGGCCGATCCTCTACAATGTCCGCAACAGCCGCACGGCGCGGCCGGAATTGATGGCGCTTGCGTTGACCTTCGGCCTGTTCACGCTGCTGCGCGGCGGCATGCTGACCGCGTGGGGCTTCAATACCCACAGCGTGCCGACCGTGTTGAGCGGCGAGAGCCTCGCCGTCGGGCCCGTGACGGTGCCACTGATCCGCGTGGCCGCGGCGGTCTTCGCGATCGCCATCGCCGGCGGACTGTTCCTGTTCCTCTACCGCACCCGCTATGGGTTGGCGATCAGAGCGACGGCTGAAAACCGGCAGAACGCCGCACTGATGGGCGTCAACATCCGCCGCCTCAGCGCCACTGTTTACGGGCTCTACGCAGGCATCACTGCCATGGCCGGCGTACTAATGGGTGCAATCTTTTCAGTGAACCCGGAAGTCGGCCTGCGCTATACTCTGTTCGCATTTTTCGTGGCTGTGCTTGCCGGCTTGGGCTCCGTCGGCGGTGCCCTCGTCGCCGCGCTGCTGCTCGGCGTCATCGAAGCCTTCGTCGCGACCTATGTCGGGTCGAGCTATTCGCTGCTGGCGATCTTCGGCACCCTATTCCTCGTCCTTCTCGTGTCTCCGCGCGGGATCCTGCGGCACGGCTTGTGAGGCGGGACATGAAGCCAAGCTGGGCCGGCCTCCTCCTGCTGATCGCCGTGATCGTTGTGCTGGCGCTGCTGCCGATGCTGGTCAACAACTACTGGCTGCGCATTGCCACTGGCGCGCTGATGTGGGCGGGGCTGGCCTGCTCTTGGAACATGCTCGGCGGCTATGCCGGCTACATCAATTTCGGGCATTCGGCCTTCTTCGGGCTCGGCGCCTATGTTACGGCGCTGCTGATGGGCGACAGGCTCGCCTGGCCCTTCTTCGCCACCCTCCCGGCCGGTATCGTGGTGACGGCGCTGTTTGCCATCATCATCGGCGCGCCGACGCTACGCCTGCGCGGCGCCTATTTCGCCATAGCCACCTGGGCCTTCGCCGAGGTGCTCATACAGTTCGCCTCGGTGATGGACTTCACCGGCGGCATTGGCGGCGTTGGGCTGCCGCCCTTTCTTGACGAGCGCTTCTTCTACTTCGCCATGTTCGGCGCGGCTGCGCTCACCTATCTTATTACGTGGGCGCTGTTCGAGCGCTCGCGTTTCGGGCTGAAGGTCAAGGCGCTGCGCGATCATGAGCCGGCGGCCGAGGCTATCGGTATCAACACTTCGCTGGTCAAGCTGCAGACCTTCGTGCTCAGTGCCGTCACCGCCTCGGTATTCGGCGCGATCTTCGCCTACTGGGTCACGTTCATCAATCCGAAAAGCGTCTTCGGCGGCGACATCACCGATCAGATGGTGGTGATGGTGCTGCTGGGCGGGCTGGGCAGCTTGTGGGGGCCGGCATTGGGCGGTGTGGCGCTCTTTGTCGTAAACCGCATCATCTGGATGTACTGGGGTGACACCGCCTTCTATATCGCCATATTGGGCGCGGCCATCGTGCTGGTGGTGCTGTTCCTGCCGAACGGCATCGCCGGCATGTTTTCGAGGCGCGTGGCCAAGTCTGGCGCCGTGCTGGACAAGGCGGTCGGCAATCTTGTCGGCGGCGGCCCGGGACGGCCCAGTTGAGCGCCGCCGAGGGCAAAACGGCTGGCACCGGCGAGCCTATTCTCGTCGTGCGCGAACTCCACTGCCATTTCGGCGGCATCAAGGCCGTCAACGGTGTCTCCCTTGACGTCGGTCGGCGCGAGATCGCCGGCCTGATCGGACCTAACGGGTCTGGCAAGTCGACTCTGTTCAACCTAATATCGGGCACGGTGACGCCGGATCGTGGCCAGATCCGCTTCGACGGTCACGAAATCGGCGGCCGAAAGGCTCACGCGATCGCGCGGCTGGGGCTTGCTCGCACCTTCCAGATTCCGGCCATGTTCGACAATATGAGCGTCACCGAAAACCTGCTGGCGGCTGCGGCCGAGGGCCACTGGCAGGGCGCGCGCGAACGGGCGGCCGATACGCTGGCGCTGCTCAAGCTGGAGCATGTCGCAGACAACCGCGCATCCGATCTTTCGGGCGGCCAGCAGAAACTGCTGGAGTTCGGGCGCGTTGTGATGCGCCAGGCCTCGCTCATTCTGCTCGACGAGGTGACAGCGGGCGTGCATCCCACCATCCGCAGGATCATCGTGGATGCCATCGCGCGGCTGCGCGAGCGCGGCACCACAGTCCTGGTCATCGAGCACGACATGGAAATGGTGCGAAACGTGTGCGACCGCATCATCGTCATGGATGCAGGCCGTGTCGTGGCCACGGGGCCTTTCAACGACATCGTTCGCAATTCGGAGGTTATGCAGACCTATCTGGGGCGGCCGCAATGAGCACCACGCTCATCGCCGACAACATCGTTACCGGCTACGGCAGGCAGGAGATCGTCCATGGCGTCTCGCTGAGCGCGGAAGCTGGCAAGATTACCTGCATCTTCGGGCCGAACGGCAGTGGCAAGTCGACCCTGCTCAAGGCCATTGTCGGCGCGCTGCCGGTGTGGAGCGGCACGGCGAGCCTGGGCGAATCAACACTTTCCAACCTTGCCGTCCATGAAGTGGTGCGCCAAGGGCTGGTGTTGATGCCGCAGGGCGGCGGTGTGTTTCCGCGCCTGACAGTGATGGAGAATTTGCGCATGGGTGGCTACGCCATCGCGGACCGGCGGATAGTCGAGCAGCGCATCGAGGCGCTGATCGAGCAATATCCCTCTTTGGCACGGCGGCGCCGTACCGCGGCCGGTTCGCTTTCGGGCGGCGAGCAGGCAATGCTTGCGCTGGCGCGGGCGCTGGTTTCGGAACCGCGCTTCATTCTGCTGGACGAGCCTTCCGCCGGATTGTCGCCGGCCATGGTCATCGAGACGCTCGAACGCATTACCACCCTCACCGCGCACGGCATCGGCATTGTGATGGTGGAGCAGAACATCCGCGAGGCGATGCCGATTGCGGACAAGCTTTACATCCTGGCGGCCGGCGAAAAGCGCTTCGAAGGGACGCGTCGGGACGTGCGCGACGACCGGCAGATCATGGAAATCTATATGGGGGGAGCGTGAGAGAAGCGGTCGACACCCCAGCGCGAGTTGCAAGTGCCAAATCTCGCTTGGCGGTTAATTGTAAGAAGGCGGTGATTGAGGGCGCAGCAAACCGTACCGCCACAAGCCAGGGGCCGCTTCGGGCAAACTCCCCAATCTCACGTCGGAACTATGGGGAATTTCACCCACGGCCGCGTTGCATTCAGACAAGCTTGTGCTCGTAGGCCCAATCGGCTGCGGCGGTGCGCGAGGAGACGTCTAGCTTGTTAAAGATTTGCAGAGGTGCCGGTCGATGGTCTTTCCGCTGAGGCAGAGCTCATGAGCGATCACCTTATTCGACCTGCCGGTCGCCACCAGCCGCAGCACGTGCAGCTCGCGTGGCGTCAGGCCGAAACCAATCTCCGGTGATGCAACTGATGTCTGAGAATCGATCCTCGGGATATCGGATGCGGCACCCAACGCTTCGAACGCCTCCCGAAGCGGAGCGCATGCACCGCGGCCGTGATCGGCGAGTGCCCATGGGAATCTCGCCACACTTGTCACTCCAGTGTCGATGTCCGATCCTATTCTATCGCACGAGCAGCCAACTGGTTTACAATTGCTCCAACTGTCGCAACTATGGAGGAAGCCGATGCAAGAGGCCCTCGTCGTCCGCCGCGAGACACACATCCCGGCGCCCCCCGCTGCGCTGTTTGCCCTCCTGACCGATCCGGAGAAGATCCTGCGCTGGATGGGAACGGAGGCGCAGCTCGAGCCGCAGCCCGGCGGGCTCTATCTCGTCAATGTTACCGGGGCACGCGTCGCTCGCGGCTCCTTCCGGGAGGTGGTGCCGGTGCACCGTCTGGCATACAGCTTCGGCTGGGAAGAGAGCGATGAGGTGCCGCCGGGATCGAGCCTGGTCGAGATCGATCTGATCGAGCAGCCGGACGGAACGCTGCTGCGCCTGACCCACACCGGCCTGCCCAATGCCGAGCAATGCGCCGGCCATGCGGAGGGCTGGGCTCATTACCTCGGCAGGCTGGGCGAGGTTGCAGCCGGGCGTGATCCCGGCCCGGATCCCAAATACGGCCACACGGGCAGGGGGTGAGGGCCTTCCGCGCGCGATATCGCCGCCCGTGAGCCCGTTGCAATTTGACGGCGGACGCCGGCTCGCAGGGCGGGTCGAACGCGGCGCCATCGAGGATCGGACCGTACCAGCGCCCGGGGGCGGGGGGAGGATAGATCGGCGGGCCGGCTGCGCATCGTCACGGCGCGGATGACAGGCCGGGCGCGGTGGCCGCATAATCGCGCCATGGATCTGCCCGCGCCTCTCGCCTGGCTGGTGGACGAGGCCGGCGCCTCGGCCGCCCCCGACCGGTTTCTGGCCGAGCTCGGCGGCCGACTTCTGGCTGACGGCCTGCCGCTGGCCGGCGGCGCGCTGACGCTCGCGGTGCCGCATCCCATCATCACCCGCCGCACCTGGCTTTGGCGGGCGGAGACCGGGGCGGTGATCGAGGCGCTGAGCTTCGCCGGCGGTCCGCTCGGCCAGGCCGGGCGCGACTGGCTGGCGAGGCTCGGCCCGGTGCAGGAGGGCCCGGTTGGCCGGGCGCCGGATAGTCCGGTGCTGGGCTGGGCCGGAACCCGGCCGTTCGGCCCCGCCGAGTCTGCCCGGCTGCGCCAGGCCGCGCGCTTCGCCGCGGCGCCCCTTGCCGCACTTGCGGCGCGGGCGGCGCTGACAGCGCTGCTCGAGGCTTATCTCGGCCGGCGCAGTGCCGCCCGGGTGCAGGGCGGTGCCCTGCGCCGCGGCACCGGAGAAACCATTCACGCCGCGCTGCTCTATGCCGACCTGCGCGGCTTCACCGCCCTGTCCGAGGCAACCGAGCCCGCGGCGGTGATCGCCGTGCTCGACGCCTGGTTCGACCGCGTCGCCGGTGCGGTGCACGCCTTCGGGGGCGAAGTGCTGAAATTCATCGGCGACGGCATGCTGGCGATTTTCCCAGTCACCGCTGCGCCGGCCGAGGCCTGCGAGGCGGCGCTGCGCGCCGTCGTCGCCGCCCGCGCCGGCATGGCCCATCTCGATGCGGGGCGGCAGGCGCAAGGCCTGCCGCGGCTGCCGTTCGGCGCGGCGCTGCATCTCGGCGAGATGCTGTGGGGCAATATCGGCGCGGTCGACCGGCTGGATTTCACCGCCATCGGCCCCGCGGTCAACCTGGTCAGCCGGCTGGAGGGGCTCTGCCGACCGCTCGGCCGCTCGGTGCTGATCTCGGGCGCGGTCGCCGCCGAGACCACCACACCGCTGGTGCCGCTGGGCGAACACGTGCTGCGCGGCATCGCGGCGCCCTGCACCGTCTTCACCCTGCCGGATGCGTAATCGCGGTCCTGCGGGGCGGCAGCGTCAACCGCAGATTTCGTTAGCTTGATTTTGGCCATCTAATCGTCTCCGAACGTCCATTGCTCCGGGCTACTGCCGCGTGCGTGCTAGGAGAAAAGGTCGAAGGCTCAAGAACGCAAGCTAAGTCATTGCATCGCAGTGGCTTTTCGCATTTTTACTTGCAAATGGCGGACATGAACTTAGACGAAATTGGCGGGCTCTCAGTCGGCTTCCGCCCCCTTCGGCGTCTTCATCCGGTACGGTTTCATCAAAGATGACCGACCAGACAACATCCATCAGCCTGCAGCGCCTCGACGCCATGATCGTCGCTTGGGGGGAAGGCCGGACTGGCGCCCTGAGCATTTGTGGCGCAACTGCGACCCATGGCATGTGCATGGAATGGCGCGAAGACACCGTCCTCGGGCAAGGTGCGGCAATGCTATCAAGTCACGATGATAGTCATCAATTCGCCCTTCTGCCGTGCAGACTTTGGTCTTCCGCTTGATTGGCGCGAACGCGACTTCCTATTCCAAGCGCGCTCGAATGCTTAGGCTCAGGTTTAAGGTGGCGGCGCATTGCGGTCTGGGCAATCAAGGGTTGAGCCTTCCTCACATGGAGAAGGCTGATCGCCAACGCCGCCATAACGTTCAACGAGTTTTGCGAATCCGTAGGCGAAGGCGGAAAGAAGCGCCAGGATAACCACTATTCGGATGGCCATAGGGGATCGTAACAGGATCCCACATTGGATGTCGCAATTCCTCCGCTGCCGGTAGTGCGTCAGTTTGAAATTTGACCTTTGCCGTGTCGCATCCGGTCCCGGCTCCTATATGCTTAGCGGAGGTACGCAGGAGACGTGGGTCATGAGCGTGACGTCTGGTAAGCCCGAGCATGTCGCTACCGCTTTTGCGAACGCTTGGAACCGGCATGACATGGATGAGTTTGCGTCTCTGTTCGTTTCCGATGCTAATTTCGTTAACGTGGTAGGTGTTTGGTGGAAGAACCGATCCGAGATCGAAGCGGCGCACCGAGCCACCCATGATACCATGTTTCGGGATAGCCGATTAGAAGGCGATATCTCGTCGGTTGTGGAATTGGCTCCGGGGCTTGCTGCTGTTCATTACACTTGGACCCTTACGGGAGCATTTGCTCCTGACGGGTCCCCGGCCGGGGTTAGGAAAGGCATATTGCTTCTGATTGCCCAAGAAGGGCAGTCGGGATGGCGAATCAAGGTGGGTCAGAACACGGATATTGTTCCAGGCGCAATCGCGCCAGCCGGCTCAAAAGGCTAGCTCGCGCCAACCGGAGGCGGAACAGGGCGTCCACCAGCGAGTCTGACCACCAATACGTATGCGTGTCGGAATGCCGAATTCGACTGCTTTGATCCTCATCACCGAGGCCGTCAGCGCCACGCGTGCCGAATTCCTGGTCTTCGCCAAGGCCCATGGCGCCATGGACCTGAGGGTACCGGCCGAGGTGCGCGTCGTTGCGAAAGTGCCTGTCCTCAGCTCAGGCAAGCTCGATTACTCCGCCGCGACCAAAATGGTGAGCGGCGACGACATGAAAACCCGAGCGGCTTGACATAGCCGACTGAGGAAGTCGGCCTGTTTGCCCAATCACATGCAACTAAGGTCGTCTTGGCTCAAAGGTAGCCTTTGGCCGAGGTCGGTTCTGAATTGAAGCCGGCCTACATCTATCATGAAGTGAACGGCAGTTTTGCGCTTCAATATCGGCCGCAGAGGCGGATTTTGCTTTCGCCCAAAGCAGACATCGCAGCTGACCATGCTGAAGGTCGCGCTCGCACCACCTGCCGACCTCAGCACCTCTAAGCGCAAACGTCTGGTGTGATGCACCGATGCGCGCCCGTAGGGCATCTCGCTGTTACATCGCCGTGACAAAAGCACCGCCACAGTGGCGTCAACCGGTTACACAGGGCAGGAAATATCTCCGGCCTTCTGGGAGTGACGTGTCCGCGTCTCCAGAGGCTGCGTGGGCGCGGCGACTGGAACGCTCCACGCCTCGCAAGTGGGATAGCGAAATCTCGTGAAGGCAAGGTCAAGCTGCGTTCTCCGTTCTGTATCGGCAACGGCCGGCGACTGGGAAAGATAGATACGATGCACGTGGCGCGTCGGGAAGTTGGCAGGACACAGACGCGGGGCGGCCCCCGTGCAGGCGCTTGGCTGAGCGGTGCAATGACCACGCAGCGCCACCTCGCAGCGATCCTGGCTAGCGACGTGGTCGGTTATTCGCGCCTGACGGAGCGCGACGAGCGCGGCACGCTCGAGCGGCTGAAGATCTACCGCAAGGACCTCCTCGAACCGCTGGTCTCCGTGCACCAGGGTCGGATCGTCAAGCTCACCGGCGACGGCATGCTGTGCGAGTTCGCGAGCGTCGTTAACGCGGTGACCTCGGCGATGGCGATCCAGCAGGCCCTGGCAGAACACGAGGCGGAGATGCCCGAGGAAGAGCGGATTCGCTTGCGCATCGGCGTCAATCTCGGCGACGTGGTCTGCGAGGAGGACGGCGACCTCTACGGTGACGGGGTCAACATCGCCGCCCGACTCGAAAGCATCGCCGATCCCGGCACCGTGGTCGTCTCGGGCACCGCCTACGACCACCTTCAGGGCAAGCTCGATTGCGGCTTCACGCCGCTCGGCAACCTGCGCCTCAAGAACATCGAGCGGCCCGTGCGCGCCTACCGCGTCGACACCGACGCCAGCGCCTCGGTGGCTGCACCGCCTCCGCTGCCCGAGAAACCCTCGATCGCGGTTCTGCCTTTCACCAATATGAGCGGCGACCCCGACCAGGAATACTTCGCCGACGGGCTGGTGGAGGACATCATCACGGGATTGAGCCGGGTGAACTCGTTCTTCGTGATCGCCCGCAACTCGTCCTTCACCTACAAGGGCCGGGCGGTGGACCTGCGCCAGGTCGGGCGCGAGCTGGGCGTCCGCTACGTGCTAGAAGGCAGCATCCGCAGAGCAGGATCGCGGGTGCGCATCAGTGGGCAGTTGGTGGACGCGATCAGCGGACACCATGTCTGGACCAACCGCTTCGAGGGCGACGTGAGCGACATCTTCGACCTGCAAGACAAGGTGACCGAGAGCGTCGTCGGCGCAGTCGAACCGAGCATCCGGCTGCAGGAGATCAAGCAGGCGCGCATGAAGCCGACCGAGTACATCAGCGCCTACGACCTCTACCTTCGCGCGCTGCCGCGCTTCTACAGCATGACGCGCGAAGGCTTTGCCGACGTGCGCCGGCTCACCAACGAGGCGCTCAGCATCGACCCTGGCTTCACCTTGGCGAAGGCACTCGGCGCCTATATCCGCAGCCTATCCGTGAGCCAGTGCTGGCACGAGCCGGACGATGTCCGAGTCGCCGCGCGCATGGCGCGAGAGGTACTGGCGGAAGCGCGCGACGATTCCACGACCCTACGCTTCGCCGCGCAGGTGATTGCCTACAGCGCGAAGGACTACGAGATGGCGCTGCGCACGATCGAACGATCCCTGCTGCTCAACCCCAATTCGGCGCAGGGCCATACGGGCAGCGGCTGGGTGAACGCACATTCCAGCCGCCCGCTCGTCGCCATTGAGCACTTTCACAGGGCAATGCGGCTGAGCCCGGTCGACCCCGAGAAGGGCATCGCGCTCTCCGGCATCGGGATGAGCTACCTGATGCTCGAGCGCTACGAGGAAGCGCTGGCATGGGGAGAACGCGCGCTGCACGAGATGCCGAACTACGGCTCCTCGCACCGGGTGGTGATCATGGCGCTGGTCAAACTCAACCGGCTGGACGAGGCGCAGGCGGCGGCGCGGCGGCTTATGAAGGCGTTCCCGACCTACACGCTCACCCTGCAGAGACAGATCAACCCGTGGCTGGACGAGGTGTTCGCCGAGCGTTACGTCGAGGCGCTGGGCATCTCCGGCGTGCCGGAGTGATCGTCGCGGTTGCAAAGATGCCCGGCGAGGCGACGTTCCCTTGACCCGCGTCGCTTCTGGAAGGCCAGTTCTCTGGCGGCTTGTCTTAGGACTGAGCGCGTAGAGCAGCCGTGAACAGCCGGCGAGCTCTCTGTTGAATTCGCGTCGAACTTTCGGTTTCGATCCGCTTCTTATAAGGCAAGAGGCAACCTCCGGGCGGTTCAGATCCTGCTTGGGCACACCGAGATCGAGAATACGGTTCGCCATCCGGATGTCGAGGTCGGGGACGCGCTCACACTCGCCGAGGGAACCGAGATCTGATCACGATGGCCTCTCGACTTCGCCGAGAGGCCATCGTGTTCTGAAAAGCCACCGCTCAGTTACGGGGCTGGATTTCAGCAGTGCGCCGCATCACAGCCGTTCGGTAGGGAAGACGGTCATCCCGAAAGCCGCCGGTCCACTGTCGCCCATCAAAAGCGGAACCATGCGGCGTTGAGGCGCTAGGCGAGTTTGCGCCTCGTCTCGGCCGTTGCGACGAGCTCTGCCACTTCCTGAAAGCGCACGCTAACGGCGATCACAAGCCAGATCCGGCCGAGCACCCAGAAGGAAAGCGCCGACCGGAGCAGCAGCCAGAGATGCGGTGTTGGCATTTTCAGGCCCCCTGAATTCGGCCCGGCTAAGTTTGATGGAAAAGTTCGAACAGGCGCCAGGCATTGATCGGCAGCAGCATCAGTTCCAACAGGCTCAGGGATAAGCTGCCGATGGAGGCGCCATAGGCAAAGCACAAACAGCTCAGCACCGCCGTGATGTGCAGCCACAGCATGGCTTTCATTGAGTAGGTGAGAACGGCGAAGAACCTCCGAGGAAGTCGATCGTCTCGGGCCGACAAGGCGAAGGTGCGCCGCGATACGTGAGTCTGGTCGGCATCGATCCACGGAATGAATGCTTGACCTCAAGTTAACTTCAGCTTGTACCAATGGGTTGTACGGATTGAAGGAGTATCGTCAATGCTGATCAACATTGATCTTCAGGGACTTCGTGTAGCAGTCACCGGCGGCACGTCCGGCCTAGGACTGGCGCTTGTCCGGCAACTTGCCAGAGAAGGTGCGTTCGTCGCCTTCGTTGCTCGCACTGCCGCGAACGTCGAACGCATCGCTGACGAGACGGGCGCACATGGCATTGTCGGCGACGTCGGCAAAAAGGACGACATCTACCCGATCGCGTTGCAGGTCACCGCGAGCCTAGGCGGGCTCGACGTTCTGATCAACAATGCGTCGAGCCTCGGGCCCGTTCCACTGGCGCTCCTTGCCGATACCGAATGCGAGGAGCTGGAAAAAGCGCTCGCGGTCAACCTCGTCGGCGCGTTCCGGCTGACGAAAGCACTGCTCGGTGCACTTGCCGCGTCCGCGCGCGAGGGCCGTGGCGCGCTGGTGATCAACATCTCCAGCGACGCGGCGGTGAACGCCTATCCCGGCTGGGGAGCGTATGGCGCGAGCAAGGCCGCTCTTGCTCACCTGACGGCGATTTGGGACGAGGAGGCGAAGGCCGACGGCATCCGGCTCCTCGCGCTCGACCCCGGCGATATGGACACCCCGCTGCACGCGCTGGCGCTTCCTGACGCCGATCCGTCGACATTGAAGCGTCCCGACGTGGCTGCTGCCGAGATTATCGACCAGATGCTCGACACGTTGCCGGCAGGCGCAAGGCTACTCGCCGAGGCACGTGGATGATTGCCGCCGACCGTCCGGATCGGCGCGCCGCCCGGCTGCTCGTCGTCGAGGCGGACGGCGCGACGCGCGACCTGCCGCGCACTGAACTCGCGTCACTGTTGGATGCCGGCGATCTGGTAATCGCCAACGACGCCGCGACCTTGCCTGCCAGCTTGCGCGGCACGCATATCCCCAACGACAAAGCGATCGAGATCCGCCTGGCTGGCTGGCTGTCACTTCCCGATCCAACCCGCTTCGTAGCGATTGCCTTCGGCGCAGGCGATCACCGCATGCGCACAGAAGACCGGCTCCCTCCGCCTCGGTTGTCACCAGGCGATCACCTTCGGCTCGGTCCGCTTGAAGCCATCGTAGAGCGCCTTCTCGATCACCCCCGCCTTATCGAGTTGCGCTTCCCAGGCAGCCGCGCAGCGGTGCTTGCAGGACTGGCGCAGCACGGCAGGCCGATCCAATATGCGCATGTTCACGAACCGTTGGCACTTTGGAATGTTTGGACGAAGATTGCCGCCGGGCCGGTCGCGTTCGAGGCGCCATCGGCAGGCTTCGCACTCGACTGGCGCACGCTCCAGGCCTGGCGTCGGCGCGACGTGGGCTTCGCAACACTCACCCATGCCGCGGGCGTGTCTTCCACCGGCGACCCCGCGCTCGACTTGCGCCTCCCTTTCGACGAGCCGTATCGCATCCCCGAGCGCACCGCGGCGCAGGTCGCGCGGGCGAAGCTCCGCGGAAGCCGCATCATCGCAATCGGCACGAGCGTGGTGCGCGCGCTTGAGGCAGCTGCCTACCCCGACGGCAATGTGCCTGCCGGAAATGGCATTGCGACAGGGCGCATCGCGCTGGGCACGCCACTTCGCCTGGTCGATACAATTCTGACAGGCGTCCACCAGCCCGGCGAAAGCCATTTCGAGCTCCTGCGAGCCTTTGCCGACGATGCTCTGCTCGCCAAGGCTTCCGCATCCTTCGCCGAGCACCGATATCGCACGCACGAATTCGGCGATTCCATGCTGCTCAATCGCCAACGGCTGGATCGATCGTGCGAACAGAAGCGATCGAAGTGCGCGAAACGATGTCTCAACTCTAGGCGATCCGTCGCCGGAGACGCGGATGGGCCCGCACCCAGTGCCGCCCGGCGGTGACCGCCACCACGTCACCAATACCTACTCCCCGCGCCAGGGACTGAGTCGGGAGCGAGGATGTCGATATTCAAGTTGACGCTAATACAATATTGCCCACGCTCCAAAATTGGGCGACAGTGTGCGCCGGGAGGCAGGAGGCCATAGTTGGCTTTTAGCTCAAACCTTGCCCAAATCACGAGAGAATACCTGCAGCTCGTGAACCAGCTCGACGCAGCAGCTTGTGGTTCAGCCTAGGCCGAAGGACCCAATAGCGGACCGACAACTTACGGCCCCTTAAACGCGACGTAGAGTATCTGCTCGGCAAAGATCGCTCCTGTGCAACTCCAACGTCGCAGGGCAGATCAACCGGTTCGGCCAACATCAGAATCTGCCGAACGAGGGGCGAGAGCGAATCCACAGTGCCTGGCGGCTTTCTAAAAGGCATCGAATGCGATTCTGTCGTCGCATGGACGCCAAGCTTGGCCCCGATAATAATAATAATGCAGATTTGCATCGTCTTATCGCGATGAACAGGAAACGTTTTAATATGAAAACGTTGACAGTGACGACAAGGGGACAGGTGACGTTCCGCAAGGACGTGCTGCAACATCTGGGCATCAAGCCGGGCGAGAAGATCGAGCTTGATCTGCTGCCCGACGGCCGGGCGGAATTGAAAGCGGCACGGGCGAAGGGGTCGTTCCGGGACCTCCACGGCTTCCTCAGAGGCAAGACGAACGGCCGGGTGCTCAGTATCGAGGAGATCAACGAGGCGATAGCGGAAGCGGGCGCCGCGGCCGGGTCCGGCAAGGAATGAGGTTACGACCGACACGAATGTGCTGCTGCGCGCCTATGTCGACGATGATGAGGGGCAGGCGGCCATTGCCGCCGACCTGCTGGCCAAAGGGAACATCGTGGCCGTGAGCTTGCACGAGTCAGTGTTGCTCGCCCGTAAGCAGGGTATGGGCTGGTCTGTGGGCGACGATGATCTGGCTCGCATCGACGAGACGCTGGCGGCGCTCGGCATCGCCGACATCGCTTTCCGCAACATTGGCGAGCTTTCCGGCGGCCAGCGGCAACTCGCCAGCCTGGCACAAACGCTGGTGCGCGAGCCGGAGATCCTGCCGATGGACAAACCGACATCAGCACTCGATCTGTCGCGGCAGGTGGAAGTGCTCGGCCTCATGCGGGAACTTGCTCAGGCGCGACGCATGGTCGTGCTGGTTGCCCTGCACGACCTCAATCACGCCCTGCGCTTCAGCGATCAGACAATGGTCATCGCGGACGGCCGGCTGGTCGCATGCGGGTCATCGCCGGACGTCATCACTTCCGATCTGCTGCGGGACATTTATCACCTCAACGCGCGCATCGAGCCGTGCTCGCGCGGCATCGGCCATGTCATCGTGGATGGCGTGGCGGATGGGCGTCGGACGGTCATAATGCCGGCAGCGGAAACCGAATCCGGGACTAGGAGCAGATCCGAAGCCGGCCGCGTGACGGCAACCGCATCATGCCGGTTGATCGACGCGCGCACTGATCGACCTGATCCTCTGACCGCTGGTTGAAGGCGACAGCGTGCTTGCATTCAACTCAAGGCGTGGCCGGCCAATCCATAGACCCAAGGCCCATTGTCTTCCCGGTTCAGAAAGCGGCGCCCTTTGGACATGGTCGTAACGGTCTCGGCAATGCCGAGGCCGCACTGCTGGAGAAACGCGGCAAACACGCCATCCTTCTCGCGGCTGTCGACGCGGGCGAACCGTCCTGCCAGGTCCTTCAGATGCACGGCTGTGAGGTGGACCGCGTCTAGATCGTTGCGCGCGACCATGGGGCCGATCACATGGCCACGTCCGAACTCGCGACACATGGAATAGCCGACGATCTCGCCGCCGCGGCTCAAAATGCAGATTGAGGCATCGGCCGCGAGCAACGCGAGCAGCCTCTCGCGGTTTGTCCCAAACGCGCGCGTATCCAGCGCCGTGATCTCCTTCAGCCTGTCGCTCGATAACGCCTGCATTTGACCGTCCAGGGCCGGCAGTGTTGGGAGCGTCTGTGGGACCTCCCCCTGGCGCATGTATACGATCGCCTCGGTCGTGAAGCCGAGTGAGACATAAAGAGGATAGGCAGCATGGGTAGCATTGAGTGCCAAGTTGCGATCGCCGCACTGCTCGAGCACCAAGTCCATGAGCCATCGGCCGCCTCCTTGCGCTTGCGTGCGGGGCGTTGTGATCACTACGCCGATGGTGGCGAAATCGTCTCCGTGGGGAAACCACATCGCGCTGCCGAAAACGCGTCCAATACCATCAACGGCAACAATGCCGCGGCCGGCACGGCGCAGAAAGTCCCAATCCTTTGGCCGATGAGGCCAGCGGACTGAGATCGACAACGCGTGCAGTAGCTTGACGTCGACATCATCAATGTCCCGCGCAACCAGTTCGAAGGATTTCAGGCGTACTGATCTCTGCATCTCAGTCGATCCGCTCCTTCAACGAATGCGCAAGGCACGCGGTCTTGATCCTGTCATCGATCGCCATGTTGCGAAATGCCTCTTTTGCCGCAGCATTATACGGAAAAGCCAGCAGGTTTCGCTGGTTCGAGGTGCTTTTTCGCAATCTTCGGCCAAAGCACGACGCGATTCGGCAGGGAACACTGCTGCCTGTGGATAGGCTGGTTGCACCCGGTGATAGTGTGCAAGCAGAGCGGACCGCCATGAACGTGGAAGAAATCCTCGCGACACTGATTGGATTTCCCTCTGTTGTGGGCACGCCAAACGGCGCGATCGTCGATTGGATCCGCGACTACTGTCAGGCAGCCGGAGCCGAGGTGACGGTTCTCCCCGGTCCCGAGGGCGACCGGTCCAACCTTTTCCTCACGATCGGCCCGCGCCAGGGTCGGGGCTACATCATCTCCGGACATATGGATGTCGTGCCGGCCGGCGAGCCGGAATGGAGCTCGGACCCGTTCGTCCTGCGCCGCGAGGGCGGCAGGCTATACGGCCGCGGCGCCACCGACATGAAGGGCTTCCTCGCCTGCGCATTGGCCGCGCTCCCAAGACTTGCGGCGATGAACCTGCGGCAGCCAGTTCATCTCGCATTCTCATATGACGAAGAGGCGGGGTGCCGTGGTGTGCCGCATCTCCTAGCCGCGTTGCCGAGCTTATGCGAGAGGCCGCTTGGCGCGATTGTCGGCGAGCCGAGCCGGATGCAGCCTGTGCGCGCGCACAAGGGGAAGGCCGCCGCGCGGCTCGAGGTGATCGGGCGATCAGGCCACTCGTCACGCCCCGATCTCGGACTCAATGCCGTGCACGCCATGGCCGGGGTCATCACGCACGCCGTGGCCTACGGCCAATCGCTCGCGGACGGACCGCTCGATCAAAATTTCGAGCCCCCGTATTCTTCCTTGCAGGTGGGCGTCATCGCCGGTGGACAGGCAGTCAACATCGTCCCTGGCCACTGCACAGCCGATATTGAGGCGCGCGCCGTGCCCGGCGTTTCTCCAGCCTCCCTGCTTGAGCCGGTCAAGGCCCGGCTTTTCGCCCTGCGAGATAGCGGCTTCGATGTGGCGTGGCACGAACTGAGCACCTATCCCGCCCTTGCGCCCGCGAACGGGAGCGCGCTGGCGGCCGTTCTGACGGAGCTGACCGGGCAGGAGCCGCTCACAGCCGTCAGCTTCGGCACGGAGGCCGGGCTTTACCAGCAGGCCGGCATCGATGCGATCATTTGCGGTCCTGGCGACATCGGCCGTGCCCATCGTCCAGACGAATATATCGAGATCGGTGAACTCTCCGCTTGCCGGAAGATGATCGAGGGGCTCGGCGCGCGTCTTGCAGCCTGAAGGAAGGGGCGGTCACCATGGCGTTTCTTTTCAATTCCGATACCGCGCGTGCTGCGGTCTTCCGCGAGATCTTCGCGCGCCAGCTCCCGGATCTGGAATTCTTCCATTCAGGAGACGAGATGGAGCCGGAGAAGGTGCGCTATCTCATTACCTGGACGGTGCCGGACGAGATCTCGCGCTATCGCAATCTGGAAGTGCTGTTTTCGATCGGCGCGGGCGTTGACCAGTTCAAGCAGGACGTGGTGCCAAGCCATGTGAAGCTGGTGCGCATGGTCGAGGACGGCATCATACGCATGATGCAGGAATACGTCGCGCTCGGCGTGTTGGCGCTCCACCGGGAGATGCCCGCCTATTTCGACCAGCAGAAAAGGTGCCTTTGGCAACCGATTGTCGCTCGACAGGCGGCCGAACGCCGGGTTGGCTTTCTCGGCCTTGGCATGCTGGCCCAGGCGGCTATCGAGCGCTTGAAGCCGTTCCAGTTTCCGCTTGCCGGGTGGAGCCGCAGCGAAAAGCGGATAGAGGGCGTCGCCTGTTTTCACGGCATGGACCAACTCGCGGGCTTTCTGAAGCAAACGGATATTCTTGTCTGCCTGCTCCCCCTCACGGAACAAACCCACGGCATGCTCGATGCAGAGTTCTTCGACTTACTGCCCGTCGGGGCGACGCTGCTGCATGTCGGCAGGGGTCCGCAACTGGACCAGGCCGCACTGCTCGACGCGCTCGACGCCGGTCACGTATCTGCGGCGATGCTTGATGTCACCGATCCAGAACCGCTCCCGCAAGACCATCCGCTGTGGTCGCATCCGAAGGTGATGATAACGCCGCACATCGCCTCGGTGACGCAACCGCATACGGCGGCACAATCCGTCGTGGACAATATCCGGCGCCACCGCACCGGAGAAGAACTGATCGGCCTCGTCGATCGGACACTCGGCTACTAACCAGGAAACATCACATGTCACTTCTGATCACGATCGACACAGTTCCAGACTTCGCGCCGAAGGAGGCATTACCGGCCCCGGAGCGGCTCATTTCCGGCAATCCATCCTTCAAGACCTGGGCGCAGGATGCCTCGAAAGGTGAGAAGGTTCTGACCGGCGTCTGGGAGGCGACGCCCGGCGAGACGCATTCGATCAAGGGCACTATCTACGAGTTCTGCCACATCGTTTCGGGTCTCGTCGAAATCGAGGAGAGGGGCGGTGAGACCAAGACCTACCGCGCCGGCGACAGTTTTGTGATGAAGCCCGGTTTCGTCGGCGTCTGGCGCACTATCGAGACCGTGCGCAAGATCTACGTCTGCGTTTATGACTGAGTTCAGTGCTCAAGGTCCGGCCGAATAGAGCGCGCGGCGGTTCCAGAACAATCGGCTTTCCAGGTTCCGCCTGACGTGATTCGACGCCGTCGGGCGGCTCATCCTCGACGGAAAATGCGGCGGGCGGTCCACTATTGTTCCGATGACGTTAGTGCGAATGAGGACCTCCATCAATGAAGACCTACAAGATAGCGCTCATCCCCGGCGACGGCATCGGCAAGGACGTAACGCAGGCGGCATGGCAGGTGCTGCAGGCGGCGGCTAAGCGGGGCGGTTTCGCCCTTGATGACACAAGATTCCCGTGGTCGTGCGCCTACTACCTGGCGACCGGTGCAATGATGCCGCTAGACGGCATCGAGACACTTCGAAAATTCGATGCGATCTATCTCGGCGCTGTGGGCTGGTCCGCGGAAGTGCCCGACTCAGTATCGCTTCACGGACTGCTCCTGCCGATCCGGAAAGGGTTCACGCAGTACGCCAACATACGACCGCACCGGCTGTTGCCGGGCGTTCAGGGGCCCCTCCGCTCTGATGGTTTCGATATCCTGTGCATCCGCGAGAATACGGAAGGCGAATACTCCGGCGCCGGTGGGCGCGTTCATTCCGGCACGGCCGATGAGGTCGCGGTCGAGACTGCGATCTTCACGCGTACGGGTGTCGAACGGATCATCCGTTTCGGTTTCGAACAGGCGCGGTCGCGTCGCAAGAAGCTCGCATCTGTCACCAAATCCAACGCGCAGAAACACTCCATGGTTTTCTGGGATGAGGTCACGCGCGAGTTGGCGAAAAACTATGCCGATGTGGAGGTCTCGCACTACCACGTCGACGCCATTGCCGCCCGCATGGTCCTGGCGCCTGAAAGCCTCGACGTAATCGTCGCATCGAACCTTTTCGGCGACATCCTCACGGATATTGGAGCGGCCATTCAGGGCGGGCTGGGTTACGCCGCCTCCGCCAATATTAATCCCGATCGCAGCGCGCCTTCCATGTTCGAGCCGGTTCATGGTTCGGCGCCCGACATCGCGCATCTCGGCACCGCCAATCCGATCGCCGCGATCTGGTCCGGTGCGATGATGCTCGAGCATCTGGGCGAGGGGCATGCTGCGGCAGAAGTGATGTCGGCAATCGAGTCCGCAACCGCGCGGGGGATTGGCACGATCGCAGGCAAGGACAGGACTGAAACAATCACGCAGGCCGTGCTGGCAGGATTAAGCTGAAGGAGCAGAGGAAAGACCATGAATGCGATGACGAAGATTGGTTTGTTCAACGATTCCGACCTTTTTCGCCAGCAGGCGCTGATTGGCGGTGTCTGGTGGGATGCGGAAACGAAGGGCGTGGTCGACGTCATTGACCCTGCCAGCCAAAGTATACTCGGCACCGTTCCCGAAATGGGGGAGAGCGAGACGAGAGCCGCAATCGACGCTGCGGCCGAGGCCTTCAAAGGCTGGAAGAAAAGGACCCATGCCGAGCGTGCAGGATTTCTGGAGCGCTGGCACGACCTCATCCGCCAGCACGAACAGGATCTCGCGCTCCTGCTGACGCTGGAACAGGGCAAGCCGCTTGCCGAGGCGGTGGCGGAAATCCGCTACGGCGCATCTTTTGTGAAATGGTTTGCGGAGGAGGCGCGCCGGATCGGTGGCTCGACCGTTCCGTCACCCACGGCCGATCGCCGCATTCTGGTGCTGAAAGAACCCGTCGGGGTCTGCGCCATCATCACGCCGTGGAATTTCCCCAACGCGATGATCACGCGCAAAGTAGCACCGGCGCTGGCCGCAGGTTGTACGGTTGTCATCAAGCCGTCGGAATTTACGCCATTCTCGGCGCTGGCGCTCGGCGTTCTGGCGGAACTGGCAGGTATCCCTGCCGGCGTGATCAACATTGTGACCGGTATGCCCATCGAAATCGGCAACGAACTGATGGCCAACGAGACGGTGCGCAAGATCTCGTTCACCGGTTCGACCCGCGTCGGTGCGCTGCTCATGCGCGGCGCGGCCGATAGCATCAAGCGGCTGAGCCTGGAGCTTGGCGGCAATGCGCCCTTTATCGTCTTTGACGACGCCGATCTGGATAAGGCAGTTGAAGGGGTGATCGTATCCAAGTTCCGCAATGGCGGTCAAACCTGCGTCTGCGCGAACCGGATTCTCGTGCACGAAGGCGTTTACGACGCTTTCGCCGAAAAGCTGAGCCGGCGCGTGGCGCGGATGAAGGTTGGCGCAGGGACCGACGAGGGCACTGAGATCGGCCCGATGATCAACGCCGCCGCGATCGACAAGATCGAGCGTCACATCGCGGATGCACAGGCGAAAGGTGCGCAGATCATCGCCCAAAGCGAGACGGTGCCGGAGGGCAAGCAATATGCACGGCCCGTCGTGCTGGGAGAGGCTACTACCGAGATGCTCCTGGCATCGGAAGAGACGTTCGGTCCGGTGGCGCCGCTTTTTCGCTTCGAGACGGAGGAAGAGGCCATCGCCATCGCGAACGGTACGCCGTTCGGCCTTGCCGCCTACTTCTACACCGACAACCTCAAGCGCTCATGGCGTGTTGCCGAGGCGCTGGAGTTCGGTATGGTAGGGCTCAACACAGGCATGATCTCGACCGAGGTTGCGCCTTTCGGCGGTGTCAAGCAGTCGGGAGTGGGGCGCGAAGGATCGCAGCTCGGCATCGAGGAATATCTCGAGGTCAAGACGCTTCATGTTGGCGGGCTTAATTAATTATATTGCATGCAGGTGTAAACACTTGCAGCCTAAAACGTTGGAACGACAGGAAAGGGGCGGTGAAAACCGCCCCTTTTCTATTGCGACCAGTGATTATTAACGTTTGGGAGTGCCTAAGTCTGGTGCGACTGCGCTAGCAAACAGACGTTCAGGCGAATTCCCGAACAGGCTCCAGTCCGACGGCGCCGGCCAGACCGCCGATATCCTTGATCTCGGTATATTCGTAGAAGGGGTTCGCAGGCTCGTGGCCGCGGTTCACCCAGACCTTGCTCTTGATACCGAGATCATAGGCGGTCATGAGATCGTAGCGAAATGAGGACGACACGTGCGTAATGTCCTCCGGGCCGCAGCCGAGCTTCTCGAACATATATTCGAAGCCCTTCATTAAAGGCTTGTAGGCGCCGGTCTCCTCCGCCGTGATGACCATGTGGAACGGTGCGCCGAGTTTCTCCACGTTCGACATGATCAGGCTCTTCATGGAGTTCGACAGGATCACCAGCGGAATCTCCTTGGCGACCTTGGCCAGGCCCGCCGGGACGTCCGGGTGCGGACCCCATGTCGGCACTACCGCATAGATGCGCTGGGCATCCTCGGGCCGGAATGCGACGCCGTTGCGCTTGCAGGTTCGTTCCACGGAATTGTGCACGACCTCGCTGTACGGCTTCCAGGCGCCAAGGACCTCATCGAGGCGATAGGCCGAGAAATCCTTGATGAATTGCGCCATCCCAGCTGGGGAGAGCTGCGCGCCGTATACGCGTCTCGCCGCGCCGGCCATGTCGAAGTTGGTCAGTGTACCGTAGCAGTCGAAGGTGATGTACTTCGGTCTGAACTGGGTCATAGGCGTCGATCCTTCCAATCCTGTCGGCACTGCGTGCCTTTAACAGCAAGGATCATAATGAGGGCCGGAGAAGACTAGTCGCCGCATTCGATGCGCCCTGAAGCAGATTGTTTTGTATTGCGTGAGAGCTTTGGCAGAGAGTTGCGCCTGAGTTCGTTTCGGGCTTCGGCGGGCGCGCGATCTCTCAGCCGTGCGTGGCATAAGATGCGGTGCCAGCGGCAAAGGAAAGTCAAAACGCCTATCGCTCAGCTTCTGGTCGGGAGGAACTGCTGTCCGCGGCAGCCTACCTTGGGCCTAGAGAATTCAGGCCCGGCATGAACCATGACCGCGCAGCAGATCACGCTGAAAACGAGCTGAAGGACGAAAGCACACCACACCGGACTTATGCTCTTGTCAGTCAGGCACTACGCTGAATCGGAGGAAGAAATGCTGGCAAACTCACTGATCGAACTCGATCGCGCACATCTGGTTCACCCGTTTTCATGCTATCGGAGCCACGAGGAGACGGGCGTGCGGGTGCTCAAATCCGCCAAGGGCGCAACCGTGACCGATGCAAGCGGGAAAACCCTTCTGGACGGATTCGCCGGTCTATGGTGCGTCAACATCGGATACGGCCAGGAAAGCGTTGTTGAGGCGGCGGCAAAGCAGCTAAGAGAGCTTCCCTATGCGACGGGATATTTCGGGCTGGGATCCGAGCCTGCCATTCGCCTTGCTGCCAGGCTTGCCGAACTGGCGCCCGGCGATTTGAACCATGTCTATTTTACGCTTGGCGGCTCCGACGCGGTCGACAGTACGATCCGCTTCATTCGCTATTACTACCATGCCAAGGGTACGCCGCAAAAGGACCAGTTCATCTCCGTCGAGTATGGCTACCATGGATCCTCGACGGCAGGGGCAGGTCTGACAGCGATCCCAGCATTCCACGCGGGTTTCGGCGTGCCTTACGACTGGCAGCACAAAATTCCTTCGCACTACGCCTATCGCAATCCGGTCGGTTCCGACCCGCAGGCGATCATCGATGCATCGGTCGCGGCCCTGCGGGCCAAAATCGCGGAACTCGGCGCCGGCCGCGTTGCGGCTTTCTACGCCGAACCCATCCAAGGTTCGGGCGGTGTCCTCGTTCCACCGACAGGTTGGCTGAAGGCTCTGCACGCCGCGTGCAAGGAACACGACATTCTGTTCGTTGCCGACGAAGTTATCACTGCCTTTGGCCGTACCGGCCCGCTCTTCGCCTGCGAGGAAGACGAGGTCGTGCCGGATTTCATGACCACGGCGAAGGGACTGACCTCGGGCTACGTGCCGATGGGCGCCGTCTTCATGGCCGACCATGTGTACAATACGATTGCGGACGGAGCCGGCAAAGCGGCCGTCGGCCATGGCTATACTTATTCGGCCCATCCCGTGAGCGCGGCGGTCGGGCTCGAATGCCTGCATCTCTATGAAGACGGCTTGCTCGAGAATGGGCGCAAGGCGGGGAAGCGCTTGCTGGAAGGCCTTCGCTTGCTAGCCGACCACCCGCTGGTTGGCGACATTCGCGGTCGCGGCATGCTGGCAGCAATCGAGTTGGTCACCGACAAGGCACGCAAGACGCCGCTGCCCACGGCGGCCGATCCGGGGCGCCGCGTGTTCGAGCGCGCGTGGGCGAACGGCCTCGTCATCCGTGCCTTCAACAGCGGCATCCTCGGCTATGCGCCGCCGCTCTGCTGCACAGACGACGATATTGATGGAATCCTCGAACGCACGCGGATGACGCTGGACCAAACTCTCGAAGATAAGGATGTGCGGGCAGCGATGAAGGGATGATCAGCGGGCGCACTGCATCGACCAGGGCTAAACTCACCCCGTCCGGGTCTTTCGCATGATTGCCGGCCTAAGTATTAGCTAGACGCTTCGTTCTCCCGAAGCAAAATCCCGAAGTGATGCACCAACAAGGCCGAGCTGGTCACCGTCCCCGCTCGGCCGGGAATCTTCTCTATATCAGCGGCTCCGAGAACGACATTCAATGCCAGGTCATCCGGCGCAAGATTTCCGGCGAAACCCGCTTACAGGCAGGAAGCGCCTGTCGTGATACCTTCCCGGGCCCAATGGAAACCGCTAAAAGCTCCGGCCCTCCTTCTTGGCGATCGGCTCGGCGTCACCGAGGCTGCACGCCAATACTTGCCAAACCTCGTCAGCGGCGGCTTCGAATCCCACTGATCGACTTTGCCCCTGTTACCCATGGCGCAGCAAAGATGATGGTCCGGCGATTTGTTTTCACGAATCGTCGACCTCGCATCGGCCATTCTGAAGCTCAGCGAGTTCGATCGTGACTCGTTGCACGGCGAGTTCGGGTCTCTTCGGCCTGGAGCCCACCATTGAGACAATTCCCGCCCGCTCAAGGGCCGCCAAGGAGCGGGATACGTTCGGCTGCGGACGCGCCGCCAACCTGCACAGTTCCGTGATGCTTTGCGGTCGATACCGATGGATCAGCGCCACCAGCCGACAATTCTCAGGGGTCAACGCCCGCAGAATCTCTTCCGGCGCACACGACTGAGCCGTTGGTTCAGGGACCACCAGATGCTCCGCCTCCTGAGCCGTCGCCGCCGCCATTACTGTCGTGCGTGTTTTCCTCAGTAAGATTGCGTTCCAAGTAAACAATGGCCTCGACGAAAGACGGAAATGCCTCTTTTACCCTGTCGAGGTTTCCCTGCACCCTGTCGGTTTTCAGGTCAAAACCGTACCGATGCCTCACCAGGTGACGGACTCCCTTTAACTCACTCAGGGACTGATAAAGCTCGGGGTCGAGCACAGCCGGGCGGACGCCTGCTATTTCCGCCGACATCTGATCGAGCACGTCCTGGCGCATCGTAGGCCCTTGGGGAACGAGGCCGTCTATGTCGTTGGACAGGCTGAGCAGGATGTCCTCGATGCCGTTGTAGACATTGTGGACTCCCAGCGAAACAGCTGCGACCGCTCCCCATTCGCCGAGTGACATCTCACTCCCATGAGCAGACAGATATTCCTCGATTTGCTGCAGTTCCTTCGCAGCGCGGGCGATTTTTGGCGACAGTTTTGCGAATGCCGGATGCTTAAACGCTGTCATCAAGCAATTCCTGCACTCGTTCGGACGAAACGTCTGAGGCAAAGATCAGGTCATAGGGAATGTTCGTTCCCCGAAGCTGGTCTGCGACCAAGCGCTCTAACATGGCCCGGTGCGCAGGATCAGTGCTTCCGTGAACCAGCAGATCTACGTCGGAATGGACGCGGAAACGGTCTTTCGCGAGGGATCCGACAACGGAGATATCGACACCGCAGGCTTTGGCGTTCCGGAGAATGCGCGATACACAGACTTGCGCGGTTTTCCGGCGATCGTCAGCTCGTCGGCGGATCAAAGCGTCGATCTTCTTCATCTTTTCGCCTGTTGCCTTTGGTCCAACTGTGACCCGAGGCTAGACTGTCGCAACTCTGCGAGCATCTGTGCGTGCAGACTTATCATCGTATAATATATTTATTTAGTCATTTGACGACGATAAGCCGACAGCAGGCGTTCGCTGGAAGTCTCCAGATGCAGTCGAAGTTTAGCCTAAGCGCCGTTCAGACGAGTGCAATGACGGCCTCCCCCGAATCGTGACATCGTCATTCGACAAATGCCGCGCGCAACAAGATGGAGCGTGGCGCGAGCGCACGCCGCTTGAGGATCGAGCCGGAGCTGCCTTCTCATTTGTCGAAAATGATGTCGAGAGGCAAATGGGATTTCACGATCGGTGACTTCAGCACGACGAAGCTGAAATATTTGTCGATTCCGATATCCAATTCGATCATGCGCTCCATGATCGTCTGGTACTCGCTGATGCCCGCTGTGACAAACTTCACAAGATAGTCGTAACCGCCTGAAACCAGATGGCATTCGATGACAGAATCGACTTTCTGAATTGCGGTGAGAAATCTCGCGAAGTCGTTCTGTTGATGGTGCTTGAGCGTGACTTCAGTGAAGATCGTTAGAGTCTGCCCGAGCTTGGACACATCGATCTGGGCGGAATAGCCGGTGATGAAGCCTTCCGCCTGAAGCTTCTTCACCCGCATCAGGCAAGGGCTCGGCGAAAGGTTGACCAGGTCGGCAAGCTCGACATTGGTGACCCGCCCGTTCTTTTGCAGTTGGGATAAGATCTTGATGTCGATCTTGTCGAGCTTCATTGGAAACCTGTCACACGTTCGAACCGCGGATCGTCCGGCAGACGGCGTCCGTCACTTCCTGCGTGGTCGCTGTCCCTCCCACGTCGGGCGTTAGCACGCCTTCACTCGTCACCGTTTCCACAGCGCTCATCAATCGGACGGCCGCTGCGCTCTCGCCCAGATGTTCGAGCATCTGGGCAGCGGTCCAGAAGGTGGCGACCGGGTTGGCAATACCCTTGCCGGCGATGTCGAATGCCGAGCCGTGAATTGGCTCGAACATCGAGGGATAGCGCCGCTCGGGATCAATGTTGGCGGTTGGTGCAACGCCGAGACTGCCCGCGAGCGCGCCTGCAAGGTCCGACAATATGTCGGCGTGAAGATTGGTGGCGACGATCGTATCAAGGCTCCGAGGTTTCAACGTCATACGCACTGTCATAGCATCGACTAGCATCTTGTCCCACGCGACGTCCGGGAATTCCCGCGCCACCTCGGCTGCGATTTCGTCCCACATTACCATGCCGTGACGCTGCGCGTTGGATTTCGTAACAACGGTCAGGAGCTTTCGCGGCCGTGACTGCGCCAGCCGGAATGCATAGCGCATGATGCGGGTGACGCCGACGCGCGTGAAGATCGCGACCTCGGTTCCGACCTCCTCGGGGAGGCCGCGATGGGCGCGGCCGCCGTGGCCCGAATACTCGCCCTCGGAATTCTCACGCACGATCACCCAATCCAGATCGCCAGGGCCAACACCCACCAGCGGCGAAACAATGCCGGGCAATATCCTGGTCGGCCGCACGTTCGCGTATTGATCAAAGCCTTGGCAGATCGGCAGCCGGAGGCCCCAGAGCGTGATATCGTCGGGCAGATCGGGAGCGCCTACCGCGCCAAAGAAGATGGCGTCGAAGCGCTTCAATTGCGCCACGCCATCTTCGGGCATCATGCGACCATGTGCCTTGTAGTAGTCTGAGCCCCAGTCGAAGTGCTGGACGCGCAGCTTGAAGTCGCCGCAGCGCTGTTGCAGCGCCTCAAGCGCCTGGAGACCTGCGGCAATGACCTCTGGGCCGATCCCGTCGGCAGGAATGGCGGCAATCTCATATTCGCGCAACGTCACTTCCCTGTTTTTTGGTGCTGGTTGCTTCGTGGCCCCAATCTCGTGTGCGACCGATGGTAACTCGGCAAACGGTCTTCTCAGAATTCAGCGACCTTGCCCCACGCAGCAGTCTTCAGGCGCTCGGGCCTATAAGGACGCGGATCGACAATAGGCTCGCTGCCTGTGATGATGTCGGCGATCATATGCCCCGCGCCGGGGCCAATCCCGAAGCCGTGACCACTGAATCCCGCCGCCAGGATGAAGCCCGGAATCCCCTCCACTTCACCGACTGCGGGAATGCCATCGGGTGTACTGTCGATATAACCCGCCCAGACATCGGAGATCGCGACGCGTTGGAGTTCGGGGATCAATTCGCAGGCTCTTCGATATGTCAGCCGAATCTGTCCCATGTCGGGCTTCGGGTCGAGAATCCGGTTCCGTTCCATTGGCGTGATGTCGTCGAGGGTCCATTTGCGCAGGCTTTCATGGCCTTGACGCCAGCCCTCGAAGGCGCCTGGGGCGAGATTGCGCCAGCGGCGGGCGAACATAGGTACAAACTCGCGGCTGAACCTGAACTGCTGCGGCGTTGGATCGACACGCGCCCGCCCGCTGATCGCCAGCGCGTATCCACCGTTGCTGCGCCGCGTCAGAGAGACGCGCGCGGTATGCAGGGCATCCGGCAGGCCGTTTGCGCCTGGCGCCACGGCTAGAATGGACTGACGCACGGCAGCTTGCGGGAAGCGCATGCCAAGCTGGTTGCAAAAGGAAGAAGCCCACGCGCCTCCGGCCATGACAACGGTCTTTGTCTGGATGGTGCCAGCTTCGGTCACCACAGCGCTCACCCGGCCGGCGCTCAACTCCAGCCCGCGCGCCGCGCAGTGCTGATGTAGGGTGCCGCCCGCCGCCATGATGCCGCGCGCCGCAACCGGCACTGCCTTGGAAGGGTCCGCCGTTCCGTCAGTTGGCGAGAACACGCCGCCTTTCCATTTGCGGCCCGTCGCTTTGCCCCGTTCGGTGGCTTCTTCTGCGCTCAGCATGTGCGTCGTAACGTCTACTGTCCTGGCGAAGTCACGCCACTTCGCCCAGCCTGCCAGCTCATTTTCGTCCTGTGAGAGATACAGAAGCCCGCAACGGCGAAATCCGGTATCCTCGCCAGTTTCCTGTGCCACCTTCTCCCAGAGATCGAGGCTCTTGGTTGCCATTGGTAGCTCGCGCGCATCGCGGTTCTGCTGGCGGCACCAGCCCCAGTTTCGGCTGGACTGCTCGGCGGCCACGCGCCCTTTCTCGACCAGGGCGACGCTGACGCCGCGGCGCGCGAGATAATACGCCGTAAACACGCCCACCACGCCGCCGCCGATGACGACGACGTCCGCCTCGCGGGGCAGGGAAGGGCTGCACTCGATGTGCATGAGCGGCGCGGGCATGTGCGGAACTCCGGTAATTTGAAGCATTCTAACCCGCGCCGTGAATGGACAGGCTGCGGAGTTTTGTGCCCGGACGGAATATCGTGCGGTTAGCGGCCCTTAGGACATGCAAATGTTGCGTGAAAAGCCTCACAGAGGGGAGATAAGCTGAAGCTCGCTTCCAAGCCATCTCATGTGTAGGGGCGTCGCGTTGCGTGTGCGGCCTAAAACTCAGCGACCTTGCCCCATGCCGAGTTGCTAAAGCGTCCCGGTTGATACGGAACGGGGTCGACGATCGGTTCGGCTCCGGTGGCGAGATCCGCGATTAGGTGGCCAGCGCCGGGGCCAATCCCGAAGCCGTGCCCGGAAAAGCCTGCGGCCAGGATGAAGCCTGGTACGTTAGGCACCGCGCCGATACTGGGAACACCGTCCGGCGTGCAGTCGACGAAGCCGGCCCACGCGTGCGTGATCTTTGCTTCGCGGAGTTGCGGCAGTAATTCGACAGCACGGCGGTGGGTCTCCCTGACCGTCGACATATCGGGCTTCGGATCAAGGATGCGCACCCGCTCCATGGGCGTCGGCGCATCGAGCCGCCACCGCTTCAGCGTTTCGTGCCCACCGCGAATGCCTTGTAGGCCGCCCGGCAGAAGGCTGCGCCAGCGCCTGATAAACATGGGCACGAACTGCGGGGCGAATCGCAAAAACTGCGGCGTCACGTCCACGCGTGCGCGGCCGCTGATGGCCAGTGCGTAGCGTCCGTCGCTGCGGCGCGTGGCGGACACGCCCGCCGTAAACAAGGCGTCCGGCAAGCAATGTTCCACGGGGGACACGCTAAGGATCGATTGGCGGATCGATGCCTGGGGAAAACGGATGCCAAGCTGGCGGCAGAACGAGGAGGCCCAGGCCCCGCCGGCGAGCACAGCCGTCCTGGTCTTGATGACCCCGGCTTCCGTCACGACGCCGCTGACCCGCCCGCCTTTCGTCTCGATGCCGCGGGCAGCACAATTCTGGTGGATGCTGCCACCGAGCTTCATAAACGCAGCCGCTACGGCCGGTGCAGCCTTGCCAGGATCTGCGGTGCCATCGGTGGGCGAGAAGACGCCGCCCTTCCAGGCACGGCCGGTCGCATGCCCCCGTTCGGCGGCCTCGCGACTGCTCAGCATGTGGCTGGTTACGCCCGCAGTCTTCGCAAAATCATGCCAGCTGGCCCAACCGGACAATTCGGCCTCGTCGTTACTGAGATACAACAGCCCGCAGCGATGAAAACCCGTGTCTTCGCCGCTCTCGGTGGCAAATCGTTTCCAGAGATCGAGGCTCTTGATCGCTATCGGCAATTCGCGAGCGTCCCGGTTCTGCTGGCGGCACCAGCCCCAATTGCGGCTGGACTGCTCGGCGCCGATCCTTCCCTTTTCGACCAGGGCGACCGAAGCCCCGCGCTGGGCTAAGTAGTAGGCGGTAAAGACGCCGATAATGCCGCCGCCGATCACGACGACATCAGCGGAGGCCGGCGGCTTGGGCGATGTGTCGATGTGCTTCAGCGGAGGGGACATGGTGGATCTCGCTCTACGTCAGGCCTGGACGCTTTGGACCACGAAAAACTTCGCCACGCGATCGTTGCTTTCCCATCCGATCGATGCGCCCTGGGGCACGAAAAGCGCATCGCCGGTGCCCGCCGACAGCACGCTGCCATCGAGCGCGGCGAATCGTACACTCCCGGCCAGCAGATGCATGAACTCGTTCTGGCGATGCGGGCGAATAACCCGGTGGTATGGGGTCGAATCCCAGGTGCCCGCGCGGTAATCCGCGCCGTCGCTGGAGAAGACGCTGTCGCTGCGGCATTGCGGGGCCGGGCCAAGCAAAGCCTCGGCCGGTAGCGAAGCAGACGGCTTGAAGTCGGCGTCGGAGCGCAACTGGACAAGGCCGGGCTTCGTCGGTTTGTCGCAAGCGGCCGCGCAGAACGAAAACCGCACGCGTGATTCGGTCTGGATGCGAAGCGCGGTGCCGCATCCGATGACAGCACCCGCTTGCGGACAGAGCACCAGCGGGGCCGTCCCGGCCGCCGTCAGGATCAGCTCTCCTTCCACCACGACGATGGTTTCGAGGTGGGGGAAGCTTGCGACTTCGAGCTCACCAACAAAGCTGGTTCGGCCCACGATCATCGAGTCCGGTCCTTCCCAAGCGATTTCGCGATGCCCCACAAAGGGATCGTCCGTGCCGAACGCTGTCCTGCGGAAAGGGGTTGCAACGGGTGCGCCGTCGGCGCGATGCAGCACTATAGCCACGGTCATGATTGCTCCTGCGCGTTGCGCCATGATTTCACTGAAAACCTAGCAGACGGCACTCTCGCCTTAAGCAGTCACCTGGGATCGCTCAGAGTGAGTGAGATCATTTCCCGCGGCCGGGCAGCAGGGTCGCGCGGTTGACGTCGCCAGCAACACTTCACACTCCTCCCCGCCCAAAGCCACCGCACAGTGCTCAACGCCATAGGGGATGACGATGAACTCTCCGGGTTCGATAATCTCTTCACGGTCACGAAATTTCATGAGCAGGCGTCCCCGGTGAACAAAGAACAGTTGATCATCGTGCTGTCGAAATGACCAGCTGGAGGCTCCCCTGAACATGGCGACCTTGATTTGCATGTTGTTGACATGCACCTCGACTTTAGGCTCCCAAGGCGCGTGTAGCCCGGCAAACTCAATTGACAAATTCTTCTTGTGAATTGGCGAAAGGTGCTTGTTCAGGGCAGCGACGTCGCGAATGATTGCGGTGAGTTGGCTTGGTAGGTCATTCCCATTGGCCGGGTACCTGCCATCCAAAGCCGCAGTCCCAATCGTAAAACCAGCTGCGCCGGCGCTTTGGACGACTGCAATTCGTTCAGGGGTGTCGATCGAACCTGCAATGTAGACAGGCTTGGCGACTGCAGCGCAGACGGCCTTCATCAAATCGGGCACGTTCTGCGCCGAACGGTATGCCAATAGGTCCAGGCCATGCACTCCATCGCGCCCTGCAACCGTCTTGGCACTTTCGACAATTTCGTCGATGGCGCCTTCAAGCACGCTCGGATGACCGGTAATCCGACCCGGAAACGGGAAGTACTGGATGCCGGTGCGCTTGATGATCGGCAGCACGTCGTCGACCCGCGTGCCACCAAGAAGAACGTCAACGCTGATTTCGGCAGCTGCCCTTGCCGAAGCAATTTCGCTTTCGCGGTCCAATGACACGACTTCCAGATAGGAGGTTGCACCGCCCGTCCTGATGGCCGCATTGAGGCCTTTCAGCTGCTCGATCGGCAAGCCGATATCCTTGAACCCGATGTGCCGCACGCCGAGGCTGAGCGCGGTTTGAAGTTGCTGCGACGCGTCCGGAACCGTGCGGTCGTTGCGCGTAAGCATGAAGATGAAGCGTAACCCCATTGGTCGTGGTTCCTTTCGAATCTAGTTCGTCTTGGTTCGCGCCGCCACGAGGCGCTTGGCGTAGGCAAGCGAGGTTTCCAGGCTTGTGTGGTCTGCAATTCCCCGGCCCGCGATGTCGAACGCCGTGCCGTGATCTGGGCTGGTGCGGACGAACGGCAGGCCAAGCGTGATGTTCACGCCCTTTTCCAGCCCGAGATACTTCACAGGGATCAGCCCTTGATCGTGGTATTGTGCCACCACAACATCGAATCGACCTTGACGTGCTTGCATGAATACGGTGTCGCCTGGATAAGGGCCGGTCGCATCGATACCCTCGGCGCGGGCCGCGCCGATTGCAGGTCGTATGATCCGGATCTCCTCGTCCCCGAAAAGGCCGCCTTCACCTGCGTGCGGATTGAGACCCGCTACGGCGACACGCGGGGTTGCGAAGCCGAGAGCCTTGCCACCCTCGTGGGCAAGCCGAATGGCGGAAACCTGAGCGTCGAAATCGCCCTGTTCGATCGCCTTGCTCAGCGACGTGTGGATCGTGACGAGCACCGTGCGGATGTCATCGTTCGCAAGCATCATCGCCACGCGCTTGGCGCCGCCGTAGTCGGCCAGAATTTCAGTATGGCCGGGGTAGCGGATTCCCGCGCTGGCCATCGCCTCTTTGTTAATCGGCGCCGTGACGATGCCGCTCACTTCTCCCGACTTCGCTGCTGCGATCGCTGCCACGATGGCGTCGAAAGCCGCCTGCCCGGAGATCGCGCTGATACGCCCGATTGGTGGGGACTCGGTAATCCGCGTGGTTTCGATGACTTCAATTCGCCGCGGCTCGAATTGAGCTGCATCGGCAGCGTTGATGCGTCGCACCTCGATGTTCAACCCGAGCCGGCGCACAATGTCCTGCATGACAACATAGCTGCCGAACACGACGACCCGTTCGCCGCCCTTCGCAAGCACCTTCGCCACGATCTCCGGCCCAATTCCGGATGCGTCGCCCATCGTGAGAGCAAGCGGGGGAATATTCTTCATTGGACTGCTCCACGTATCCGCGCGACAGCGCGCTTCACAGCGTCGTCACTGCCAAAGCCACCGGCCTTCATGGCGAGCAGGAGCGAGCGTCCATCGCCAAGCCTGGCGAGACCAAGTGGGAATCCGGGATCGAGTTCTTGCAGGATCTCGAACTCACGGACGTTGAGAAGGTCTAGGATCGCGTCCATCGTGTCGCCGCCGGTGGCGATTAAAGCGCCGAGGCGTGAGCTTTGAAGCTCTCGCGCTGCGTCCTGTGCCAGACGGCGCAGCACCGCTGCCGGGTCCCGCTCGCGCGCCTTTGGTCCGCGCAGCAGCATGACACCGCTGACCTCCTGAAGTTGATCGGCCTGCCGATGACTGCGCGGATTTGCGCTTCCAATGACGACCAAGACATCGCTGCTGATGCCGTCGATCAATGGCGGTAGGGTCTTCGCCTGCACAAAACGCCGCGATAGGGCTGCAGCCATTCCGGGAGAACCAACCCAAAGGATCGACTCTGGATCCTCTATGGAAGCAATCTGCGAGTCGAGTTCTTCCTGCGTTACTGCATCAAGCAGCGTGACATTCTTGATGCAGTTCGGGACCAGGTCGACTAGCGCGGACTGCCGCACGGGATGCACGGGGTCATGGCCATACGCGCTTTCCGAGACCGGGATGCCGTCAACGAAATGAATGCCCCTCACTGTCGTACGTCCGGCCTGGGGGAACGCCGGCGCAAAAAGCAGTGATTTGCGGCCGCTCGCCGCAAAGCATGCTTCAAGCTCCTCCGCTATGTGGCCGCGTAGCGTGGAGTCCACGGTTTTGTAGAGCACGGCACGGCTGGCAAGTCGGGCGGTCAATCGAGCGACCCGCTCGAACGCTTGCGACGGAGTAGCAGACCGCGAACCGCTATCGACTGCGATTACCGCCGCCGCTTCCGCTTGGCGCGGAAGCTGGCCCCTGCCGATCGACGCAGTCAAGCCGCGGGCGACGAAAGGTGATGCACCATCTGCCGCGCTAGTGAGGTCATCGGCGAGGACCGCTATACTGGGTTGATGATTGGTGCGCATGCATCAATTAACAAAATCCCATCGAGGACGAATAGCGATAGTTTCTGACGAGATCGGTGATAGATTGTCACTGATGGATCGCTCAGACATACCTTCACTCGATGACCTGCGAGCGTTCGAAGCAACAGCGCGGCTGGGCTCGGTCCGGCTCGCTGCAGACTCGCTTGCGCTCACGCACGGCGCCGTCAGTCGCCGTATCACCAAACTCGCCAATGACATCGGGGTCAGGTTGTTTGAAAAGAATGGGCGAGGCCTGCGGCTCACCCCGGCCGGCGAGACGCTCAACCTCACCCTCAGCAGGTTTTTCGGCGAGTTGGCCGCCACAGTGCAAGGCCTGCGTGCTACCAATGCCGGGAAGAATGCTCTAGTGCTCTCCTGCGAGCCTTCAGTTGCAATGCGTTGGCTTATTCCGCGGCTGGGGGCGCTTCAAGTGGCGCATCCGAACATGGCCCTCCACATCTCCGTAGGTGGTGGGCTTGTGGACTTTCGTAAGAAACAGATCGATCTCGCTATCCGACGGCTAGACTTCGCTGTGCCCGAGACATGGAACGTCCGGACCCTTTTCCCCGAAAAGGTTGGGCCCGTCATGAGGCCGGAACTAGTGCCAGAGTTCGAACACGGCGACTATCTCGCTCTTGGGTCGAAGACACGACCTGACGCGTGGGCGCAATGGCTGAAGACCCATCCGTCGGCGCGTCGACCCACAGAAGTCCGATATTACGACAATCACGCCCTGATCGTCGAAGCTGCATCTGCAGGTCTGGGTGTAGCGCTCAGTCCGTTCGTACTCGCGATTGACGATGTGGAGCGAGGAAGCCTGGCGGCACCTGCTGGCTTTGACCCTGACGGCAGTCAATACGGGTTGATATGGTTGGGGTCGAGTGAACTACAAGGTGTGGAGTTTGAACTCGCAGAGTGGCTCCAGGCGCAGTTCAGCCGCCTGGGCCCAAATCGCCTTTGAAGGAGCGCCCTGCAGCTCAATTCGGGCACCAGGCTGAGTGGAGTTCTGCTACCTGTTGGCAGGCAACATAGAGTTGACCGCCGGGACGGGCGCAGTCCGCTTGAAACTTCTGGCGCGGGCGGATCCTTCAAATTTCCTGGGGCAAGGAATCCCGTGCCCGCCTGACACGGCGGCACGGCCGCTGGCGTCATTGCTCAGTCTTTTTTTCGGCCAATCACTCTTAGACTCTCGCCTATGCCGCGCAGATTGTGGGACTTACGCTACCATCATCATGCCAAACAGAGTGAAATGCCAATTCGGACGTTCTTTTCAGAAGTTCCTGCTGCCCGAGAGCCAAGTTTCGATGACTCTGCGGAAACAGAACAGTCAAACTGGCTGAAAGAACGGAGCCACCCTCCTTATGGCGGGCAGGCCCCAGAGGACATCCGATAGGCACGGTTTGCCCCATCGGTGAGTTCTCCAAGAAAAGGGAACACAGTCCGGTACACGGACCGGATTTTCATAAGGGAGTCGCCTGGATGAGCAGAACCCGTCTCTCGCAGCCTCAGCGCGCGAAGCGCCGAAATGGCCAGGCTACGGGCGCTGCGGTGAGGCGCTTCTGTTCAAAGGGCGATGAAGCGGTCCGCAACAGGGTGGACGCGCTCGGTTGAAAGGGGAGGTGATCTCGATGGTCGCAAGCATCCAGGCTGTAGCCCCCCACGATGTGGCGCTTTCGGTGCGCGACCTCACGGTGAATTTGCCGCAAGGCATGGAACGGACCCATGCTGTCAAGAACATTTCCTTCGATCTGAAACGCGGCCAGATCCTTTGCATCATTGGCGAGTCCGGATCGGGTAAGTCGGTTACGGCGAACGCGATCATGGGGCTACTGCCCAAGGTGATCCGCGTCTCATCGGGTGTCATCCAGTTGGAGGGGATGAACATCATCGGCATGTCACCCGACAAACTGCGCAATTTGCGTGGACGGGTCGTGTCGATGATCTTTCAGGACCCGCTTTCGGCGCTCAACCCCCTGATGACGGTGGGTGCGCAGATTGACGAGGTCATGGCCGCGCATGGCTTCGGCACGTCAGAAGCCTGTCGAAACCGCGCTATTGAGCTGCTCTCTGAGGTGGGCTTGCCAGATCCCGAACTCATGTATCACCAGTACCCTTTCCGGCTTTCGGGCGGGCAGCGGCAGCGCGTCATGATTGCCATGGCCCTTGCGCTCGAACCGACGGTGCTTATTGCGGATGAGCCAACCACCGCCCTCGACGTGACCACCCAGGCACAGATCCTGGAACTCATCAGAGACATTCAGCGGCGCAAGGGCATGAGCGTGATGTTCATCACCCACGATTTCGGCGTGGTGGCCGAGATCGCCGACACCGTCGTGGTGATGGAAAAGGGCAATGTCGTCGAACAGGGCAGCGCCGAACAGGTGCTGAAGTCGCCCAAGCACCCTTATACCCAGCGCCTGATTGCAGCCGTACCGCATTTGACCGGCGAAGATCGCCCCCGTCCGGAGGCTGCCAGCAAGGAGCCGATCCTGAAGGTTGAGGGTCTGGTGAAGACCTATCGCGGCGGCAGCGCACTGTTCGGCGCGCAACGAGTTGTGACAGCGGTCAACGAGGTTTCGTTCGAACTGGCGCCCGGCCGCACGCTGGGGGTCGTAGGCGAGAGCGGTTCGGGGAAATCGTCGCTGGGCCGGCTGCTGATCAAGCTGCTGGACAGTGACGGCGGCGGGATCTTGTTCGAGGGCTGTGACATAGCCAAGCTTTCCGAAGCGAAGTTCCGCCCGCTTCGACCCCGGATCCAGATGATCTTCCAGGATCCCTTCGCTTCTCTGAACCCACGCTCGACGGTCGGTCACATCATGACGGTAGGCCCGATGGCGCACGGGATGCCTTATGCCCAAGCGCGCGATGAAGCGCGTGCGCTTCTGGCCCATGTCGGTCTCGATGCCGGCGCTTTTGGCCGCTACCCGCACGAGTTCTCGGGTGGGCAACGCCAGCGCATCGGCATCGCTCGTGCGCTGATGTTCAAGCCGAAGCTGTTGATTGCCGACGAGGCGGTCTCCGCACTCGACGTGTCGATCCAGGCGCAGATCTTGCAGCTTCTGGATCAGATCCAGCGCGAGACCGGCGTGTCGATGGTCTTCATCACACACGACCTGCGCGTCGCCAGCCAGATCTGCGACGAAATCGCTGTGATGCAGAAGGGCCGGATCGTCGAGCGCGGGCCGCCCTCGCAAATATTCCTGAACCCGCAAGCAGCCTACACGCGCCAACTCGTAGCGGCGATCCCAGGGGAGCGGCCGGGCAGTGCCCGTCCAGTTGCAGCAAACGCATAACAGATAACAAGAGAGGAACTACCATGACCAAAAATTCATCGACCACGTCTAACTACTCGAGGCGCGAAGCGCTGCGACTGATGGCGCTAGGTGGGGCTGCAGGCCTCATCGCGCCCAATCTGTTGGGCAAGCCCGCCTTCGCCAAGACTCCTCCTGCAGGCCCGGCCGGTCGCGTCGTCGTCGGCCTCTCGCAAGAGCCGACCGTATTCAATCCGCTGATGGCGCATATCGAAGTCGATGACGCGGTCCATTTCTCGGTTTTCGACGCGCTGGTCCGCATGGATCCCCAAGGTGGCCTACATCCAAACCTCGCAGCCGAGGTGCCAAGCCAGAAGAACGGCGGCATTTCGGAGGACGGTCTCAACTGGCGCATCCGGTTGCGTGACAATGCCCGCTGGCACGACGGTGAGCCCTTCACAGCCGAGGACGTGAAATTCACCCTTGAACTCATCACGAACCCGAAGTTTCGCGCTTGGCGCACGAGCGGCCATTCGCTCGTGCAGGACATCACAGTGGTTTCGCCCACAGAGATCACATGGCGGATGAAGGAGGCTTTTGCGCCCTATCTTTCGTTCCTGGCCGAAACCTTCATTGTGCCCAAGCACATTCTGGAGAAAGAGGCCGATCCGAATACAGCCGCGTTCAACCAGGCGCCGGTCGGCACCGGCGCATTCAAATGGAGCCAGCGCGTCGCGGGCGATCATATCGAGCTCGTCGCCAATCCTGAGTACGCCGGCGAAGGTCCCTATGTCGAGCAGCTCATCTTCAAATACATCCCCGACATGACGGTGCTCTACACGCAGTTCAAGAGCGGCGACGTGGACCTGGTCGATCAGTCGTTCATCACCGCCGACCATTATACTGAAGCCCGCGAACTACCAGACCGCGTGGTGACACTGGAGACAGGGGCATCCCTGGAGTCGATCTACCTCAATTTGGGCCGCCCGCAGTTCAAGGACCTGGCAGTGCGCCAGGCGCTCTACGCCGCCTTGGACAGGAAGGCGATTGTCGACACGATCTATTACGGCGTGGGCACCCTCACCGAGACCTTCATGCCGAAGGAGTCCTACTACTACGACCCGAACCTGCCGGTTCAGGAGTTCAATCTGGACCGGGCGCGCCAAATCCTTGACGAGGCCGGCTGGGCGCCGGGGCCGGATGGAATCCGCGCCAAGGATGGGGTGCGACTGTCCTTCTCCAACTCAACAACTTCTGGCAACAACCTCCGCGAGCAGACGCAGCAATTCCTGCAGCAGACGTTTGCCGAGATCGGCGTCGAGATGACGATCTCGAATTTGCCGGCTGCAGTCATGTGGGGCGAGTTCTGGCTGAAGTCGCAATTCGACACCGCCATGGTGGGCGTCACCTATCTGATTGCCGCGGACCCCGACGCCACAAACCGGCTCCATACGAAGGCAATCGCCGCTCAAGGCGGACACGGTTCGAACACCGGGCAATATTCCAATCCTGAGGTCGATGCCCTGCTCGAAAAGGGTGCTCGCAGCTTCGATCCGGAAGAACGGCGCGGGATCTATAATCGTGTGCAGGAAGTGGTGCGCCACGATCTGCCCTTCCTGCCGCTGTTCGCGTACACAATCGTCCTCGGGCGCAAGAAAGGGTTGGACGGCTTCGAACCCAACGCCAACACCCGCACCGCGTCGTGGAATGCCGCGGCCTGGCAGTGGACGGCCTAATCCACGCAGTTGCCGCCGCCCCGCCCGATTCCGCCGCGGCGGCGGCAACAGACTAAAATGGTAAACCCACAACGGAGGACTCGAATGCGCGGCTTCCTGCTCAATCGCCTCTCGCAGAGCCTGGTGCTGCTTGTGATCGTTTCGATCATCGGCTTCGGCATTCTGAACCTCCTTCCCGGCGGCCCGCTGGCGCAATTCGGGCTCGATCCCGGAATGACCCAGCAGGATATCGAGCGTCTCAAGGGGCTGCTGGGCCTCGATCGGCCTATATGGATCCAATATCTGGACTGGGCATGGCGGCTGGTGCGGGGCGACTGGGGTCACTCGTTCCGTGACGGAGCGCCGGTATTGGACGTCATCGGCAGCCATCTCTTTGCCACGCTGCTGTTGATGGGTTCCTCAACCGTGATTGCAATTTCCATTGGCGCCTGGATCGGAATCCGCGGCGCCACGCGCCGCTACTCGCTGTTCGACTATCTCGCAACTGTCGGCGCCATGGTCGCGTTGTCTGTCCCCACCTTCTGGTTCGGGCTCGTCGGCATCTATATCTTTTCCCTGAAGTTGGGCTGGCTGCCCGCGGGCAATATGTCCGAGATCGGCGACACCTCGATCCTGGGCTACCTCCGCCATCTGATCCTGCCAAGTATCGTGCTGTCGCTGGTCCATGTCGCGATCTGGAGCCGCTACATGCGGACGGCGACTCTCGACGCCATTAGCCAGGACTTCGTCAAGACGGCGAGGGCCAAGGGGTTGAGTGAACGCCGGATTCTGATGAAGCATGTCGTCGGCAACGCACTTTTGCCGATGATTACCTTGGCCGGGATGCAGCTTCCCAGCGTCCTCACTGGCGCGCTCGTGACCGAAACCGTCTTTACCTGGCCAGGAATGGGACGGTTGTTCCTCGATAGCCTTGGTTACAGCGACTATCCGGTTGTGATGGGGCTGCTGATGTTCTCCGCCATGCTCGTTCTGCTTGGAAATCTGATCGCCGATATTGTCGTCGCTATTGTCGACCCGCGCATTCGTCTGGCTTGAGCGCGCAACTTCCCCGACAGGAGACAGCCGATATGACCGCTCTCACCGCAAATGCAGCTCCAAGCCGATGGAGAAACAACCGCGCGGCACGTCGTTTCATGCGGCATCGCTTGGCGCTGCTCGGGTTGGCGATGATCATCTTCCTGAGCCTTGCTTGCGTCCTCGGCCCCCATCTCCTGCCTTATGACTCGCTGTACATCGATCTGCGGGCCCGCTTTGCCTCCCCGCTGACGGGCTACCACTTTCTAGGCACCGATCCGCTTGGCCGCGACGTGGCGGCAAGGCTTTTGATGGCGGGACGAATCTCGCTGCTGGTCGGTTTCTTTGCCATGGTTTTGTCGACGCTCATCGGCACCCTGGTCGGCGTAATTGCCGGCTATCGGGGCGGCTGGGTCGGGGCCACGCTGATGCGCACGGTCGATGGATTCCTGTCATTCCCATCGATCTTTCTGCTGCTGGCGCTGGCTGCCGCACTGAAGCCCAGTCCTGTGATGATCACCGTCATTATCGCCCTCACCAGTTGGATGGAGGTTGCCCGCATCGTCGAAGCGGAGGTCCGCTCCTTACGCGAACGCGAGTTCGTCCTGGCCGGCCGAATGCTGGGGTTGAGCGGCACCCACATCATGTTCCGCGAGATACTGCCCAACGCCATGGGGCCGATTATCGTCGCTTCCACCTTGACGGTCGCGCGCGCCATTCTCATGGAAGCCTACATCAGCTTCCTCGGCTATGGGATCCAGCCGCCATTGCCTAGCTGGGGCAACATGCTCAATGGCGCCCAGCAATATCTGGGCAGCGCACCTTGGCTGGCAATCATTCCCGGGGCTGCAATCACCATTGCGGTAACCAGTTTCAATTTCATCGGTGACGGGCTGCGTGATGCGCTCGACGTCCGAGACGACCACATCTGAAGTTTCACCGACCGCAGATCTTTACCCCTGCAATGCAGCGAGAAGTCAGCCACGTGCAAGAGCCTCATATCGCCGACAAGAACACACCCTACTGGTGGGAAGCAGCGCCCGTCATGCCGCTGCCGCGGCAGCCAGTCGCAAAGAAGCTTGACGTGGCAATTGTCGGCGCCGGTTATGCCGGGCTTTCGGCCGGGCTTGTGCTGGCGCGCGAAGGACGCTCGGTCGCAGCTTTTGATGCGATGAATCCGGGCGAGGGCGCTTCCACCCGCAACGGCGGGATTACGAGCGGGAGCATCCGGCCGGACTATGCCACGATCACCCGGCGCTTCGGGGAAGAGAAGGCCATGGCGATCGAGGCCGAGGGCAAGGTCGCACGCGAATTCCTCTACGACTTCATCAAGACCGAAGGGCTCGACTGCGACTTCCGACTGGTTGGCCAATTCAAAGGCGCTTTCGGATATGAACAGTATGAGAAGATGGCGCGCGGCGCCGAGACGCTGGCGAAGAAACTGGGGATCGAGTCCTACCCGGTTCCGCATGCCGAGCAGCGAAATTATATCGGCACTGACTTCTACCGCGGCGGAACCGTTCGGATGGACATTGGCGGGCTGCACCCCGCAAAATTCCATGCTGAGCTCCTGCGGGTGGCGCTCGCATCCGGGTTGACGGTCCATTCGCATACAGTGGTCAAGTCGATCGAGAGGAACGGTTCGGAGTTCCGCGTCGCGACTTCGGCAGGGACGGTGGATGCACGGCAGGTTCTGGTCTGTACCAACGGCTATACCGACGGTGCCGCTCCCTTCCTCCGCCGCCGCCTGGTTCCGGTCCGCAGCCGGATCATTGTCACCGAAGAACTTGCGCCTGATGTCATGGCGCGACTGATGCCGAAGCTGATGACGATCACCGAGAACCGGCAACTCGGTTTCTATTATCGCCCCTCGCCCGACGGAAAACGTATCCTGCTGGGGGGCCGTGACAGTTCTCGCGTCGGCGATCCCGCAGCGCCGAAACGTCTCCTACGCAAGGGCCTCGTAAACCTTTTCCCGGAGTTGGAGAACGTGCGCCTTTCGCATTGCTGGTTCGGCAACGTGGCGATGAACCGAGACATGCTGCCCCGCATCTTCGAGAAGGACGGTGTGGTCTATGCAACCGGCTTCTGCGGTTCGGGCGTGGTCTGGGCGCCATGGATTGGCATGCGTGCGGCCCACAAACTGATGGGGCATGGCGAGCAGTCGCGCACTGCGTTCGACTTTCGACCGCCTTCGGCCGTCCCGCTCTATCGTGGCAATCCGTGGTTCATGCCGGCGATTATCCAGGGCTATCGGTTGCAGGACCGTCTCGCCTTCTGGCGCGCCAGCCGCTGATCGCCGGAAATATCAGGACATTCTCCAGGCTGGATTCGGCCTGGATTGTAGCTGCCCTACCGTGGCTGGAAGAAACGCATTGCTGAACTACGACACGCAGCGATCCCGATCGCAAGCAGTTTTGCGACACCTTGTTGCCGGAGAGCACTCCAGTGGTGTCGAAAAATCCGTCGAGGCTGGGGCCTGTCGGTGCGAAGCTGATCAGCGGTGGGTCGCCTTTGCGCGGATCAGCGCGTCGGCCATGTAGAGGTCCTGCAGGGAGATACCGGAACTGTCGAAGACCGTGATCTCATTGTCGAAGCGGCGTCCGGGCACACGCTTTTCAATGACGTCGCCGATTGGTGTTACCGCAAGCATGCCGGCGTCGATCTCGTCGCGCACGTGTTGGAACTCGCCGATCTGGACGGACTGGGAAAGCAGATCACAGAACAGACATGCCTTGGGAAATAATTCGCTCGGCAATTCGCGCTTGCCCGGAGCATCCGACCCCATGCTGACGATATGGGTTCCGGATCCGACCCAAGCGGCATCGAACAGCGGTTCGCGTGAGGGTGTCGCCGTGACCACGATGTCGGCCGCTCGCACGGCTTCTTCAGGCAAGGCAGCGCGCGCCTTCAGGCCCCTTTCGCCGATCTGATCGACAAGAGCGTCGCGCCGCGGCGAAGGCCGCGCCACGACCAACACTGTTTCGATTGGGCGGATGCGTGCCAGCGCCATCACTTCGAAGCCCGCCTGATTGCCGGCGCCGAAGATTGCCAGAACCTTGGCTTGCTTGCGCGCAAGAAGATCAGCCGCAACCGCGTCGGCGGCGGCTGTCCTGTAGGCGTTGACCCTCCCGGCCTCTACTACGGCGCCGAGCCGACCTGTATGCTGATCGAGCAGCACGATGGTCGAGTTGTGGCGGGGAAGGCCACGTGCCGGGTTGCCCGACCAGAAGGAGCCAATTTTCACTCCGGTCAGGTCGTCCGACGAACCGGATTTGATTGAGAAGGTATTGGTCGCCTCCTGTGTGCGTCCGAGAACAGCGGGAAAGACCCAGCTCTGCCGCGATGCTGCCGCCACGAGAGCCTCCCGCGCCGCCTCGAAGGCAAGTTCATGGGTGACGAGGGCGGCTGACTGCTCTTCGCTGATGTAGATCATCAAAAATTCCTTCTGAGCATCATGCGTTTTATCGCTGGGGAGTGTTGCGGCTATGCCATTGCAGAGGCTGAGATCACATCCATTGGGGATGGTGCGGACGTCACGCCGACCGCGGGGGACCACGAGGGGCGATTCAAGGTGCCAGGTATTCCTCGCCCGATTTGCGCGATTTGGCATGCCGAGGAACTGCTTAAAACGAATAATCCCGCTGATTTGAAGGGGCAAAACAGCAGCGAAATCTGTCCCCGGGGCGCGACTCTAAGGTCCGACTTCAATCCGACTCTGGATCAAGTGACAGCGTTGCACCTTATGGCCTTTGAGCATGACAGAGATATCGTCAGCGCCGCGACCGAGCTGATGAAATTGGAACCCCGCCATTTGCCGGGCGCGCTGAAGCTGTCGCAGGAGATGGGCTGGCCCTACCGTCAGGAGGATTGGGAATTTGCCCTGAGGGTCGGCAATGGCCTGGTCCTCGAGCGGGCAGGACAGGTGATTGGCACCGCCATGTCGTGGAATTACGGACAGTCCTATGCCACGGTCGGGATGATCATAGTTACTGGCTCCGCGCAAGGCGGTGGCAACGGCGCCCGGCTCTTTGATGGATTGCTTGAGGCGACACACGGTCGCAACGTGCTGCTCAACTCAACCGAAGAGGGGCTGGCGCTCTACAAGCGACGCGGCTTCACTGCCTGGGGCACGGTGCTTCAGCACCAGGGCTCGCTGAGTGCCGCCGTGACGCGGAGTACCCGCGACGACATCCGTCAAGCGACAGCCTCCGACCTCGCGGCGATCCAGGCCTTCGACGAATCGGCCACGGGCATGCCCCGGCTGGCGATGGTGGCTGCGCTCGCCGATGTGGGCAACGCATTGGTCATCGAGCGCAGGGGACGGATTGCAGGCTACGCTATCGCGAGGAGGTTTGGCCGTGGCTATGTCGTCGGCCCTTGTGCAGCCGAGAGCGACCGAGACGCGCGGCTTCTGATACTGGCCCAGCTTTCGAAGCTTCACGATCAATTCATTCGCATCGACGTCTATGCCGAGGATGGATTGGGCGACTGGCTTGAGAGCCTTGGCCTTCAGCGGTCCGGCAGTGCGACCGCCATGGTCAAAGGCCAACGACCCGTCTCCGAGCGGCCAGCCCATATGTATGCATTGGCAAACCAATCGTTCACTTAGGAAACGAACTTATGAACACGAGGGCGGCAAACCTGGCGGTGAGCGAGACGGCTCGGACGATCGACGCCTTGGTCACTCCGGCGCTGCTTCTCGACCGTGGGCGGCTCGAGCGCAACATCCAGGGTCTGGCCGAGCGCGCCAAGAAGCTTGGCGTGGTGCTGCGCCCGCATATGAAGACGGCCAAAAGCATCGACGTCGCCCGATACGCGTTCCACCGCGAACCGGCTCCGATCACGGTGTCGACCATCGCCGAGGCGGAGTATTTTGCGGGCCATGGCTTTCGAGACATGACCTACGCGGTCGGCATCTCGCCGGCTTCGGCCATCCGCGCCATGGAGCTTTGTCGCCGCACCGGCGCTGATGTGAAGCTGTTGCTCGATTCCGTAGGGCAGGCCGACGGCTTGGCCGACGTCCGCGAAGCCACCGGTATGACACCATCTGTTTTCATCGAACTGGACTGCGATGATCATCGCGGTGGATTGAAGCCGGACGATCCCAAGCTGCTCGAGGTGGCCAACAGGGTCGTCGAAGCGGGCGCTAATCTCGTCGGCGTCCTCGCCCATGCGGGCGAGTCCTATAGCCTGAGCACGCCCGATGCGCTGGTCAAGGCAGCCGAGAACGAGCGTTCGGCCACCGTGCGCGCGGCCGAAACTTTGCGCGCTCACGGCCATGCCTGCCCGATCATCAGCCTCGGTTCGACGCCGACAGCGCATTTCGCCAGCAATCTTGAGGGGGTCACGGAGCTGCGCGCTGGAGTCTACATGTTTTTCGACCTCGTCCAGCACGGGGTAGGGGTGTGCGAACTGGACGACATCGCGATTTCCGTACTGGCCACGGTGATCGGGTCAAAGCCGGAAAAAGGATGGGTGCTGGTCGACGCTGGGTGGATGGCGCTTTCGCGCGACCGGGGAACCGCAAACCAGCAGATCGACCAGGGTTACGGCGCGGTTTGCGACGAAAAGGGGCGGGTGCTTGAAGATGTGATAGTGGCCCAGGCCAGCCAAGAACACGGTATCCTCGCCATTCGTGCCGGCTCTGGAAAGTCCATGCCCGAGCTGCCGCTCGGGTCTCGGGTCCGGATTCTGCCTAACCATGCGTGTGCGATGGCCGCCCAGCATGATTTCTACAGCGTCGTCAACGGGGACAGCCCCAAGATTGAAGCGCGTTGGGAGCGGATGCGCGGCTGGTAGGCGCGCAACTACGCTCGGATGTCGCCCCACTCAAACCACACTGGTGGTCAAGAAAATGAAGTTTACCTCTTATTGGCTGGATACGTCTCAGCCGTTCAATGAAGGGTCGTCCAAACCGCTCGAAGGCCACTACGACGTGGCGATTGTGGGCGGCGGCCTGACCGGCTCCTCCGCCGCGCTGGCCCTTGCCAAAAAGGGCGCCCGGGTTGCCCTGTTGGAGGCCGAAACAATCGGCAACGCCGCGTCCGGCCGCAATGGCGGGATGTGCAACAACGGCTTTGCCCAGAACTATGCAATCATGGCTGGCAAGCACGGCAAGCCGGCCGCAAATGCGCTCTACAAGGCTTTCGACGCTGGCGTCGATATGGTCGAGCGGTTGGTGCAGGAAGAAAAGATCGACTGCAGCTTCTCCCGCGTCGGCAAGCTCAAGCTCGCCGCCAAGCCCGAACACTACGACATGCTGGAGCGCAGCCAGGAACTGCTGGCGGCCAATGTCGATCCCGACACCAGGATGATCGCGCGCTGCGACCTGCGGGCGGAAGTCGGGACCGACCGCTACCATGGCGGGCTGCTCTTTCCCAAGAGCGCGGGCATGCATGTCGGCCGGTTCGTCCGGGGCCTCGCGACCGCCGCTGCCCGGCGTGGCGCAGAGGTCCATGAACGCTCGCCCCTCATGGCGATGCGCAAGGTTTCAGGCGGGCATGAGGTAACGACGCCAAAGGGCAAGATCGTCGCGCGGCAGGTTCTGTTGGCGAGCGGCATTTCCCAGGTTGGCCCGCTCGGCTGGATCCGTCGGCGCATGATCCCGGTCGGCGCATTTCTGATCGTGACCGAGCCGCTGTCGCCCGACCACCTTAAGCGTCTCATGCCGACCGGGCGCATGGTCGTCGACACGCGCAATCTCGTTGTCTACTGGCGGCTCACGCCGGACAACCGCCTTCTGTTCGGCGGGAGGGCGCGCTTTGCCGTGTCCAATCCTCAATCCGACGAAAAAAGCGGCCGGATACTCAAGGCGGCGATGGTCGAGGTCTTTCCGGAACTGGCCGGCACCCGCATCGACTACTGCTGGGGCGGCATGGTCGATATGACCCGCGATCGCCTGCCGCGCGCCGGAGAGCGCGATGGCATCTATTACTCGATGGGCTATAGCGGACACGGGACCCAGATGTCGACGTTGATGGGCACCATCATGGCCGACGTCATGGACGGGCACCGCGAGCTCAATCCGTGGAAGGATTTCGACTGGCCAGCGATCCCCGGTTATTTCGGGCGCCCCTGGTTCCTGCCGATTCTCGGCGCCTATTACCGCATGAAGGACCTTGTAGGGTGATGACGCCCCTCGAACATCTGTCCCGCAACGGCCACCTGGACAAGTTCTTCATCGACGGTCAATGGGTCGAGCCGAGCGGCACCGCGACGGGCGTTGTCGTCAATCCCGCCACAGAAGAGGTTGTGAGCCAGTTTTCGCTTGGAAATGGCGAGGACGTGGACGCGGCCGTTGCAGCGGCTCGCAGGGCATTCGCCACCTGGAGTCGGACCACGCCAGGAGACCGCGCGGGTCTGCTCGATCGCCTGCAAGCGCTGCTCGAGGCGCGCGGCGAACTGCTGGCTCAATGCCTGAGCCTCGAAATTGGCGCGGCGATCAGCTATGCGCGCAGCGCGCAGGTGCCGCTGGCGATCACGCATGTTAAGGTCGCTCGCGATGTGCTGACAGACTTTCGCTTCGTCAAGCAACGGGGGCAAACCGCCGTCACCCACGAACCGATCGGTGTCTGCGCCCTGATCACTCCGTGGAACTGGCCACTTTACCAGATCACCGCCAAGGTTTCGCCGGCGCTGGCTGCAGGATGCACGGTCGTGCTGAAGCCGAGCGAGCTTTCTCCCTTGGACGCCCTTCTGTTCGCCGAAGCGATCGAGGAAGCCGGCTTCCCGGCCGGGGTGTTCAACCTCCTGCAAGGTGATGGTCCAGGCGTGGGTATGGGTCTCGCCTCCCATCCAGATGTCGACATGATCTCCATTACCGGGTCCACCCGCGCGGGCATTGCGGTGGCCCAGGCGGCAGCGACCACGGTCAAGCGTGTCGCGCAGGAGCTCGGCGGCAAGTCGCCGAACGTGATCCTGCCGGACGCAGATCTGGATCGTGCCGTTTCTCTGGGGGTAGCCGCCGCCTTCCGCAATCTCGGTCAGTCATGCAGCGCCCCGACGCGCATGATCGCGCCACGCTCGCTGCTCCCCGAGATCGAGGCAATCGCCGAAAGGGCCGCAGCCCAGATCGTCATTGGCGATCCTCTTTCGGAAGCCACAACTCATGGTGCAATCGCAAACCGTGCCCAATTCGACCGCATCCAAACCATGATGGGCGTCGGCATTTCCGAGGGCGCCAAGCTCCTCACCGGAGGACCGGGTCGCGCGCACGATCTGAACGTTGGGTTCTATGTGAAGCCGACCATTTTTTCCGACGTGCGCACGAGCATGCGTGTTGCCCAAGAAGAGGTCTTCGGGCCAGTTCTCTGCATCATCCCCTACGACACAATCGAGGAGGCCGTCACCATCGCCAACGACACGGTCTACGGTCTGGGGGCCCATGTGCAGGGCCAGGATGTGGACGCCGTCAGGGATGTGGCCTCGCGGATACGCTCCGGTCAGGTGCATCTCAACTACCCGGCCTGGGATCCGCACGCCCCGTTTGGCGGTTTCAAGCAGTCTGGAAACGGACGCGAATATGGGATCGAGGGCATGTTGGAGTATCTCGAGGTCAAATCCATCCTCGGCTATTTCTAGGCGACATCTTCGCCAAGCACAGGGGCATGCGCCCGTGGGCCGAGCCGAGGTCCTGGACCGGGCTCGCGTACGAACCTGGCAATTTGCCATGGCTCCGCAGCGCGCGGGAAATCTGAAAAACCGGTCGAGGCCCGGTTGCCAGGCTTGGTCGGTCTAGAATGCCGTCGAAATTAGAGATGTCCGGCCGTAACGGTTCAGCCGATCTGTACGTTTCATACATCGAATTGAATACAACCGTGGATAGATTACCATCGCCCTGGGCCGCATACGGGGAGGGTTGGATGAGTAAGGTGCAGAGGGTCAGTCCGGTAGTAGAGCAAGCAATCGCCGCAGTCCTCAATAGGGAGGATCGTGGTGACACCATTTCGATCACAGCGACATTAAACGCAGCACGGCAAGCCGCCCCTTATCTGGTCGCATCCGACGAAGAGCTAACCGAGGCGATCGTCGAGGCAGCAACTGCCCTGGGCCTGTCCGTCGCTTTCGACGGTCGTGAATAGCCGTCGGCTCACCAGTTCTTGCTCGGTACCCGGGCGCGCTTGCTGCGAGCCCGCGCGATGACGCGTGCGTGCTCGTCCGCCATAGCCGCTTCGAAGCTGCTGTCGCCGCCGAAAGCCATGGCAAGTGCATTTGCGCAGAGCTCGGCGTCCCGGAAGCATCGCTGATGCCCTGCGCAGTGACTGCGTCCTTGTCATAGCCAGCATCGCCAACGATCGCCCAGCCTGGCCCGCATGGCTTGCGAAAGACGTTGGGCAACGCTGCGCCAGCGAATGGCCTCTCGCGCCTTGCTGCGCCAAAACGGTCGGCGAAGGCAGGCCATCCCGGCTCCGATCAAGAGCCCTGCGCGCCAGCCGGCCCACCAAGGTTGCAGCGATCACCCTCGATGTCGTAGACCCTACGGTCGGCGGTTAAAATTGGCGGAGAAGAATATATGCCAGAGCACCCGAAACTCGTCTCGACTGCCAAGTCGCATGGCGGCGCCCAGCATGTTTACTCTCATCTGTCGACGAGCTGCTCGTGCGAAATGACGTTTGCCATTTTCGTGCCTCCGCAGGCACGGGAACGGCGTTGCCCGGTGGTGTGGTACCTCTCCGGACTCACCTGCACCCATGCGAATGTAATGGAAAAAGGCGAATACAGACGTATTGCCGCCGAACTTGGCTTGATCGTCGTCTGTCCCGACACCAGCCCGCGTGGTGCCGACATTCCGGATGAAAAGGACAATTGGCAGTTCGGCAGCGGCGCCGGTTTTTACCTCGACGCGACGCAAGAGCCGTATGCCAAGAACTATCGCATGTATTCCTATATCGTCGAGGAGTTGCCAGCGGTGATCGGGCGCGAATTTCCCGCCGATATGGCGCGCCAGTCGATCTTCGGCCATTCGATGGGCGGGCATGGCGCGCTGACGATCGCGCTGAAAAATCCCGCACGTTTCAGGAGTTGCTCGGCATTTGCGCCGATCGTGCAGCCAAGCACAGCCGGCTGGTCGAAGCCGGCTTTCGAAAAATATCTCGGCCTGGATGAGGCCTCGTGGCGGCGCTACGATGCCACTTCGCTCATCGAGGATGGACACCGTTTCCCGGAATTCCTGGTCGATCAGGGAACGTCAGACGGTTTCCTCCAGGAGGGCCTCAGGCCTTGGCTGCTCGAAGACGCCTGCTCCAAGGCCGGCATTCCGTTGAAATTGCGGCTGCAGGACGAATACGATCACTCCTATTTTTTCATTTCGACATTCATGCATGACCATATGACGTGGCATGCCGAACGGCTTTCACGAGCCTAGGCCGTAGGAATAGGTCGGCAGTCAGGCAGGCTCGGTGACGACGCCGATACGCCGGTAGACGAATGGTTCGTCCTTCGAAGGAACCGTCGCAGCGCGCTGGGCTTCGTCGATCAGCATTGCCATGCGCGCATGGATCGGCGATTTCGCGCAAGCCGGGTCCGTCGCGGCGGCATCGCCGGCGATTGCCATCGCCTGGCAGCGGCAGCCGCCCCAATCGATCTCGCGCCGCTCACAGTTGCGGCAGGGCTCCTGCATCCAGTCCGTGCCTCGAAAGGCATTAAATGCCGGGGAATCGGTCCAGATCGCGGCCAGGCTGCGTGGTCCAAAACGCTCGAAGCTGAGCGACGGGATGGTCTGGGCGGCATGGCATGGCAGTACGGTACCGTCCGGCGTCACCATGAAGGCGTCGCGCGCCCAGCCGCCCATGCACGGCTTGGGATAGATGGCGAAATAATCCGGCGTGACGAAATCGATGTTCATGATGCCGGTGAGCCGTTCGCGCGCCGCCGCGACGATCTCCGCCTGCCGGTCGACGGCAGCACGCTCGGGCATCAGTTGATCGCGATTGGTCAGCGCCCAGCCGGCGTACTGCACGTTGGCGATCTCGAGACGCTCCGCACCCAGCGAAAGGGCCAGATCGATGAATTCCGGTACCTCCTCGATGTTATGGCGATGGATCGGCGCGTTGATGGTAAGCGGCAAGCCGGCCGCGCGAGCGCGCCGTGCCGTTTCCAGCTTCTTTTCGTGGCTGCCCCTGTGATTGCCGATGCGCTCGGTGGTCGCCGACCGTGCGCCTTGAAAGCTCAGTTGCAGATGGTCGAGTCCGGCTTCGGCAAATGCCTCGATGCGGCCATCCGCAATGCCGACGCCGGCGGTGATCAGGTTGGTGTAGACGCCGCGGGCCGAAAGCCCGGCGATCAATTGCTCGAGATCGCGACGCAGCGTCGGTTCACCGCCGGACAGATGCACCTGGAGAACGCCAAGATCGGCCGCCTGCGAGAACAGGTCGAGCCAACTCTGCGTGTCGAGTTCGCGATTGGCCTTCAGCAATTCGAGCGGATTGGAGCAATAGGGGCATTGCAGCGGGCAGCGATGCGTCAGTTCCGCCAGCATGCCGATCGGGGGGAGAGGGGGCTCGCTCATAGCTTCACCAGCAGCTTGTCCGACCATTCCTGCAGGAAGGCGACGACATCGGCCGCCACAGCCTCCTGTTCGGCGTCATAATCTGCGGCAAGGCCGGCAATGATGTGGCCGACCGTGGACCGTCCATCGCAGCGGCGCAATATGTCGAGGCTGATATCGTTTGGCCAGAACACCTTTTCGGGCGAAAGCACGGCGAACGCCTGGCGCACGGGGTCGTACTGTATGCGCACGTGCTTCGGCAGCGATGGAACCGACTGCGGCGACACCATGGCTCTTTCGCGCAGTGCCATCATTGGGCTGCCTCCGGACGGAAGGCGCCGGGCGGGATATTGCCCGGCTCGCCATAGGCGTGTTGAAGCGCGTCAAGCATGGCCCAGAGTATATCGCATTTGAACACCAGTGCATCGATCGCCTGCTGCTGGCGTTCCGCCGTGTCGGCATGTTCGAGCACATAGGCAAGAGCGAAGTCGGCGTCGCGCGAGGCCTGTTCTGGCCGTCGGCTGAAATAGGCCAGCGTGTCCTCGGTGATATAATCGTATCTGGCCAGCATCGCGGGTACCCGCTCGCCGATGATGAGCGGCGAGAACATCTCGGTCAGCGACGACGCGACCGCCTCTAGCAGGGTCCGGTTCGTGCAAAAGGAGAGGTAAGCGCCAACCGCGAAACGTGTCGCCGGCAGGGCAAGCCTCTCGCTCTTCACCGCGTCGGCATCGAGACCGAGCGAGGTCGCCAGGTGCAACCAGCGCGCAATACCGCCGCTCCAGCCGTCCTCGCCGTCATGATCCTCGATGCGTTTGCGCCAGGCGGCGCGAAACGCCGGATCCTCGGCATGTGCGAGGATCATAGCGTCCTTGCGTGGAATGACGGCCTGATAGCAATAGCGGTTCAGCGCCCAGGCCTGCATCTCGGTCCGCGACAGCGCACCGCTGGTCATCCTGTGATGGAAAGGATGGCGGTTGTGATAGCGCTCGGCACCGACCTGCCGCAGCATGGCTTCGAGCTCGCTGGAGGACAGGCCGTTGCTGGCTGCGTCGTGGAAATCACTCAAAGGTCCATCTCCATCCCGTCGCGGGCCACTTCCCAGCCAGCCGCTTTGACTGCTGCATGCTCGGCAGAATTCTCGTCCAGAACAGGATTGGTGTTGTTGATGTGGACGAAGACACGGCGGCCGATCCTCACATCGGCCAGGCCGGCGATCGACCCCGCGTCTCCCGACATTGCCAGATGCCCCATGCGCGCACCGGTCTTTTGGCCGACGCCGGCAGCAATCATCTCGTCGTCGGTGAAGACCGTGCCGTCGAACAGAAGGCATGCGGCATCGGCTAGACGCGTTCGCAGGTTCGCATCGATGCGGGCGCAGCCGGGGATGTAGAAGACGGAGCCGCGACTGCCGGCACTGGCGATTCGAACGCCGATCGTGTCGCCGGCATCGGAGCTGAAATTCGCATCCGGCTGGCCTCTTTCTTCGAGATAGAGGGCTATCTTCCCGGGCACGGGAAAGCTCTCGACAGCCACCCCGGTGTCGTGGCCGTCTGCATCGCAGATCGCCAGTTCTTGCGCCGGCGGCAAGATGCGTCGCGGCACGAGCGCCGGATCGAGGACATTGAAAATCGAATTCGCCTCCAGCGTTGCCAGAACCTGTGTCGTTGCATAGACAGCGAAAGGCTGCCGCTCACGCAGGCTGAGCAGGCCGGCGACATGATCGACATCGGCGTTGGTCAGCACCACCGCGCGAATAGGGGTCGAGCGCAGCGGCGCATCGTGCGCGGGTTGCAATTCAGGCGTTGCCGCGATCTGCTGGCGAATGTCGGGCGAGGCGTTGAACAGAACCCAGCCGAGCCCATCCGCCGACGCGGCGACACTTGATTGGGTTCGTGAATGCACGCCAGCTACCCCCGTGCGAGCCGCACGGCTCAGACGATAATTGCAGTTCCATTGCGGAAAGCCACCGCCTGCCGCCGATCCGATGATTCTCAAGCGCATGAAAACGCCCGCCCCGCGGCTTCTCTGACCAGCAGCCGATTTGCAGCCGCAAAAAACGTCCCGCCCGCTTTGCGTGCCTCAAACTCTTTCACGAAAATCCCATGCGGCAAGGGGATGCGTGCCCCTGTTGCCAGGGACACGCACCTCTGCGGCCTACTTCTTGGGAGTAATTTCAGCAGGCAGATACCGCGAAATTTCAAAGCCCGCAGCAACCTGACACATGGTCGGTTTTGTCCAGCTCTTCTTCATAACATTTCTCCTCTTCTACCAGCCCGAAGGGGCCGATCCGGTGGTTAGCCAACCATTGCAGGGCACCGAAGCAATGGCTCGTCCATCACGTCTCAAAATGGACAAATGAAACACCAAGGTTTTGAAAGGCCGAAAAACAAAACTATCGAAAGTAGCTGTAGTTCTCTTCAATTGTTCATCGCGTAGGTTTTTTCTCCTCCTGACCCATCCCAACTATTGCGTAATCGGATTGTCGTGCTCGTCGATCAGCGGCACATTGTAATCCAGCAGGAGCTTGGTGATCTCCGCCTGGTTTTCCCTGATCACCCGGTTGAGCGTCCGCTTCCATTCCTGGTCGGACGGACGTACGCCCATGGTGATGCGGTAGGACATGCGCGAGCCGGTTTTTTCCTTCAGCAGCGGAACAATGGTGACATCGGCTCCGAGTTCCCTGGCATAGTAACCTGCCATCGGCCCCCACAGGACCGCCGCGTCAATCTTGCCGGCGAGCATGTCGTTGATCATGACCTCCCCTATGGAAGGGGTGACGCGCGTATCCACCGCCAGCGGGTAGATCTTGGCGGTCCGCAGAAGCTTGTTGGTGGCCATGTTGGCGGTTGGCGGCGTGCTTTCGACGACGCCGATTCTCTTGCCGGAAAGTTTTGGGTCTTCGATCGTCTCGATGCCTTTCATGCCGTTGCCTTTGGGGTATACGAGCACATAGGCGGAGCGGTAGTAGGCATTGGTGTTCTGCACCAGTTCATCACCTTGGGCGTAGCCCATGATGATGTCGCATCGGTTGGCCCCAAGCGTGTTGCGCACAAAGCCGGTGACAGTGGGAAACCACGTGTAAGCGACTGATTTCCGCCCAGTCTTCTTGGCAACCAGTTCAGCCAGCTTGTTTTCGAAGCCTTGGCCGTTCTTGTCGGTAAAGGGCATGTTCGAGGGATCTGCGCAGACGCGCAGAATGTCGGGATCGACCAGTTCGCCCGCAGCGCCAAGCCCGGCATTTTGTGCCAGAACATTCGACGGCAGCAAGGCGAGCGCGCCGAGGATCGGCAGAACGACGCGCAGCTTCGATGCAGTGCAGCCGGTCATATCATCCACCCATGCAGGATGCTTCGGCATCCTTGGCTGCCTGAGCCTTGTTTTCGTGCTTGGGCGGCCTGCCGCGGGGTGCCGCGCCATCGGCGCGCGCGCGCAGATAGACGTAGAGATCGTCCAGGTAACAATAGACGTTCTTGTTGTCGCCAAAGGCAGGCATGACATTTTCCTTGCCGCTGCCGACATTCTTGCGGCCCTCGGCGACGATCGACAGGAACGTGGCGTAATCCATGTTCTTCAGGCTATTAGCCAGGGCAGGCGCATAGCTCGAACCTGTGGCGTCCTGTCCGTGACAGACATGGCAATCTGAGTGATACCGGCGGTACCCGCTGAAGGTGTACCAATCGACGGTACCGTTTTCGATCTTGTAGGTCGGATTTCCGTCCGCATCTAAATATTTGCCTCCTTCTTGCTTCACCGCCTTGGCTTTTTCCATGCTGTCTTCGGCCCGTGCCAGACTTGAGCTGGCCAGAGGCAGCAGGACCAGGGCGAGAGCGGAAACTGCAATGCGAACGATCATTCAGACTCTTCCTTCATTTGCCAGAAACCCTGGCTGCCGTCGTGCAGCGGCATTGATCGGCGTTGGGTGGGCGGCGCAATCGAGAGCCCGGTTCCCGGCTTCGGGTGACCCGGGCTCTCGTTTTTCGAACCTAGTCGTAAGGCTCTTCCCGGCTATCAGTCCGGGAGGCCGAAGACGGTGAGCTGGCCGCCCAGCGTCGTATAGTCGGCAAGTGCAGCGTAACCGCCGACAGCACCCAGACCGGCGGTTCCAACGACCGCGGTCTGGTCGCCCTGCGCACGGCCCTGATCAACGGCGCCATGCCAGGCAGCGGCGTTATCGGGCGAAAGCAGCCCACCTGCCAGACCGATACCGGCCCATCCACCGACGCCGGACAGAACGGCGACGTACTGCTTGCCGTCATGTTCATAGGTCGTGATGTTGCCGATGATGCCGGACGGGGTCTTGAACTTGTACAGTTCCTTGCCGTCCTTATCGACCGCCTTGATGTAACCTTCGAGCGTACCGTAGAAGACGACGTCGCCATCGGTCGCCAACGCCCCCGACCACACCGAGAACTGCTCGGGCTTCGACCAGACGATCTCACCCTTGGCTGCATCCCAGGCAATGAAGTTGCCCATGTTGCCGTCACCGCCAGGCGCCGCATACATCGACACGGTGGCGCCCACATAGGGCTGACCGGCGGTGTAGCTCACTTTGTAAGGCTCATAGTCCATGCAGACATGGTTGGTCGGCACGTAGAACAACCCGGTCTTCGGCGAGTAGGCGGCCGGCTGCTGGTCCTTGGTTCCAAGCGCGGCCGGGCAGATACCGGTCGAGTTGGTGTCTTCGCCGTTCTGCTGGGTCGAATACTTGGCGACGACCTGCGGGCGGCCATACTGGTCGCTCTTGGGGTCCATGTTGACTTCCGTCGCCCAGTTCACTGCCGGATCGTATTTCTTGGCGACGAGAAGCTCGCCGGTGGCGCGATCCATGGTATAAGCAAAGCCGTTGCGGTCGAAATGCACCAGCACGTCGTGCTTGGCGCCGTTGACCTCCATGCCATCGACGAGAATCATCTCGTTGATGCCGTCATAGTCCCACTCGTCATGCGGGGTCATTTGGTAGAGCCATTTGGCAACACCGGTATCCGCATCGCGAGCCATGATTGTCATGGACCAGCGATTGTCGCCGGGGCGCTGGACCGGGTTCCACGTCGAGGGATTGCCGGTACCGTAGTAGACGAGGTTCAGCTTGGGATCATAGGAATACCATCCCCATGTCGTGCCGCCGCCTGTCTTCCACTGTTCGCCTTCCCAGGTGTTCGTGCCGGAATCCTTTCCGACAGGCTTGCCGAGATGGGTCGTCTTCTCAGGATCGAGAAGGGTGTCTGCATCAGGACCTTCCGAATAGGCTTTCCAGGCGAGCTTGCCGTCTTTCAGATTGTAGGCGGCCAGCCAGCCGCGAACACCGAATTCAGCACCGGAGACGCCAACGAGCACCTTGTCCTTGATGACTACGGGTGCCGACGTGCCGGATTCGCCCTTTCCGCCGTCGGTCTGGTCGCCGTTCTTGACAGACCACACGACCTTGCCGGTCTTGGCATCTAGCGCGACGACGGTGGTGTCGGCCTGGTTGAGAATGATCTTGCCGTCGCCATAGGCGACACCGCGATTGACCGTGTCGCAGCACATGATCGGAATGACGTTCGAGTCCTGCTTGGGCTCGTATTTCCAGAGGATCTTCCCGTCGTTCTTGAGGTCCAGAGCATAGACGTTGTTTGGGAAAGGCGTGTGGACATACATCACATCGCCGATGACCAGCGGCCCCCCTTCGTGACCGCGCAGCACGCCGGTGGAAAAGCTCCATTTGACCTGCAGGTTTTTCACATTGTCGGCAGTGATCTGGTTGAGTTTGGAATAGCGGGTGTTAGCGTAGTCACCCGTCTGCATCGCCCAGTTCTTCGCATCCGATGCGAGCTTTGCAAGGTCTTCATTGGCCGAAGCCGTATAGGCAGCGCCGAGCGATAAAAACGCCGCGGTCGTCAGAATGTAGGTAGTTTTCGCAAGTACACGCATCCAAAATCCTCCCGGGTTCACAGTGAAGAATCGACCATCAAGCCCCACAAGGGCTTGCCCAAGCAATTCATGTTGGGAAGTTATTTTCCGGCAGCTGTCACGACCTACCCCGAAGCAGAGGGCACCGTTACCGCCCGCCCCTTGGTCTTCGAAAGACTGCCGCCGCTCCCTGATGACGGTGGCGCTCTTGAAGCCGGAAACAGGAAAAAGCTATGTCATCGCAAAAGGCCAGGCAAGCAAAAACCTACAATGCATCGTTGCGCTGCAATATCGATTATGGTGCAGTGCAATAGTCAGAAACAATTAAAAGAAGCGTCTTGTGAAAAACTATTAATCAGATGAGCGTCCAGCCACGACATATATAAAATCCACATTTCTCTTGTATTCTCGAGGTGACACACATTTGAGTATATTTCGACATATTCTACGAGGCACCTCGGAGTAAGTATGCACGCATCTCGCTGCCTGCCGATAGTGGGCGAAGCATGAAATTAACGCGTGAAGGGGGGTGCACAGCGGGTCATGAAGTCGGCTCCTGTCGGCCGATAGGGCATTCCTCCTTTGGTCCTATACGCAGGCCATGGGAGCTTGACTGGCTTTGCGGCACGTCGCCAATTGGCGCGATGATCCCGTCTGGATGCATGGTGTCCAGGCCAACTGGAGGTTCGTCATGATAAGGTCTGTTGGATCTCTCACCTTGCCGCTGGCCTTTGCGGCGCTGGCCTTTGCGAACTCGGCCAATGCCGCGGGAGACTACCCGACGGCAACGATTGCCGACTACGTGCTCGGCTGCATGCAAACAAATGGCCAGACACGTCAGGCGCTTGAAAGCTGTTCCTGCTCGATCGATGTTATCGCCTCGATTGTTCCTTATGATCACTATGAGAGGGCGGAGACCTTCAAAAGCATGTCGTTGACGACAGGGGAGGCGGCAGGGTTGTTTCGCGAAAGCGCGCCAGCGAAGGCGGCGCGCACGGAACTGAAACGCGCGCAGGCGGAAGCTGACATACGTTGCTTTTAGTCAGGCGGAACAGGCACGCGTGGCCGAGTGCCTCACAGTCCTGCTGTTTCCATCGGCCAATGGCCGCGAAATACCATGCCATCCGTGTCTGTCGCCTCCACACGGATTTCGCCTTTGCCATCCGCCGTGATCAATTCATCCACGCCCTGGAAGCGAGGACGTTGTGGCGACTTTCCTGATCTTGAACGCAAGGTCGCCGGCAGCGGCGAGGGCGGCCCGCCCGAGGCAACAAGGCAGCATCGCGGCGCAAACCGCAGTGCAGGCGAAGCCGTTCACAAGCTTGCGTCGTACCCTGTCGATCGGCATGTCTCCTCCGATATGCATTCCGGACGGCAAGGCGATCAGGCCACACCCGGAAATTTTTGCTGGAACGACCGCAAAAGGTCGCCCATCACCTGTGGATTGCGATGTTGCCGCGGCAATCTTACGTCGAACATGCGAACCAGGAATGCCGATCAAATCGCTCGTTCCTTGCTCGGAAAGGCACATTTCCAGCGCACGACCTTGAGCCTCGGATGTTCCTGAGACCATTTTGCGATCTCGGCGGGCGCCAGGAACATGCATTGGAACAGAGAGCCGCTGCTCTCGAAATAGACATGTTCATCTCGGCAATTGCCCGGATTGGCGCTAAGGCACACCGTTAATATGAGATCGACCATGTCCATTTGGCACTTGTCGTCGCCTGCGCGGCGAACTCTCCAGAGTTCGTGCTTTGGAGTTGCAGCGGATTCCTGAAGGTGCCCAAACAGCAAACCGGTTGGAGTGAGGCTACGCGCTCGGCCAATAGGCGTCAATAATGTGAACCGCGTGTCGCTACGCACTTCCCCTTCGCGCAGTCGGGAAACGAAACAGGACCTTTGTACGATTGACTTCCGTCATCGGCAGTCTAGCTTTTCGAGGCGTGCAGGTGCTGCCAGTCCGGGGAGGAAGGACGAACGTTTGCTCTCCGGCGTAAAAGCGGATGCCGGCGGTCAAGGGCCACGTTGACCACCTACCTTCACGATCCGAAAGCGATGGTCAAAGGAACGAAGATGGCGTTTGTCGGCCTCAAGAAAGACGAGGACATCGCCAATGTCATTGCCTACCTGAAGCAATTCTCCAAATAACGCGGCTCTTCCGCCGGCCATTTGGACTGCGCCCGGCCGGCGTTGGCCTGGGCATTGCGCTTGAGGTCACGCAGCGTCTTGCAGCCTCTGCATCGCGGACGGCATATCGAACAGGCTGTCGCCAACGAGGTCGGCGCCAAGCTCTTCAACGGGAATTTGGCTGTATCCGCCACGCAGCAGAATGACTGCCATGCCGGCGGCGCGGGCGGCGGCCACGTCGGCGCTGCTGTCTCCGACCATCAGCGTGTCACGAGGTTCGACCTGAAGCTGGTCGAGCGCCAGCAACAGCGCGTCTGGCGCCGGTTTCAAGTATGTCACCGCGTCCCCGCCGACGATCGCGCCGAGATATTCCGTCAGCCCAAAATGGAGCAGGATTTCGCGAGCCGCCAACTGCGGCTTGTTGGTCACCACGCCCATGGCTATTCCGCTCAAATGCAAGTGCGTGAGAACCTCCCTGACGCCAGGCATCAGCCTCGTCCGGCCGGTCAGATGCCTGCGATAGATCGGCGCCATGACGCGGTTGGCCTCATCGAGCGCGCTGCCGAGGAGCGGCGTGCCGGAAGCCGCGAAGGCTCGTTCGACCAGTTTCCTGATGCCGCCGCCGATCATGGACTTGACCTGATCCAGGCGCAGCGGCGGCAGATCGCGGCCGGCCAGCAATTCGTTGACGGCGGCCGTTATATCAGGCGCCGAATCGACCAGCGTACCGTCGAGATCGAACAGGATCGCCTTGGGCGAGCGAAACGGCCTGCCTGCGCCGACGTTCATGCAGCACCCTTCCACTTGATCGAACAGCCGATCGAAGCGATCTGGTCGAGCGGTCCGTCGCCGGTTCGGGCAACCTGCTTCATCGCCTCGAACAGGTCGCGCCTCAGCCCGGGCGATTCGGCGTCGCGTCGCGACGCGTCAAGCCGGCCGCGATATTGCAGCGTCAACTCGCTGTTGAGCCCGAAGAAATCCGGGGTGCAAACGGCTCCGTAGGCACGCGCCACCGTCTGGCGCTCGTCGTGGAGATAGGGGAAAGTGAAGCCGTTCGTGCTGGCGAAGAGCTTCATATTGTCGAAGGAATCATCCGGATAGGCCCCGGCATCGTTTGAGTTGATCGCGACAAAGCCGATGCCTTCGGCCTTGAGGTCGTTGGCGTCGCGCACCATGCGTGAAATCACCGCCTTCACATAGGGGCAGTGGTTGCAGATGAAGGCCACCACCAGCCCGTTCGGGCCGGCGTGGCTTAAGATCGAATGCGATGGGCCGTCGACGCCGGGCAAAACGGCGGCGATGGCTCGCCAGCCGAAATCGCAGACAGGTGGAATTGCCGCCATGTTGCCCTCCGATGAAACGGTTTCATGCAGCGTTCCGGATCGCCCCGTCGGCTGCCTGCCTGATGGCGCCGATATTGGCGCGATAGGCCGCGTCGGTGCCACCCTTGAAGATGGCCGAGCCGGCGACCAGCACATTGGCGCCGGCCGCGGTGACCAGCGGAGCGGTTTCGGGCGTGACGCCGCCGTCGATCTCGATGTGGATCGGACGATGGCCGACCAACGCCTTGACCCGCCTGACCTTGTCGACGACCGCCGCAATGAAGGCCTGGCCGCCGAAGCCCGGATTGACCGTCATCAGAAGCACCAGATCGAGCCGGTCGAGCACATATTCGATGACGCTTTCCGGCGTTGAGGGGTTCAGCGACACGCCGGCCTTCTTGCCGAGATTCCTGATTGCCTGCAGCGAACGGTCGAGATGCGGTCCGGCCTCGGCATGCACTGTAATGATGTCGCAGCCGGCATCGGCGAAGGCGCCGAGATAGGCGTCGGCCGGCGCGATCATCAGGTGGCAGTCGAAGACCTTGTCCGTTCGATTACGGATCGCCTTGACCACCGGCGGACCGAAGGTGATGTTGGGCACGAAATGGCCATCCATCACATCGAGATGGATCCAATCGGCACCCGCCCGGACGACCGCTTCGACCTCGTCGCCGAGCCGCGAGAAGTCCGCGGAAAGCACCGAGGGCGCGATGATTGTCTTAGTATCCATGGTTCGTCGGCTCCCATTCTGTCGTCCGTTTCCGGTCGCTGCACACCAACCGCCGTCATCTTGTCAGCGCGCCTTCGTCTCCGGTTCGCCTTCGAGCTTACCTTCCGCGAATACGCGGCTGCCGCGAATATCGGATTCCTCGATGGTGATAAGGTCGGTTTTCGTCAACGCACGGTCGCGCGACGCGAAAAGCCGGCTGGCCTGGCGAAGCCGCGCCCGGTCGAGGCTATTGCGAACGGAGCGGGCGTTGGAAAAATGCGGCAGCCGCATGCGGATCGGGAGATACTCTTCGAGCGCCTTGGCCGCCGCTTCACTGAGACGGTAATTCTGTTCCGCCAGCATGATCTCGGCGATTGATTTGAGTTCGCTGACGCCGTAGTCGGGAAAATCGAGGTGATGGGCGATACGCGAGCGCATGCCGGGATTGCTGTCGAAGAAGCGGTCCATCTTGTCCTTGTAGCCGGCAAGAATCACAACCAGATCGTCACGGTTGTTTTCCATGCATTGCAGCAGGATTTCGATCGATTCCTGGCCGTAGTCGCGTTCGTTCTCGGGCTTGTAGAGATAGTAGGCCTCATCGATGAAAAGCACCCCGCCCATGGCGCGCTTGATCACTTCGCGGGTTTTGGGCGCGGTGTGGCCCACATACTGGCCGACGAGATCGTCGCGCGTCACCGCGACCATGTGCCCTTCGCGGACATAGCCGAGACGATGCAGGATTTCGGCCATCCTGAGCGCCACGGTAGTCTTTCCGGTGCCGGGATTTCCCGTAAAGTTCATGTGCAGCGTCGGCGCGCCCGAGGTCAGGCCGAACTTGCGGCGAAGCCGGTCGACCAGGAGCAGCGCGGCGATCTCGCGGATGCGGTTCTTGACGGGCTTCAGGCCAACGAGTTCGCGGTCGAGCTTTTCCATCACCTCGTCGATGTTGGATGCCTCGAACTCGGCCTGCAGATCAACCGATTCGCCCTGCGCGGCAGCGCCCTTTGCTATCGCGTCCAGCATGGTTTCGTCTAGCTCCGCTCGCCTTCGGGCTTGTCGGTCGCATAAGGCACGATCGAATAGCCCTGGCTGCGCCCGTCACGCTCCTGGCGCAGCAGCCGGAACCCGGGCTCATGGGGTGGCCGGTTGACGATAAATGACATGCGCGGCGCTTCCCAGCCCTTGGTCGAATCGAAGGCGGTGACCCGGACATACATGTTGGGCATGGCTTTCCGGCAATTGTTGATTTCAAGCAGGATGCCCGCCGGGTCCCTCAGGTCGAACATCGGGTTGCCGTACATTTCCCAATAGGTGTTTCGCGGATGCGGATCGTCCGTGTATTCGACGCTGACCGCCCAGTGGTTTTTCAGCGCGTATTTGATCTGCGCCGAAATCTGCTCGTCGGTCAGCTCGGGCAGGAACGAAAACTGTCCCTGCGTGACCTTGTTTCCGGGATTGGTCATCATGGCGACGGTTCCTTTCGTCTAGAAGCTCGGCGTTGCGGTTGGCACAAAGTCGGCCGTGTCTGTCGATTCGTAGTTGAAGGTGACGTCCTTCCACGTCTCCAAGGCCGCCTTGAGCGGCGTGCACCATCTGGCCGCCTGTTCGAGGATTTTGGTCCCTTCGCGCAGATAGTCACGGCCCTCGTTGCGGGCGAGGATCATCGCCTCCAACGCGACGCGATTGGCCGTCGCGCCGGCCTGGATGCCGTCCGGATGGCCGATCGTGCCGCCGCCGAACTGCAGGATGACGTCCTCGCCGAGATAATGGATCAACTGGTGCATCTGGCCGGCATGGATGCCGCCCGAGGCGACGGGCATCACCTTGTTGAGCGAGGCCCAGTCCTGATCGAAGAACAGCCCGGTTTCGAGGTTCTGCGGCGTGCGCTCCTCGCGCAGCGTGTCATAAAACCCCTTGATCATAAGCGGGTCGCCTTCCAGCTTGCCGACCACCGTGCCGGCATGGATGTGATCGACGCCGGCCATCCGCATCCATTTGCAGATGACGCGAAAATTCATGCCGTGGTTCTTCTGGCGCGAATAGGTCGAGTTGCCGGCCCGGTGCAGGTGCAGGATCATGTCGTTGCGGCGTGCCCACTTGGCCATCGACTGGATCGCCGTATAGCCAATGACGAGGTCGATCATGACGATGCAGGAGCCAAGCTGTTTTGCAAATTCGGCGCGCTCGTACATCTCCTCCATCGTGCCGGCGGTGACGTTGAGATAATGGCCCTTGACTTCGCCGGTGGCGGCCGACGCCTTGTTCACAGCCTCCATGCAGTAGAGGAAACGGTCGCGCCAGTGCATGAAGGGCTGCGAGTTGATGTTCTCGTCGTCCTTGACGAAGTCGAGGCCACCCTTCAGCGCCTCGTAGACGACGCGGCCGTAGTTGCGACCTGATAGGCCAAGCTTCGGCTTCGTCGTCGCGCCGAGCAGCGGCCGGCCGAACTTGTCGAGCCGCTCGCGTTCCACCACGATGCCGGTCGCCGGGCCCTGGAATGTCTTGAGGTAAGCCACCGGGATGCGCATGTCCTCGAGCCGCAAGGCCTTGACGGCCTTGAAGCCGAACACGTTGCCGATGATCGATGCAGTCAAGTTGGCGATGGAGCCTGGCTCGAACAGGTCGAGGTCGTAGGCAATATAGGCGAAGTACTGCTGCTCGATCCTGGTGCCTGGACCTGTGTTCGGCACCGGCTCGGATTTGAACGCCTTGGCGCGGTAGAGCTCGCAGGCGGTCAGCCTGTCGGTCCACACCACGGTCCATGTCGCGGTAGAGGATTCACCGGCGATGGCGGCGGCCGCCTCCTCGTGGTCGACGCCGGGCTGCGGCGTGATCCGAAACATGGCGATCAGGTCGGTCTCCTTGGGCCGGTAGTCCGGCTCCCAGTAGCCCATCTTCTTGTAGGGGATGACGCCCGACCTGTAGCGTTCCTTGCCTTCCTTGAGCGTGCCTGCTGACTGCATGTCGATCTTGTTCATGGCAGGTCTCCTGTTTGCCGCTCAGGCGGCTTTCGCGGTTGCGATATGGGGGTCTAGCTTTCCTGCGGCGTAACGTTTCGCCATCTCATCCATCGCGATCACCCTGATCTTCGACGCATGGCCTGCGGTGCCGAAGCGTTCGAAACGATCACGGCAAAGGTTGCGCAGCGCGTCCATGGCGGGTTTCAGGAACTTTCGCGGATCGAATTCGCGCGGGTCCTCCGTCGCGACGCGGCGGAACTGCCCGGCCATGGCCATTCGGCAATCGGTGTCGATGTTGACCTTGCGCACGCCGTAGCGGATGCCGCGCTCGATCTCCTCGACTGGGACGCCAAAGGTCTGGGGCATCTCGCCGCCATAGTTGTTGATGATGTCCTGCAGTTCCTGCGGCACGGAGGAAGAGCCGTGCATGACCAGATGCGTGTTGGGCAGCTTTTCGTGGATCGCCTCGATCACCTGCATGGCCAGGATGCCGCCGTCGGGCTTGCGGCTGAATTTGTAGGCGCCGTGCGAGGTACCGCAGGCGATCGCCAGCGCGTCGACCCGGGTGGCGGTCACGAAGTCGACCGCCTGATCGGGATCGGTCAAAAGCTGGTCGTGGGAAAGCGCACCTTCGGCGCCGTGCCCGTCCTCGGCCTCGCCCTGGCCGGTTTCCAGCGAGCCGAGCACGCCGAGCTCGCCTTCGACCGAGGCGCCGACCCAATGCGCCATGCGTGCGACACGTTCGGTGATGGCGACGTTGTAATCGTAGCTCGCCGGGGTCTTGGCGTCCGCCATCAGCGACCCGTCCATCATCACCGAGGTGAAGCCGTGGCGGATCGCCGACAGGCAGGTGGCTTCGTTGTTGCCGTGATCCTGATGGATGCATAGCGGAATGGCCGGATGGATTTCGGTCAACGCCTCCATCATCTTGGCCAGCATGATGTCGTTGGCATAGGAACGGGCGCCGCGCGAGGCCTGGATGATGACCGGCGCATCGCAGGCCCTGGCGGCCTCCATGATGGCGAGGCCCTGTTCCATGTTGTTGATGTTGAATGCCGGCACCCCGTAGCCGTGCTCGGCGGCATGGTCGAGAAGCTGGCGAAGGGTGATGCGGGCCATGGTCGTCCTCCTAGATGATGAGCTTCAGCGCCGCTGCCGCGACGGCTTCGGGCGTGATGTCGAAATGCCGGTAGAGATCCGGGGCAGGGGCGCTGGCGCCGAAACCGGCCATGCCGACGAAAATGCCGGTGTCGCCTATCCAGCGGTCCCAGCCGAGCCGTGCTGCTGCTTCGACGGCAATGCGTGGCGCCGAACCGAGGACGGACTTCCGGTAGTCCGCATCCTGTTCCTCGAAAAGCTCCCAGCACGGCATCGAGACGACCGCGGCGGCGATGCCGTGCTCGGTCTCCAGCCGTTCAGCGGCGGCAACGGCAATCTCGACCTCCGAGCCGGTGGCGATCAGCGTCACGGCGCGGTGCTCGGGCGGCTCGCGCAGGATGTAAGCGCCCTGGCTCGACCGGTTCTCGTCGCTGTCTGTCTGGCGCAGCATCGGCAGGTTCTGGCGGGAGAGCACCAGCACGCTCGGCCGGTTCTCGCTCTTCAGGGCCAGTTCCCAGCACTCCGCCGTTTCGATGATGTCGGCCGGACGGAAGACGTTGAGGTTCGGCGTGGCCCGCAGCATCGCCAGGTGCTCGACCGGCTGGTGGGTCGGGCCGTCCTCGCCGAGACCGATGGAATCATGCGTCATCACATAGATGATGCGCTGGCCCATGAGCGCCGAGAGCCGCATCGCGCCGCGCGCATAGTCGGCGAAGCACAGGAACGTGCCGCCATAAGGCACGAAGCCGCCATGCAGTGCGATGCCGTTCATGGCCGCGGCCATGCCGTGCTCGCGGATGCCATAGTGAATGTAGCGGCCGGCATAGTCATCAGGCGCTATGCGATCCATGCCCTTGGTGATCGTCAGGTTCGAATGCGTCAGATCAGCGGAGCCGCCGACGGTCAGGTCGGTTGCGGCGTTGATGGCGCCGAGCGCCATTTCGGAGGCTTTTCGCGTTGCAACCTTGGTCGCCTTCTCGACATGCTCCTTGCGGAAAGCGCCGAGCGCTTCGAAGACCGCGCCGGGCAGGTTGCCGGCGACCGCGCTCTCAAAGGCCTGGCGCCGCGGCGAGGCGGCAAGCCGCTGCTCCCAGGCGTGCCGTGTGGCTTGCCCGCGCTCGGCAATTTCGCGCCAGGTGAAAAGGATGTCGTCCGGCACCTCGAACGGCGCGTAGGCCCAGCCGATGTTTTCGCGCGTCGCGGCGATCTCGGCATCGCCGAGCGGCGCGCCATGCGTCTTCTCCGAGCCGCCCAGATTGGGCGCGCCCTTGCCGATCACCGTGCGGCAGGCGATCAGGGACGGCCGATCCGACTGCTGCGCCGCTTCGATTGCCGCCGCAACGGTTTCGGTGTCGTGGCCGTCCACCGATTGGACATGCCATCCGGCGGCTTTGAACCGTGCCGGCTGGTCCATCGATGTCGACAGCGAAGTCGGTCCGTCGATCGAGATCGCATTGTCGTCCCAGAAGACGATCAGCCGGGAGAGCTTCAGGTGACCGGCAAGGTCGATCGCTTCGTGGCTGATGCCTTCTTGCAGGCAGCCGTCGCCGGCGATCACATAGGTGAAGTGGTCGACGAGATCGGCACTGTAGCGGGCAGCAAGCATGCGCTCCGCCAGCGCCATGCCGACAGCGGTCGAAATGCCTTGTCCAAGCGGGCCCGTCGTCGTCTCGATGCCAAGCGCATGGCCATATTCCGGATGTCCGGCGGTGCGGCTGCCCAACTGGCGAAACCGCTGCAACTCCTCGATCGGCATGTCCTCGTAGCCGAGCAGGTAATGCAGCGCATATTGCAGCATCGAGCCGTGCCCGGCCGAAAGCACGAAGCGGTCGCGATCGGGCCAGTTGGGGGCCGACGGATCGATATTGATGAAGCGGCTGAACAGCACCGTCGCGACATCGGCCATGCCCATCGGCATGCCCGGATGACCGGAATTGGCCTTTTGGACGCTGTCCATCGCCAGCGCGCGAATGGCGTTGGCCATATCGCGTTCCGAGACGGCGGCGACGGGTTTCAGTGCTGCTGTTTGGCTGTTCATGGCGTCCTCCTCACGACACACGGTTCTTGCGTTCGATCAATTGCAGGATGAGCGGCGTCAGGATCAGCTGCATGGCGAGGTCGAGCTTGTTGCCGGGCACCACTATGGAATTCGGCCGCGACATGAACGAATCGTGGATCATCGAAAGCAGGTAGGGGAAATCGATGCCACGGGGATTGGCGAAGCGGATAACCAGCATCGATTCGTCGGGCGTCGGAATCCAGCGCGCGATGAATGGATTGGACGTGTCGACGATCGGCACGCGCTGGAAGTTGATGGCGGTCTGCGAAAACTGCGGGACGATGTAGCGGACATAGTCCGGCATGCGGCGCAGGATCACGTCCATCACCGCCTCGGTGGAATAGCCGCGCGTTGCGCGGTCGCGATGGATCTTCTGGATCCATTCGAGATTTATGACCGGCACCACGCCGATCCTAAGGTCCGCGTGCCTGGCCAGGTTGATCTTATCGGTGACGACGCAGCCATGCAGGCCCTCGTAGAAGAGCAGGTCGCTCGGCGGAAATTCGCGCCATTCGGTGAAATGTCCTGGCGGCGTGCCGTACTGCTTCTCCTCATCCTCGTCATGGATGTATGTGCGGGTCTTTCCGGTTCCCCGGCGGCCATATTCCTCGAATACCTCTTCGAGGATTGCCAGTTCATTGGCCTCGGCGTGGAAGTGGGTGAAGTTCGGATTGCCCGCCTTTTCCTCCTCGGCCACCTTCGCCTTCATCGTGGCGCGGTCGTAGCGATGGAAAGCATCGCCTTCGATGAAGGCGGCCCCGATGTTCTCGCGCCGGAAGATCAGCTCGAAGATGCGCTTGACAGAGGTAGTGCCTGCGCCCGACGACCCGGTGATGGTAATGATGGGGTGCTTTGCCGACATGGTATTCAGGCTCTGAAAAGGCCGCGGCGGCTGAACAGCGGCGCGCGCTCGCCGATGGCGCTCGGCTCGGTGTGGTAGCGGGTGATGCGCGCGACTTCCCGCGCCGATCCGAAAATCATGGGCACGCGCCGGTGCAGGCTCTCGGGTTCGATTTCGAGGATGCGGGTGATCGTGTCGGTGGCCCCACCGCCAGCCTGTTCGACGAGATAGGCGATCGGGTTTGCCTCATAGACGAGGCGAAGTCGCCCCTGCCTGTAGCCCTTGCGCTTGTCGCCTGGATACAGGAATACGCCGCCGCGCATCAATATGCGGTAGCAGTCGGCGACCAGGGAGGCGATCCAGCGCATGTTGAAGTCCTTCTCGCGTGGGCCTTCGGTGCCTTCGAGGCAGTCGTCGATGTAGAGCCGCACCGCCTCGTCCCAGTGCCGGTAGTTGGCGGCGTTGATGGCAAATTCCTGGGTACGCTGGGGGATGACCCGGCTCTCGTAGGCCTGGACGAAGGTGCCGAGCCTGGCTGAGAGAACGAAGACATGCGTGCCGCTGCCGAGAGACAGAACGAGCGCCAGCTGCGGCCCGTAGATGAAGAAACCGGCGCCCAGTTGGTTCACCCCTGCCTGCAAAAATGAGGCGGCCGGATTCCCATCCGGCGCGCCAGTTGCAGGGAGAAGCGAGAAGATCGTTCCAATCGACACGTTGGTGTCGATGTTGGAAGAGCCGTCCAGCGGGTCGATGGCGATGGCAAGAGGCGCTTGCCTGTCGAGAAGCACTGGCTGGTCCAGTTCCTCGGAAGCGTAGAGCGCGACCGGAGCGTGGCGCATGGCATCGAGAAAGATGTCGTCGGCGAAGACATCGAGATCCTTCTGAACATCGCCGTCAGCATTGGCGCCACGGGTTCCGGCAAACGCGGTACCGAGTACCCCTTGATTGATGGTGTTGCGGATCGTGGTGGCCGCCTGCGTCAGCCGACGGACGGTCATTACGACCGCGGAACGCAGTTCGTCCGGCTCGCCGAGATAGGAGTTCAGAAAAGCGTCGAGCGTTGCCGCTGGCATCGTAACCTCCCGATCCTGCCGCCTCTCCTCGGATCGGCCGGATTGCGGAATGAAAACAAACGATGCTGGATAAGTAAAATTCAATAACTTTACTTTAGCACTAAAAAAATTTTAGTATGCGGCATGAGAAACCTCACGCTCAAGCAGTTCAAGACCGTTCAGGCAATCGTCGCCCACGGGAGAATCGTCAGTGCGGCCAAAGTGTTAGGCCTGTCTCCTCCAGCGGTGACGATCCAGTTGCGGCAGGTTGAGGAAGAGTTCCAGCTGGCCCTGTTTGACCGGACGGCCGACGGTATGCGTCCCACTGCCGCAGGTCTTGCCTTCGTCGAGACCGCACAGGCCATCGAGGAGCGGCTTCGTCTGCTCGAAGACAAGATGGATGCAATCAAGGGCGTGCGCGCCGGCAGCTTGCGGCTCGGTGTCGTTTCCACGGCCAAATATTTCGCACCGCGGCTGATGGCTGCCTTCATGAAGGAACATCCCGACATCGACATGCGGCTTGCCATTGGTAATCGCGCCGAGACGATCGACAATCTGAAGAATCACGACATCGACATCGCGCTGATGGGACGCCCGGCGAAGGAAGTCCCGGTGCGTGCCTCGGTCTTCGGCGATCATCCGCTGGTCATCATCGCGCCGCCGGACCACCCGCTGGCCTCGGTGCGCGAGATATCCAAGGAGCGGATCGCCCAGGAACATTTCCTCATTCGCGAGTCCGGCTCCGGCACGCGCATCTCGCTGGAAATATTCTTGAGCGACGTGCCTGGCCGCATCGACGATCTCGGCGTCGAGATGGGCTCGAACGAGACGATCAAACAGGCGGTGATGGCCGGGCTCGGCATCGCCTTCATCTCTGCCCACACCATCGCCGCGGAAATCGAGGCTGGCCGGCTGGTCATCCTCGACGTTGTCGGCATGCCGATCCGCCGGCAATGGTTTTCGGTGATGCGCAGCGATCACGCGATCTCGCCGGCGATGGCGACCTTCCACGATTTTCTGATGCGCAAGGGCGCGATGTACCTGCCGCTGTTCGGCAAGCTCTATCCGCACGAGGAACCGAACACTAGAGGCCGCGCGAGTTAGGGCGCGCGGTCCAGGCAAACACTTTCCACAAACGATGGCGTGCGTCAGCTACTGATCGGCTGTGACCTGTAGACCGATGTTCATAAGCCGAGGATCGGGAGGCATCGCTGGTGGCACGCATTTGCGGAGCCGAGGCGACCGCCATCCAAGCGGTGAGGGCCACGGGGTGCGCACCGCGTTCACGGAACGGGTGGGCTTTGACTGAGCTTCTGCTAGCCTACAATTGGTTCGGCGACAGCTTCTTCGAGGCCAGCTGCCGCTTGGTTGGCAAGACCGCGGGCCGCTGCTTGTGAATCGTAAAATTCCTCAAGTGCATAGACTCTGCCCCATCGCAGGGTGAACACGTGGAGACCACGGTTGACGTACGACGCGTCGCCATTGAGCAGCGTTGCGGTGCCGTCCCACTGGGCAAACACGGTGGTATGCCACGGCCAGCCCTTCACCCAGATGTGGTTGACCGTGAGATGGAGATTGGGCAGGACGCGGCCGAGGCGCTCAAACCAGCGGCGCATGGCTTCTTTGTCGTGGCGCTCACCACCAAGCGCGTGGGCGCCGGAAACGCGGTGATGGACATGCGGCGCGAGTGCCTTCACCGCCTCATCCCAGCGATGGTTGTTGACGTGGTCGAAGCTGTCTCGAATCGATTTCTCGACAAAATAACTGTATAGCATTTGACCTCTCCTCAAGCTTATTCGATGGCGTGATCGAAGGCACCGTGGCGCTCCGTCCGCTGATTCTGATGATGCTCGCCGCCCTTGGGGAACGCTGGCGTTGATCCGGTGGAACCTTATTGGTATCTGTCCGGTGGCTGCTGCTGTGGCGGTCTCTAATGCGGCTTTTGCCTGCTCCTAGCGCTCTCGGGAGGACCATCCGAACAGGACGCCCGCCAGCACAATGGCGGGTCTCGTTTTCATGCCCATCTCCTCATATCGAGTAGATTGCGTTCGACCTCTACGTCGGCGCGCGGACGCGAGAGCCCACGGTCCGCAGCACGCAGGTCGCGGTCTGCACGTCGGGTCAGCGCATTGTCGCGTCGGCTCGCAGATCCATGTCAGTCTCGGTCGAGACCGTCACCTGCTCGCCGGACCTTGAGAACGCGTAAAGCGAGCCCTGGTGGCCCGGCATGGAAAAGGCCACGGAGTCATCGTTGGCGAGACCCATGACGACGCGCAGGGGATCGCCCCCGGTCTTCGGCGCAAAGGTGGCGGTGACCTCCAGGAGGTCGCCGTCGACCGAGACGTAGTAGACCACCATGTCAAGGTGACCCTCGTGCAGGCTGCCGCCTTCGATCGTGCGTCCGATGGTGGCTTCCTCGGCAAAAGCCGGGGTCGCAAGAAACAGCGCGGGCAGGAGCGATGCGCTCAGGGTTTTGCGGATCATTTTCGTATCTCCTTTTTAGATTGCGTTCGAACTCTATATAGGCTATAGATTACGAACGCAATCTAAAAAAAGAGGTCAACGATGCGCGTAAGTCGTGCTCGGGCAGCGGAAAACCGCGAAACCGTAATCAACGTGGCAAGCCGCCTTTTTCGGGAGCGCGGCTTTGACGGTATCGGCCTTAAGGATCTGATGAAGGGTGCCGGACTGACCCAAGGCGCGTTTTACAAGCAGTTCGCATCCAAGGACGACCTGGCGGCGCAGGCGTCCAGGCGGGCGATGGAGAGCGCCACGTATCGATGGTCGGCCGCGACTGCGGCAAACCCCGATGATCCGCTTGGCGCGGTGATCGCGTTCTATCTCAGTATGGATCATCGCGGAGAAAAGATGGACGGCTGCCCGATCGTGGCGCTCGGCTCGGATGCCGCCAGACAGGGCATGGACGTGAAGGCGCCGTTCGAAGCCGGGATCAAGGAGCATCTCGAGATCCTCGGCCGTTTCGTTGCCGAGGCCAATGGCGGGGAGTTCGATGGCAAGGCCATGGCCATTCTCTCGACGATGGTCGGTGCGCTGATGTTATCGCGCGTTATCAACGATCCTGACCTCGCGCAGGCCTTTCTGGATGCGGCGGCCAATCAGGTTCGTGAATCAGCCGGCGCTTGAACGGCGTCGCGGCGCCGGCGGCGCGCCAAACTGATAGGAAAATAGATGCGACGGATTGTTGTTACGGGCATGGGAGCGGTCACGCCCCTTGCTGCCGATGTTGAAACGTCCTGGTCGCGTCTCCTGGCGGGCCGCTCGGGCATCCGGAGGCTTCCGGATAATGTGGTGGGCGACCTGCCGGCGAAGGTCGGCGGGGTGGTGCCCTCCACAGAAGAAGATCCGGACGCTGGTTTCGATCCGGAAGCCGTCCTTCCGCTGAAGGATCAGCGCAAGGTAGACCGGTTCATTCTCTTTGCGCTGGCGGCGGCACAAGAGGCGCTCGCCCAAGCAAGATGGGCCCCCGCCTCGGAAGCGGATCGCTTGCGCACGGCCACGATCATCGCCTCGGGCGTCGGCGGGTTCCCGGCCATAACCGAGGCGGTGCGCACAGTCGACCGGCGCGGCGTCCGCCGTCTATCACCTTTTACGGTGCCGTCCTTCCTGGTGAACCTCGCGGCAGGCCACATCTCGATCCGCTATGGCTTCAAAGGTCCGCTCGGTGCACCGGTGACGGCGTGCGCGGCCGGCATTCAGGCGATCGGCGATGCGGCTCGCCTAATCCGCGCCAATGAAGCCGATATTGCCGTGTGCGGCGGGACGGAAGCATGCATGAATCTTGTCAGCCTTGGTGGGTTTGCCGCGGCACGCTCTCTTTCGACCTCCTTTAATCACCGTCCTGATGAGGCCTCCCGACCGTTCGACAAGTCGCGGGACGGCTTCGTCATGGGCGAAGGAGCCGGCATGCTGGTCATCGAGGAATTGAGCCACGCGCTGGCCCGCGGCGCAAGACCGCTGGCCGAGCTTGTCGGCTACGGCACGACGGCGGATGCTCATCACGTCACCTCCGGTCCCGAGGACGGCGACGGTGCGCGCCGGGCCATGGAGATCGCAATCGCCCAAGCAGGGATTTCGCCCCGCGAGGTTCGTCATCTCAATGCCCATGCGACCTCCACGCCGGTAGGCGATCTGGGTGAGATCGAAGCGATCAAGAGCGTGTTCGGGCGCGATTTCGCGATAGCTGTCAGTGCAACGAAATCGGCGACCGGACACCTGCTCGGAGCCGCCGGCGGTCTCGGAGCAATCTTCGCAATCCTGGCGCTCAGGGATCAGATGGCACCGCCGACCCTCAATCTGAGCGCTCCCGATCCGGCCGGCGACGGGATCGACTTCGTCGCAAACCGGGCCCGGCCGATGGCGATGGGCTATGCAATCTCCAATGGCTTCGGCTTCGGAGGCGTTAATGCCAGCGCGCTGTTCCGGCGCTGCACGGATGATCTGGCCGGCGCGAGCACCGGAGGCGCTCATGATTGACGCCTTTCGCTCCGACCTTTCGTGCTTCTCCCACGCCAATCCAATACGAAGAAAGTGACCTCCATGAACAAGACCAATCTAGGCGTCGCCCTGGTGACCGGGGCATCCAGCGGCATCGGGCACACAACGGCCAAAGCCCTGCAGAACGCGGGCTTTCGCGTGTTCGGAACCAGCCGTCGCGCGGTCGCCGACCGATCCGACGGCGTTACCATGCTGGCCTGCGACGTGACCGATGACACGTCCGTGGCGAAACTTGTCCAGGACGTGCTGGCCGAGACCGGGCGCATCGACCTGCTCGTCAACAATGCCGGCGTTGGCCTGCTTGGTGGCGCGGAGGAGTCCTCGATGGCCCAGGCCAAGTCGTTATTTGACGTGAACGTCTTTGGCGTTATGCGAGTAACCAAAGCAGTGTTGCCGACAATGCGCCGTCAAGGCAAGGGCAGAATCGTCAATTTGAGCTCGGTGCAGGGGTTCATTCCAGCTCCCTATTTCGCGCTTTATTCGTCGACCAAGCATGCCGTTGAGGGCTATTCCGAATCGCTCGACCACGAACTGCGTACTTTCGGAATTCGCGTCGTGTTGGTGGAGCCCGCCTATACCCGCACCTCATTTGAAGAAAATCTCGCCAGGCCGGATCAGTTGCTTGATATCTATGACTCCGCGCGCGCTGGCATGAATGCAGCTGTGCGGAAAGCCATGGAAAAAGGCGATGCGCCGGAAATGGTAGCCAGGACCGTTTTGGCGGCTGCGACCGATCCCGCTCCGAAGAGGCGCTATGCGGCTGGAAAAATGGCGCGCCAGGTCAGTTTCCTGCGCCGTTTCGTCCCCGCATCCGCATTCGACAAAAGCCTGCGAAAGCAGAACGGGCTGCCGGTCTGAGGTCGACAACAATGATATTCCTGTTTCGGTCGAACCCGTGGGAGAGCGCGTTCCACGAGTTCACTTTTTTGGCATTGGCACAGCCGGACGCGCATGTTCGATGCGCCCGCGTCCGCGACTGAGCCCTGTGGTCGTTGGCGTTAGATTAGCGTCATGTTATATTGCGGCGCGAAAGAGCGGGGGCCACGTTCTTTTCACACCCGTAAGCGATCCGTATGTGCGACCCCTGCAGACTGGTCGGTATCACGGAAACTCCCGGGCATGGGGTTCGGGATTCGAGGGGGACTAGGGGTAATGCTTTACACGCTCGTTATGATGGTCTGCCTGACGGATGTGCCGCAGACCTGTGAACAACGCGAACAGATGGTGGACGGCCTGGCAATGAATCCCGGGACCGCCTTCATGCAGGCGCAATCGCTGGTAGCCCAGTGGATCGAGACGCATCCCGGTTATTTCGTTCAGCGCTGGCGCGTGCTGCCCGGCCGTGGATCGTGATATCCGCCGCAAAGATCGAATGAGGTCCTACTTCTTCGCGGCGAGCGTTTCCGAGACGACCTTGGACAATTGATAGAGCCGCTGCTCGATTATCGTCGGCACTTCACAGACGTAGGTCAGTGATTGGACGCGCTCATTGAAAATTCGCGTTGCGAATTTCAGCTGTTCGGTTCGCCGATCGATCTCTTCGGGATCTGGATCCGGCTTTGCCCGCAACGCATCGACATCGGACGCTTCCTTGCGCAAGGCGGCGGCCATTTCGAGCTGCTTGTGGGCGTAACGGGAAATGCCGGAGATCACCTGCGAGCGCTCGGCGTCCATGTGATCGAACATGCCTTGCACCAGCATCGCCATTTTGGGTGCAAGTTGCTCGGCCGGCAAGGAGGCGGCGAAATCCTTGATCTTCTTTTGAGCTTCCGCAATCGGCATCCGGCGAGCTGCCAGCTCCTCGACCAGGGCGGAGATGGTGGGGTCGTTCAACCAGTCCTTCGCCGCTGAAGGAAGGTCCGGTCCACTCCAGATCTGGCCGAGCGAGAGTTGCGGCACCTTGCGCTGTATGCAGGGCCAGTCTGGATCGGGGTTGGCTGCCATGGCGTTGACGCCCGGCGCGAGCATGGCAACCAGAGCCAGGCCGCGAACAAGGCTCATTCGTGCCATCAGGCATTTCCTCCCGTGTCCTGTTTGCGGGTCATCAGGCCGCGCGAAGGGTCGTAGGCGATGATGGCGGCGGCAAGGAACAGCAGCGTGCAGCCGGCAACGACGCCCAGCGACAGCCACTCAACCTGGCCGTAGAAGGCGAAGCGGATCAGTTCGACAGCGTAAGTAAACGGATTGGCGAGGCAGATTTTGTAGAGCAGGGGGCTAGCCTCCTGGATACGCCACAAGGGATAGAGTGCCGGAGAAGCGAAATAGCCGGGAAAGATGACGAAGTTCATGATGCCGGCGAAGTTTTCGAGCTGCTTGATCATCGAGGACAAAAGCATGCCGAGCGCGCACAGCATCATGCCTGACAGGAACAGCGCCGGCAGTACGGTGAGATAGCCAAGCGGCGGCGCCTTGACGCCCCAGAACCAAGCAACGATCAGGAACGCGTAAACCTGCGCGATCGACACGGCGACACCGGCGAGCATCTTCGAGATCAGTAAAAACCAACGCGGGAAGGGGCTGACCAGCAGGGTGCGCATGTTGCCCATTTCGCGGTCATAGACCATCGACAAGGAAGACTGCATACCCGAAAACAGCAGAATCATGCCGCACAGGCCCGGCGTGATGTAGACCTCGTAGAGCACGTAGGTCTTGTAGGGCGGGATGATCGATACACCGAGCACCTGCCGGAATCCGGCTGCAAAAATGAACAGCCAGACGAGCGGCCGAACCAGCGAGGATATGAAGCGCTCGCGTTGGTGCAGGAAGCGCAGGCACTCCCGCACGACGATCCCTTTGAGGCAAATGAGGTAGTGGCGGAGCCCAAATTGTTCGAACTTCACCGGCGTGAGGGCGGCGACTTTTGCGGGCATTGCGGGAGCGCTCATGGCGACATCTCCGCGATGCCGCTTGTTTCGATGCGGTTGAGCCTGGAAAAGGCGTCGCGGATCGAACTGGCACCGCTCGTCCCAACGACATCGGCCACCTTACCCTTGGCAACCAGGTCGCCCTGCCGCAGCACGACGACATGGTCGCCGTCTTCGACCTCATCGATCAGATGCGTCGCCCACAGCACGCCGATGCCCTCGGTTTCGACGAGCTTGCGGATGGTGGCCAAAATGCCCGCACGCGACTGGATGTCGAGACCGACCGTCGCCTCGTCGAGCAACAGCAGGGAAGGGCGGTGGAGCAGCGCCCGCGCGATCTCGATGCGCCGCATTTGGCCGCCGGAAAGACTGCGTGCCTTGTCATGCTGACGGCCCTGCATGTTGACTATGTCCAGCAGCGCGGCAATGCGCTGCCGGGCTTGGTGTCCGCCAATGCCATGCAGCGAGGCGTGGTAGGAGAGGTTCTGGTGGACGCTGAGGTCGAGGTCGAGCGTACGTGCCTGGAACACGATGCCGACACGTCTGAGCGCTTCGCCCGAAGCCCGGCTGACATCATGGCCGAAGATGCGGATCGATCCGCGGCGAGTGCCGTAAAGATGGCTGATCAGTGAGAACAAAGTTGTCTTGCCGGCGCCGTTGAGGCCGAGCAGAACGGTGAAAGTTCCCGGCGCGATCGAGAATGAGACGTCGTGGAGCGCCCGCTTCGGACCATAGGAATGGCTGATACCGGCAAGATCGAGCGCCGCCACCTCCTCTCCAGGTCCGCTTGTCCTTACATGCTGCATGCCGCTGGCTCCTTCGGGGCGCGCTGGTGATCTAGTGCACTTGCAACATCCCCGCGGCAAAGATTTGTCATGTCGGCCTCCCTGATAATCGCTGCGGTCTAGTGGGGCGATATGGCCACGCCCCAAGGCTGCTGGCCCACCGTGACCGATTGAACCGGCTCGTCCGTCGCCGTATCGATGAAGGTAATGTCGTTGGAATTGCCGTTGGTGGTGATCAGCGTCTTCTGATCGGGGGTGAAGTCGAGATGCCAGACGCGCTGGCCGACCAGGATATATTTTTCCACCTCGTAGGTTTCGGTATTGATGACGGCGACGTGGTTGGCTGGGCCGAGCGCGACATAGGCTTTCTTGCCGTCGACGCTGATCGCGATGCCGACCGGCTGGATGGTTTCGGGCCGCAGTCCCGCAATCGCGAACTGGATCTTCTTCACCACCTCGCGTTTGAAACTGTCGATGACGCTGACGGTGCCGCCGATTTCGGCACTGACCCAGATCTGTGATCCGTCGGGCTTGAATTGCGCAAAGCGCGGACGCGTGTCGACCAGAACATTGTCGGTCACCTCATGGCTGTCGGTGTCGATGAAATGCGCCATGCTGGTGGTTTCGGAGGTGTTGACCATGGTTTTGCCATCGGGACTGACGGCCATGCCTTCAGGCTCCACCCCAACGGGAATCTCGGTCATGACCTGCTTGCTCTCGATGTTGATCGCGGTGACGAGATTGTCATCCTCGTTGGCGACGTAGAGCGTCTTGCCGTCCGGCGAAAGCACGAACAGTTCGGGATCTGGGCCCGATGGCAGCGTGCCCACGATCTGCAGCGTCGCGGTATCGATGATTTCGATCGTATCGTCATCGCTGGCGCACAAATAGATGAACTTGCCGTCGTGCGAGATGGTGATACCGCGCGGCCTCTGGCCGACTTCGACGGTCTTCACCACTTGCATCGTCGCCGTGTCGACGACGGTTATCGTATTGTCTTTCTCGTTGGAGACATAAACGGTGTAAGCCCACGCCGGATTGGCCATGAAGCCGGTCGCGAGAATGGCGAGTGCGCAAGCTCGTCTCTGCACGAAAATTCCTCCCGATTGGTTCTACTTAAGGACGCATTTCGTTTCCGGCTGATCGACGCCGAGCGTATCGAGCTCGGAGATTTGGTGGAGATAACCCTCCTGTGGCGATGTCGAGACCACCGATTCGGTGTCGCCGAGCAGGATTGGCTGGCGAAGCTGATGGTTCCACTTGCGGAAGGTCAGCTTCTGTCCCTTGAAGGCAGCGACCGAGAAATCGTCCGAGCGGATGTAGTCGCTGATCTTCTTCGGATCGTCGCCATTGGTCCGCGTGCTGGCTTCGCCCACCGCCCGCACCGCCGTCCAGGCCGACATATCCTTGGACAGCATTCGCCGGCCGGTCGTCCTCAGGAAACGGCTCTGCATTTGAATGCCACCCCATTGCTCGCTCGCGGGATGCCAGGACGATGCGACAAGACCGGCCGTGCCACCGACCAGCCGCGGTGTCCAGGTGCGGTAGGGCACATAGGTTCCGAACACCTCGCTCTCATCGGCGACAAGCACCACGTCATGCTCCGGCAGATCCTGCGTGAACACGGAAATCTGCTGCTGTATCTGCGTAGCGCCGGTGTCGGTGCGGCGCGCCGTGCCAGTGTCTTTGAATTCCTTCTCGGCGACGATCTGACCGCCGAAGCGAGCCGCCGCGCGGCGCAACGCGGCCGCATAGAGATGATCCCGCTCATGCGAACCGTAGAGCAGCACCCAATTCGGCCATTTCTTTACCACGAGATACTGCGCCAGCGCGTCGGCCAGCATGCTTCGCGTCGGCGCCACATGGAAAATGTTTATGCGGCAGTCTTCCTCGCGCAGGCTGTCGTCAGTGGCACCGACATTGAAGACCAGAACGCCCTTGTCGCGGGCGATGTCGGCGATCGACAGCAATTGCCTGGCCGAGAGGTCCGCGACAACATAGCGGTCACCTTTGGCAATCAGCTCGTTGAACGCCTGAGCCGCGTCGGCCTCCGGCTTGACCTCGGCTATGTCGAGGCCGAATTTCTGGCTGAGGAACTTTCCTGTCGTATTGTTATCGCTGATCGCCACATTGGCGCCGGCGACACCTTCGTCGCGTGGCGGCAGGTCCAGCAGGGAAAGCGCCAGTTGCGGTGCGTAGGCCCGCAAATAACCTATTCTGATTTCGGTTATCTTTCTTTCCGGCCTGTGGGTTGCGACCGGTTGCTTGCCCGTCGCTTCCTGGGCCATCACGTCCGCAACGTTGGCGGTCTGGAAAAAAAAGCACAAAAAGGCCGCGAGAGTGCCTGGCACCGCGCTCGTCATCGATAAAACTGCCCATTCTTGCACTAAAGTCCGATTGTTCCCGGACCAGCGCGAATTCAAGGTGCCCATAATGAGCTTAGCGGACCCCACAAGATTTATCAAAGCCCTGCAAGTGGACTTACGTGTCTGCTTTAGTCCTATGGCTTTTCGCTGAGATACGGCGGTGAATGAGCGTGTTGCGGTCTTCGACTCCGAGATCATCCGCAGCAATGCCGGAATGTGAAACTCTATGGGTTGTCTTGGGAGGATTGCCTGATGAAAACGCGCGCCGCTGTCGCCGTCGCCGCCGGAAAGCCGCTGGAGATCATGGAGGTCGACCTCGAAGGCCCTCGTGATGGCGAGGTGCTGGTCGAGATCAAGGCAACCGGCATCTGCCACACCGACGAGTTCACGCTGTCGGGCGCCGACCCGGAAGGCCTGTT